>NZ_WXXM01000027.1:0-32451 GCF_011319235.1 Acinetobacter sp. SA01
CTGATCCAGAATGCCTCGTAATCTAAAAAAAATTTATCCCATAATCCCTTACTTGCCCAGCGATTAAAGCGATTGTAAGCAGTTTGCCAAGAGCAAAGTTCTTGAGGAATATCACGCCATGTCGCACCCGTACGTAGTTTCCATAAGATGGCTTCCATGATATTTCTACTGTTTTTTGAACAGTAACAACCGTGTAATCGCATAGTATCTTGAATTTTCTGCCAAATATCATCGGTGAGAAGAGTACGTGCCATTGAAAAAATATAGAAATGAAAAGAGCTTAAAGGAGGATTTTAAGTATTTAAAACCAATTCTTCAAATGAGGACATGCCCTAGAAAGCCATCGATTGCATATCTTTTAGTCTGCTCAATAACCTTCTATGAGAATTCATCAGGCCATAAAAAACCGTCCTCTAGTGGGACGGTTTCTGATGTTGCTAAGCGAATAAGTTTCATGTTGATTTCGCCACACCTTTTAATTGATTTACCAATTCGATCATAATATCCTTTTGGCTTGCATCACCTGTAAGGGTTAAAGTTTGATTTCCAAATTGAATATTGTAATTCACGCTGTCTTTTATGCCTTGGGTAGCATCACTTGATGACACCGGAGGAATCGACTGTGCAGAAAAACTCCTTGAAGCCGCATTAATATTGATAAGCAGCTCATTGAGCTTATTAATACCGTTTTGAGTGGTTAATTCTCTTGCTGCAGCTCTATCAAATTTTTGGCGAATTATCGTATCTAATCCATCAACACCACCTTTACCATAAGCCTGCTTAATACCGTCAGCAGTGACCTGCCCACTCTTACTCACTACGTCAAAGTTTCTTTTTGCGCTGTCCTCCGCTTCATTCAGTTGATCTTTGATTCTGAGACCAAGTACATAAATACTACAATAACAGGGTTTAATGCTTCTGGTAATTGATGAAATTTTTTCTTGATAAGCCCTAGACCTATTGCAACTTGCTGACCAGTAATAGGTTCTTATTTTCCAAGTTCTAGTAACTTTGCTTTTGTATAATCTAATTCAGCGCGGATTTGAGTTGTATCAATCGCTTTATTTAGATTGGTAGATAAGGCTAATCTAGTATCAATACACTTAACTGCTACACCTACTTACAATTAATAAGCTGTTGATAGTAGTAGAAGATATTCAAATAAAAAACTGCCTGAGCTAAACACTCAGACAGTGTTCTATAGCAAAATCTAAGGTTAAATTAGAAATTTACAGTCCATGACAATTGTGCTGTACGTGGTGCCCCAAGAAACAAATAGTCATCGCCGAAGAAACTACCCGCATCTCGCCAGTATTTCTTATTGAACAGGTTATCAATGTTTAAGCGCAGCATATTGTCATAGCCATAAGCCCGGAAGTTATAGCTTGTACCTGCATCAAACACTGTATAAGCGGGTACTTTTACGGTGCCTGTTTTGTTGGCATATTTACTGCTGCTGTACTGCATACCGGCCAATAAACGCCATCCATCTACTTGCGGCACTTGATAAGATAGATGGCTGGCGAAGCGGACAGTGGGTACATTTTGAGTTTGATGCCCCTGATACTCAGCTGTTTGTATTTCTGTGAGACGTGAACGGGTAAGTGCGAAAGTCGAATTCAGATCTAGATTCTGACCTACGCGCCCTTGTAGACCAAGTTCCAGCCCCAGATTATGCTGTTCACCATCTGTGACATAGTCACTCGCAGTATTGGTATATTGATTGTCTTGGGTTAAATCAAACACTGCAGCGGTAAAAAGTATCCCCTGCCACTGCTGCTTAATCCCCAATTCATACTGGGTGGAATGTACAGGGGCTAAAGTTGCAAAAGCATTGTTGGCATACCAAGGTGCCTGTCCACCGTCACTCAAACCTTTGGCATACGATGCATACAGATGGGTGTTTTCCCCGGGCTGATACATTAAGGCCAGCTGCGGCAGGAAGCGGGTCAAATCAGTATCGCGGATATTGTTGCCATTCGCATTATAAGCACTTTCATTGACATGCAAGAGTTTGCCACCCAGCAAAACGGACCATGCCTGATTGAAATCAATCTGGTCGAGTAAGTTCAAGGCCGTGTGCTGGCTATCTAATGATTTGTAATGATTGCCTAAAGTCTTATCACTTGGTGTGTAAGTAATCGGGTCAGTATAAATATTTCCTGTAGATTCAACACCAGCTGTTACAGGCAGGTTGATGGCATCATATTGTGCATGCCGTTTATAGGTCTGTGACAGTTCCAGGCTAAGCGTATGTTGCCATGCTCCAGTGTTGAATTGACCATTGAGTCCAGTTTTAAACTGATTGGTCAGATAGCTGTCATTCGGACTACGGAAATCATAAATATCATAGTTGCCATTTTGATCAAAAGTATTGCCTGCACCTGAATATTGGCAAATACTGCTATAGCAACCCCACGGGAATGCTGAATAATCATCCACCACCACACGGCTTTGCGAAGCAGCCAGATTAGCTGTCCAGTTGTCATTGATCTGGTGAATATATTTTAAACTGGTATTTAAACTTTCATTGGTGACAGGTTGGCTCCAGCTTTGATAGCCCAGCAAACGATCCCATTCAACGCCAGTGGGTACTGTTTTACCATCCAGCAACTGATAGCCAGGTACGGAGCGTTGACGTTGGCGCTGTGATTCGATATCAAATTCCAGTTTTGAACGATCAGAGATTTTCCAGTCTAAAGCCAAAGCACCAAACACACGCTTGCCATCGGCATGTTCAACATAAGGATGAATCTCTTCATGCGCCAAATTGACTCGATAACCAAACTGTTGATCTGCTCCAAGGAAACCGCCGAAGTCCGTTGCCACGCGGTTGCCACCATGACTGTCGGCTTCAACAGTAAGTGAGTGGATGTCTTGGGGGCGTTTGGTCACATAGTTCACTACACCACCCGGGGTTGCCATGCCACTTTGAAGTGCACTGATGCCTTTTAAAATTTCGACCTGTTCTTTGTTTTCAAGCGCCACATTTTGCTCACCGCGCAGCAAGTGACCATTGAGTAAATAGCTTGATCCCAAATTTAAGGCAAAACCACGCATAACAAAGTTCGGATAATAGCCAATCGGTGCATAGCCATCCCCTACTGCAGCGTCATTTTTAACTACATCCGTCAGGGTTTTGGCGTGCTGATCAGCGATCTGCTCGGCTATGATTGTGCTGAGCGATGCCGGAATTTCAGCCAGATTTTGCTGGCTAAAACCGTATAAATTCACCTCGGGTTGGTCATAGGCCGTTTGTGCAGTTACTGTGAGCTTTTCCAGTTGCGGGATCTCATTCTCATTTGCAGCATGTACCCAAACTGGGCTCAGCCCTAGACATGAAAATGAACCCGCAGCCAGCAATGCTTTTTGTAAATGAGAAAATGAATACGTTTTCACAGTAGTTGTCCAACCCCAAAAGATAATCTTGCAGCATGAATTTGCGGGCATGAGTATTCACAATTTTCTCAAATTGAACAAGTATTTCTACACCATATCCGAGATTTTTTTATCATGCTTCCGATACGGCTTTTTAAACTAGGATTTCTGGGTTAGGTTGATCCCTCGATTATCCAAATTTAAGCCGCAACTTGGGTGAAAGGTCTGCATCATTCATTCAGCCTATTGAATACCGCCATACCTGCATATATCTGAGACCTGATTTGAGAACACTGAATCGCCTCGGACCAAGTTTGATTTTGGCCTTGTTTGTCTTTTGATTGGATTTAGCATTAAATCACAAGAACGGTATTGCTTAGCCTGTGCCTTTTATTCAAAGACAACAGGCTATTAGTTTTATTAAAGCCTGCGCTGTAAATCTAAATGATTCAGCTTACTATACTGCTGCTGCATATCATTAAATGCGTCAGAAAAACCAATTAATGAAACTTCATTCACAATCGGTTTAGCATTATGAGATACATTAAACTCGGTTTTTACCTCAAAGCCACGCTTGAACTGATCTATAATGGCTTGAGCGTCACGGTATAAACCCTCACGCGCCTGCAAAACACTATTATTATCTACTTTAAGTAGTGTAATAGAATTTTTTGCATGGTTTATGCCAACACTTAAGCTGTAAGAATCGTTCATACGCATTACCGTAATATGGTTTTTACGCATTGTGCAAATTTTAGTATTTTCACTACTCTTTACCCAGCATTGAATATCCCAGCTTGCACGTCCCAATAACCGATTTTCAGATTTTTCAAGAGAGTCATTTATATGCTGATAATCTACCTGTTGTATTAAATAGCCCAACCGATCATTCTTCATGCTTATAGTTGCAGCTCCTGCCGCATTTGCAATCGTTAAACCTAAAACTGCCCCAAACAAAATATAAGTATTATTTAACATTAGTCTATATAAAAAGCTAAATTCAGCACACTATAGCAAGCTTTTAGCCTTTCACATCTTATACATTAATTTTATTTACTAAATTAAAAATCCATGATCCATTATTTTTATATTATCCATTGTCTTGTCAATGTATGAGATTTAAAGCTAGCGTTCAGATGAAGAGGGTATCTTTTTAACTTTATAGTTTTTAACTTTTAAACTAAAGATAATACCTTTAAGAGTGTTATAGGCGGTTGTCTCTCAATCAGGTAAGGGTTATTTTGGAATAAAAAATGCAATATGAATATAGATTTCAGAAGTTAAACCAATCAGCAAGGTTTTTTAACCGCCTTATTTCCATAAAATAAGCTTTAGAATATGTGATATATAAAAGATCTCTTTCATAAATCAAAAATTAAGCTATTTGTTGTTAATTATTTGTACCGTAGAATTTTTAACATTCATGCATAATTTTTAGATGAAATACATCGACTCAAAACAGCTTTCTGAAACACAGCTTAAGCGATTATGAGCATCTCATGGTCAACGTTTTATTTAATGGTTGAGCAATTGCATAAGCATGTTCTAGCTAAAGACAGACTACCCAAATTACACCTGGAGGATCAGATTCTGCTTTATCTAGGATAATGGGAGCAGTCCAATCATCTACTTAAGTACTAAGCTGTGGTACTGAAAGCTTTGTCTAGGCAAAGCTTTCTCGATTAAAGTAAAAATCAGAATTTCTGTCATTCTCATCTATTTTCAACAGAAACGATAAGAAGAGTTGAAATGTTTAGGCTTAAGCTAGGCTAAAAATCACTGTTTTCATACAGATGTGACATACGCTTCTGCTTTGTTTCTAAATAAGCTTTATTAAAATGATTTAAGCCTACCGTCAAGGGAACGCGGCTAACCACATTAATTCCTAAATCAGTCAGTGCCTTGATTTTAAGTGGATTATTTGTAATCAACTGGACATCTTTAATTTTTAGGTAATCCAGCATAATGCTACACATATCATACTGCCGGGCATCTGCAGGTAAATTTAACAACAGATTGGCATCAAGCGTATCATGACCTTGATCTTGCAGTGCATATGCACGAATTTTATTGGTCAATCCTATGCCCCGACCTTCCTGACGTAGATACAAGATTACCCCTTGCCCTGCATCATTAATCATTTTCATGGTTGCATGTAATTGTGGGCCACAATCACATTTTAATGAACCAAAAGCGTCCCCTGTGAGACACTCAGAATGCATTCTGACTAATACTGGTTTTACAGGAACCGTTTCTAATCCTTGAGCAAGAGCAATATGTTCTTCACCCGTCGTTTGATCTTGAAATGCTATAATCTCAAAATTACCGAAAGCAGTCGGTAATTTAGATTTAGAAACAAATTGTATCACCACTGATTCATCCAATTAAATTTTAAGAGTCAGTAAAAACACTGTTTATCAAAAATAAAAGATTTGTCATATCTAAATTAAGATTGATTCAGTATTTTCGTATCTTCGAAATATTATATTTCGGATTTGATCATAGTGATTTTAAAGTGAATTTTATGTGAAACCCAAAAACATCTTGTTCACATTTTTAAACCGCTCTAGACCAGCACACAAAAACCACGGATTGAATGCTTGCCCCCTGTCAGCGTATCTGCTGTCAATGAGCATAACCTGTCCACTTTTGTCCGGAGCGTTTTGCAATCAGTCTAGCTGATATATTCCAACACCTACTGCATCATACTTTTGGTCCCTGCTTTAACCTCACTCAGTCAGCACAGCTTGTCAAAGTTGAATATTAAGTCGTCTAATCCCAAACCAAAATTTAAGCAGGCTTTAAATCAAGCCTGTGACCGTACACCAAGAGAGCCCAAATAAAGACTTCATATCCAACGGCATTAAAACCTCATCCCCCTTTTTGTTTGTCTGCATATTGGTAAATAGTATCCAGATCTTTCTGAAGAGAATTGGCCACGATATTTGGCAGGACTTGATTGACCTTGACGAAGATTTTCTCGGGATAGCCGACTTGATAGGACTGACAGTCTTTCTGCAAGAATTGATAAAACTCCTGAGCCACAAATTCTGGCGTGTCAATATTCGTACCTAGTCGGATATTCATTTCAACCACATCAGGGTTATTCATTTCGGTATTGGTGGCCCGCGGTGAGAAATAGCGGAATTTAATCGGGGTCTTGCTATATTCTCGTGCCAGAGCTTCAGTCGCGCCGCGCAGGGCGAATTTGCTGGCACAATAGCTCACATAACCCGGATAGCCGATACTGCCTAAAGTCGAGCCGATATGAATCATCTGGCTCGGCTGACTTTGGGACATCAGAGGAATAATGCCTTGCAGCAGCTGCAACGGATACACGACATTAATCAGCATCATCTGTTCCATCGTATCAGGCGACTGCTGAGAGAACAGGCTGAAATCGTTAATGCCAGCATTGTTAATATAATAGTGAATCGGGGTATTCAGCGCGGCCAGCGCATGAATCAGCTCATCGCGGGTGTGCTGCTCAGCCAGGTCACAGTGGATCAACTGCAGTTGCAACTGCGGATAATGCTGTAGCAATTTTTCACGCAACTGCTGCAAAGCCTGCTGATTGCGTCCGACTAAGACCAGATTCAGGCCATTTTTCCCCAGAATATTTGCAATGGCCTGACCGATGCCACCAGTTGCACCAAGAAGGACTGCAGTTAAATTAGACATAGATCATTTCTCTTTCTGTTAAGTTTTTAATGTAATGTAGTATCCTGCTTAAAAGACAGGATCTAAGCCCAGCCCCATACAAATATACAGTTTACGCTGTTCGAGTGGCACCAGTATTTCACGTCGACCATGCATAAAACGTTTGTTGTCGATAATCACTAGATCACTATCCTGCCAGTCAATTTCCGAGGTCTCATTTTCACAGCGCTCTGCCAGTTCAGCCAGTAAATCGGGGCTGATTTCTGAACCATCCGAAAAATGAAAACGGGGTTTTTCATAATTATAAGAAGGCCCCAGCAAGGTGTTGGCAAAGGCCGGAACCCCCTTGAGATTGTCATGACGGACCATATTCATGCTTAAATGGTACTGCACGCCTTCAGCATCTGCGGGGCTGATGCGTTGTCTGGGCACCATCTGGATAAAACGCTCTAGCTCCTGCTGCCCGACCTGTTCAGCATCTTCAATATTCAGTGCAGTTGCCACATACTTTTGCCAGATCGGCTTGGGTAAATAACGGCTGATGGTCATCGGCTCGGCAAATTTCTGCTTGAGAGCATCTGGTAGATTTTTCCAGACCTCATGCCCATCACATAAGGTGGTCTGCGAGCCACGCGAAGCACTTTTTTCACTAAAAAAGGCGATGATATCGGGTGGTAGCGGGGTACTGCCATTTTCAATATGTAGCCCCATGGCATGCGTACCAGCATCGACTTTCTGCGACTGACGGGTAATGTTTTCCCGGGCGGGGTCATAGGTCAGCCGCTGGCATAGACTATTCATGAGCTCACTAAAAGATGTCACGTCATAGTGTTCATGTCTCAACAAGACCCAACCCTGTTCTATCAGACGCTGTTTGATCTGTGCATGAGTCGTGCTTAAAATCTGTGATGCAATATTCATAAGTTTACTCTCTGCTGCTGTACATGGGTCTGTGGTTCACGTGAGCATGCACAGAAAATATGGGTTAATTTGCTGTCAATTCAGCCTGAAAATGCTGCTGGATCTGATGCCTGCGCAACTTTCCATTATCGGTCAGCATCTGGTTACTCAGGGAAAATGGCTCGGGAGCACGACACCAGCGTTTAATCTGGGCATAATCAGGCATTCGAGCATTGGCTCTCTCGATTGCCACTGCAAGCCGTTGCTCGGAAGTGGAATCATCGGCATAAATCACAGCAGACAGATACGGCTGTGCCTCCCCGAAAATGGCAATCTGCTGAATTTCAGGTTCGGTCAGACTGTTGGACTCCACCCATTCTGGGGAAATATTGCGTCCAAAACTGCTGACAATGATCTGCTTGATGCGCCCGGTAATGTATAAATAGCTGTCTTCATCAAAATAGCCAGCATCGCCAGTATGAATATAGGGAGTGGCTACCAAGTCGTTGACATAACCCAGCATGGCATTGCCTTTGACCACTACTTCGCTGTTAGCCGCAATCTCAACCTCGACATGTGGCAGAACCCGACCTACACTGCCAACCCGGCGTGCACCCGGCAGATTCAGACTGACTACCGAGGCACACTCGGACAGGCCATACCCCTCATAGACCGGAAGTTTTAGCTGCTGGCACTGTTGAAGCAAATCGGCAGATACTTTCCCGCCACCGACGGCAATAAATTTCAGCGTACTGAGACCTGTACTGCCGTATTCAGTGCTATATTCCACAATAGCTTTCAACATTTGCGGCAGTAAAATCACACTTTCAATCTGATACTTTCGGACAGCCTCAACGAAACGTTGTGCATCAAAGCTATGGTTAGAGATCAACCCAAACTGACTCACATCACCTATGACCACTGAACGTCCCATATTGAGTGCGACATAAATCCCGGCAATATTTTCCAGTAAAGTGGCAAATGGAATCAGGCATAAATGCCGTCCAAGCTGGCTGCTGGTCAGTGCCTGACTCAGAGAATGGGTAATTGACTCAATAGTGTCTTCTGCCAAACATACCCCTTTCGGCGTTCCAGTGCTGCCCGAGGTATAGGTAATTTTTGCCAGCTGCCGGGATTGATAGGGAAGCAAGCCCTGGTGCCGTGTTTGATACTGTGCTAAACGAAAAAACCGAGCATGCATATCGACAGATACAGAGACCTCATGCTTGCCTATTTCATCGACTAATTCCATTAGCCACTGTGGTGCATCATTTATTTTTTCACTTGCCATGCAAAGCAGGTCTGCCTGACTGTCTTGTAACAAATGACGAACCTGTTCTTTGGTAAAAAACAAGGGAATAGGAATTACGGTCACACCGGCTAACTGGGCCGCGAGGTCAATGATAATCCAATACACACTATTCACGCCCCAGAGTGCCAGACGTTGAATATTTAGCTTGATTAACTCGGCACGAAGCTGTTCAACCAGACTTTTCAGCTCGGCATAGTTAATTGTATCCACGTCAGTAACAATGGCTTCACGTGTCGGATCCTGCTGGGCATAGGCTGAAATGGCCTTAAACAAATGATTCATCATTTTAAAATTCCGTATATCTACCAGGACGAACTACTGGTCAATTGATTCAGAGAAACTGTAAGACTGCTGAGTAACCTGCAATGCTGGTGCCACATCAATCGCCAATACATAAGGTTTCTGCTGGTAGTAATTGCCCCATTGAAGTTTTGCTTCCCCCAACACGTCAGGGTCGGCTTTTTCAATGACATGAAACTGCAACCCCATTTTTTGCAATACATAACGAACCGCTGCAGTACCGGTACACACGGCCCAATCAATATTTTTTTGCGATAAATGAAACACCAGAAAAGCCACCATCCATTTGGCTTTTTCCATATCCAAAGCTGCCAAATTGCCAATCTCAACAATCTGCGGTCTTTGCACTGGTACATTACTTAATTGAGTGAGTATCTGTTCAATCGGCACATCTAGATACCGTTCAAGAAAAGCATCTGCCGCGCTTAAATGCTCCATTCCAATCACGACCTGCATATCTGCCCCAACATAACCGGCAAACAGGGTAGAAGAAAATTCACAGATCGAGGCCTGATGGACTTGGCGATATTTCTCACGGATAAAGTTTTCCAAGATATTCCGTTCAGCGATCTCGCTTCGTTGCACGGTTTTCACCATGAGGCGAAGTGGTGAATTTTTTAAGACCACAACAGGAGAAATAGAATAATTTTTTTGTTCTAAAAGTTTCTGATTATTGATGTTTTTTTTAAACTTTAATGGATGGATATTGCGATCCAGATAGTAGGTTTTACTAAATGAACGATCATCCAAATTGAATTTCATCATTCTCTTTTCACCACACATAAACAGCTTGGTGATCACCTTAGGTCTGTAAACTTAAAAAATACTTAACACTATCGAAGGCGTATTTTTAAGCAATTTTAGGCTTGAAAAGTTGAGCTATAGAATGAATCAGGGTCAAATTAAAGCGAATTATGCATCGCAATATCAGCACTTATCTTTGATTTTTAAACGGGTAGTTTAAATATCAATCATGTTATTTTTATCACTTAACGTTTTGTTGTTTCTGCTTTATTAAATATAAGAGTATGCATCTGGAAAACAAAAATCGGAGCTTAAATCATTCTAGACTTCAAACAAGGTAACAATATTTCTGATGAATGAAAATCAAGGTAAAATATGGAAAAAATACAGTGTGCTTTAAAATGACAGCCCCCATAATTCTTGTTGCTGTTTAGTAAAATTTTTCCCTTAATATGTAATCAAATAATTATCAGATACCTTTTCTCCCCAGAAAAGCACTTCCCTGATTCATTGACAAGGTTTTAATCAGCACTGAAAAAGTATTCGATTCAAGTGGCATAATTTCTGCTGAAACAATATGAGCAGCATTAAGAAAAAATCTTTTTTAATTGAATTAACATTTTTATTTTCGAATAAAAAACCAGAAAATTTATAGCATCTGAATTCAAAAAATATATAAATATTCCAAATTTAAATACTAAGCATGATTTTTTCAATTACCCATTTTTCTTAAGCTATTTAAATTCTGATTGAGTCAATAATGGTTTAGTTTGAGTACTGCTTGTCCTAGTTTAGGCGGAAATTGTTCACGACTTAATGATAAAAAGTGTAGCAATTTGCTACACCTTTTATCTATTACTGATTTAGCATTTTTTTCAACAGGTTTTCCAGCTCCTGTAAGTCTTGATCATCAAATTCACTTATCTTTAATGACACTTTTAAGGTATTGTGATCAAACTTGATATTGCCGGCGACTTTCCCATCATATTCAATTTTATGCACGATTGATGTTTTAATGGGTTGTTTGGTTTCTTTCGATTTGAGAATTTTTTCTGCCAATACTGCCAGTTTTGTTTGCTCTACTTCTTTTTTCAGTAATTTCGCCCAAGCTTCTAGCAGTGCTTTTTTAGCATTGCTGTAATTTTCTTCATAATCGGAGAGAAACTTTTTGACTGCTGTTGCGGCAGTCCGTGCCAACAAGGCGGGTTGTTGCTCTAAATCTTCAATCAGCTCTTGAGGTAATTTTTCGAAAGATAAATATTTATACATATCTTCCCGGTTCATGCCTAAGGACTTTGCTAGTTTTTGCTTGTTCTTTTTTAATTTCTCATCCAGTGAACTTAAGCCCACATAAATTTCATAATCGGTTAAGTCTTCCCGTTTTAGGTTTTCCGCTAGCGTTAACAGTGCTACTTCTTCATCAGATGCATCAATGACAATCACTTCAATGGTGTTTTTATTGAGAATTTGATGCGCTTTCAAGCGTCTTTCACCAGCGATTAATTCATATTTGTCCTGGATCCGCCGCACTGCAATTGGTTGTAACAAGCCAATTTCTTCAATCGATGCCGCCAAGTCTTCTATATCTTGTGGATTAAATATTTTTCTTGGCTGATTTGGACTTGGCTGGATATCTGTAATTTGTACATTACGACGCAATTCTTTCACATCATTAACATGCTCTTGCTGAGCTTGTTGATGCTTTTGAGTATTTTGCTGTAAACGTTGTGCCAGCAATTCTTTTGTACTTACCATAATATTCTCAGCAGGCTTTTATTCAACACGATTGATGATTTCTTTAGCTAAATCTTGGAAAGCTTTACGAACTTTAGCGTTTTTATCTACACTGAATAAAGGCTGTTGCAAAATTGCGGCCTGATTCACTTTAGTACTCATAGGGATGGTGGTTTTTAACAGTTCACCGACTTGGCTTAAAGCTTCATCTCTAATCAATTTACAGACGTTTTGACGTTCATCATGTTTAATCAACAACGCGCCTAAAAGTTTTAACTCAGGATTGACCCGTCTGATTTTACTTAAATGGTTAATCAAGTCAGTTACTCCATACAAGCCATATTGTGAACCTGACTCAATTGGTACCATCACATGGGTAGAGGCTGCCAATGCATTACTGGTGAGCAGTTTTAGGCTTGGAGGACAGTCAATCAGGATAAAGTCATACAATCCTTTTAATAATTCCAACTTATTGGAGAGTTCTTCGGATGGTCTTGGGGCATCATCTTTGAGTTGATCTTCAGCTTTACCTAAATTGAGTGAACCATAAATTAAAGAAACGTTTTTGAAATTGGTTTCTTCTTCCAGGGCATCTGATAATAGGTTTAAATCACCCAGCAGTAATTCAGCCGACGTGGTTTCTACCTCACTTGGATGTCTTGATCCGATATGTAAGCTTGCATTGGCTTGAGGATCTAAATCTATCACCAATACTTTATTACCCAAGTCGGCTAGTTCAGATGCTAGATGAACGACTGTGGTTGTTTTTCCACAACCACCTT
Organism: Acinetobacter sp. SA01; assembly: GCF_011319235.1. Lineage (NCBI taxonomy): Bacteria > Pseudomonadati > Pseudomonadota > Gammaproteobacteria > Moraxellales > Moraxellaceae > Acinetobacter > Acinetobacter sp. SA01. The sequence goes on from NZ_WXXM01000027.1 coordinate 12,811, forward strand.
TATGATTTGCCACTGCAATGATTTTAGTTGACCGAGTTGTCATAATTATCCTCACTTGAGTTATTGTAATATAAAGAACTTTGTAGCAAGTTGCTACACCTTGTTGAGCTTAGTTTGAAGTTATAATCTGAATCTGGATAAAAAACAAACAAATTGATTTTTTTATAAAATATAGCTAGCTAATTATAATTAGTATTAATTAATATAATTAGTTAATTATAATTAGAGTACTTTTTTATTTTTTAAAATCAATATCTTATAGATTTTAAAGTGGAAGGTTTGTCACCGAAAAGTGGAAGGTTTGTCACTGAAAGGTGGAAGACTTGTCACTAAAAGGTGGAAGACTTGTCACTGAAAGGTGGAAGGCTTGTCACTGAAAGGTGGAAGGTCTGTCACTATGGTGGAAGGGTTGTCACGGATTTAAAAAAAAACTTAAATTTATCTTACAAAATTATTTAAATTCAATATTTTAATCTGTTGATAAGTTGAATTATTTGACCTTAAAGGTGGAAAACTTGTCATTTTGATATTTTTATCCTGTGGATAAACTGTTTGTTGCTAATTTCATCAAGTCGACTGTACATTTTCACTTCTGGACTGGCTAAAAGTGGAAGCTTTGTCACTATTAAGGTGTATTTTTTATTATTATTTCCACTTTATTACAGGGCTTAATGGTTTTTTTCCCTTTTTAGCTGACTTAAGAATCTCCGAAAAATATTAAAAGTGGAAGCTTTGTCACTAAAAAGTGAATTTTTAATATAGCTTTCCACTTCATGTTTAAAAAGTGTTTTAAATGGCAAAACAGAGTGACAAGCTTTCCACTCTTAGCTTGGGGTTTAAGAGTTTCTTGGCCAAGGGTCGGTTTGCCTGAGTTAAAATGGTGGATAATTTGCATGAGATTCCACTTTTGTGTATAACATGTAGAAAATCACTTTTTTTTTCCACCTATGAACAAGCTGAATGAACAAGAAGAAATAGAATACTTACCGTATTGTATTGGCAATATTCGACATAATGGCGTGGTCAGTACCAGCAATCGACTGATCCGACCGATCGAACTGTCATCCAATGAGTACAAAGCGTTACTTTATGCGATGGCAGTGGCCAATTATGGTGAAAAAAATAATCAAGATCGTGAAATTACCGAGCAAACCTACATTTATTTGCATAAAGATGATTTAGGCGAATTGCTGGGGCTGGATAAAAAGAATTCCATTAATGTCGCGATTGACCGGATCTATAAAGAGCTGTCCTCCCGGGTGGCCCATTTTGTCATTGAAGAACCCGTAGATGAAAGCAAGCGCAAGGTTAAAAAAGTCCATTCAGTAGTTCCGATTATTCGAGAACTGCGTTGGGAAGATGATGCCAAAAATGCCTTGCAGATCCGTTTTACCAGTGAAGTACTGCCTTATTTTACCCGTCTGGCAAGCGGAAATTTTACCACTTACCAATTAAAGGATTTGTTTGCTTTAGACTCGGTAACTAGTATGAGCCTGTATTCCTACTTTATTAAAAACGAGTTCAAATATGCCAATCAAGACTGCTATGAGGTTGAACTGTCACTGGAAAATATCAAGGCACTTACCGACATTGGCGAAAAAAAATATGATCGCTGGGTCGACTTCAGACGTTATGTGCTGGATAAGATTGTTGAAGAAATTAATCAAAGAACCAGCCTTAAACTCGAATATGACACCATCAAGAAAGGCCGTCCTGTGGTGGGTGTGCGCTTTAAAATTGTGAATGGACATACTGAGGCGGTGATCCCACACAGCAACGAAAAGACCCAAATCTACTTGGATGTCGATTTTGATGACAATGCCATTGTGAAAGAGCTGGGGGCAAAATTCGATATGACAGTCCGTTCCTGGTATATCTATGCCAATGATCCGAATTATAAACAGTTCAGCAAATGGTTTAAGACCGAAGGCTGCCTAACTGACTCTCAGGCCAACGTGATTGTGAACGATATTATGTTCCAAATGGATTTTGCTGTGGCGGGTGCTTCCATGAGTGACTTCAAGAAAGAGATGAAATATAAACTGAAAAATGATCCCGATTTCGTTCAGCAAAATCGCGCGCGTTTGAATGAGATTTTTGGTAAAGAAATTGTTTAAAAAGTGTAGCAACTTACTACAGCTTTTATGACTATGCTTTAAACTGGATGTTGGGATCAGCGAGGCTTTAAAGTGTGTAGCAACTTGCTACAATTTTTATCATGTATCGCGCATTTCTATGCAAGATTAGACAAAGTCCAATCGTAGCGACAAATGAAGTCCTATAGCGCTGGAAACTTTTGATTATCAAGCTAAACTATACTTATAAAAAATTAAACTGATGAATTCTGCATGACCCTGGTATAACTGCAATAGCTACAAAAACAACTTTGGAATATTGCCAATATGTTGCGTGGCAGCATAGGGGAAGATGAATTGCGTGATTACATCTTGGTTTTTATTTTCTTTAAATACCTGTCAGAAAGCGGTGAACTTTGCCAATGAGCTGTTAGAGGGTGAAGATGTTATACCTTGAGCTGGATGAAAACAATCTTGAGCATGTGTCATATATCAAAGAAATCAGAAACAACGCTATTTGAAGAAGCAGGCTATACTTTAACCCTAAAACAACTGTTTTATAGCCTTGTGCAGCATGTTTGTCAGGGAAAAATCATTCTGGATGATTTACTGCACCCTTAAGTCAATTAAACAAAGTAATCTGGGCACTGATTCTACCTATGCCTTTCCAACCTGTTTGAAGACCCAGATCTGAACTTCACTAAAATCGGCAATAATGCCAGTAACCGTAATCAACTGGTGGTAAAAGCTCTCAGTCATTTAGATGATATTGATTTTGATATTTCCAATACCGAAGCCGATGTAGTAGGGTATGCCCACGAATACTGGATTGGCGAGTCTACTTTCGGTGTCTGAAAGAACCCCGGCGAGTTCTCTACCCTGCAAAAGATATCAACCTTACTGGCCTAGATGGTCACCCAAGGTAAAGAGCATTCGCTTCCTGTGTATGACCCGACCTGCGTTCAGGTTACTTGCTGCTGTGGGCGAAGCGTGAATGTAAAGATGAGGAGATGATTTATGGTCAACTACAAGATTAAGCTGTTTGCACGGGAGAACGTGTTTAGCTGTCTGCTGGTGGAAACGCGGTAGCAGATTGAGCAGTTTTATGTCGGGTTTGAAAAGCAGACAACGATGTGATCTGGCAAGATAAGATTTGAGCCAATCTAGATCTTGCCCGATCAGAGATCTTATTTAACTGATGGACTTATACCCAAAAACAAAGCAACAGGATCATATACCCATCATGTATCCTAACTTTTTCTTTGGTAAATATCTTAAACATGATACCCAACTATTCGGCTCATAAATCCGCAATAGTCATCTGAACGGTATCCATGTCTTTAAGAGCAACTGAATCATCCTATTGAAATAGTAGGCTATCTTTGGTCTATTTTGTAGGTTTAGCTAAGTTTTAATTTCTATTTAATAACTTGTCGTGATTTTACTGAGTAGCTTATGCATCGGTACACTCAAACCCGAGGTTAATAGTATTCAGTGAGTTTATTGGACATGAATTTATTAACTTACTTTATCAAATGTATTATAAAATATAGTCACAATAGTTTGGGATCAGGTTTTTGAAACAGATTCTCTTGGCACTTAAATTAAATCTTCGCAAACTGATTTTGATTTCGACTATCCTCAGTGTTTCGTGTTTATTTATTGTTTCTGTATTTATTCTAAATTATGTCATTAAAGACCAATTAATTCAGAATTCACTTTTAGTGAATGTCAAATATGCTTCAAAGGTTGCCAACAGCGCAGATCAGCATTTCGATGATATGCTCAAAGAATTAAAGTATAGTGCTGAGCTGTTAGGGCAGGATTTTTCTAATCCCCAATTAATCCAAGAAGAAGCAAAGCGTCTTAAACATCAATCCAACAAATTTAACAGTCTATTGGTTGTGGATAAGCAAAGCAGAGTTATTTCTTTTGCACCGCAAAGTTTAAACTTGAGTCCCCATATTTTATATAAAACAGTGGGAATTACTGAATCCTTAGAGCATAAAAGTACTTATATTTCTCCCCCTTATTGGTCAGTTAAACATAATCTAATTGTACTGCTATCTCAACCGATCTATGACCGCAATAAAAAATATCAGGGCATGGTGGGGGGCACGATTTATTTACAAAAAAATAATCTGATACAGAAAATGCTTTCTACCGAATATGACTTTAAGAAAAGTTATATGTATGTCATTGATCAGGATAATCGAATTATTTTTCATCCCGATCCGAGCAGAATCGGAGAGAAAATTATCAATAATACCGGACTGGATTATATGATCCGTACCCGGATGGGGAGTGTCCGGTTAATCAATAGTCGAGGAATCGAAAATTTGGCAGGTTTTGCCTACATTCCCAGTGTGAACTGGATTGTCGTCTCCCAGCAACCGACGGAAGAGTTGTTTAGGCAGGCTAACGTTATTCTTTTAAAAGTCTCAGTCGGCATTTTAATTTTTTATATTTTTATTTTTATTATTGTCTGGAGAATGTCGCGCTTTATTTCTTCACCGTTAAATAGCTTGGCAAAAATGGCTAGCATGCTCAATCAGCCCGACATTCAGGAGAACATTAAACAAGTTGATCCTTGGTATTTTGAGGTTTCAAAGTTTAGAACCTCATTGTTACTCAGTTCACAAACCTTCAGTGAGAAGATTGCTGAATTGCGTCAACATGTGAATACCGATCCACTGACCGGTTTATATAACCGGCGGGGGATGCAAATCTTCTTAAAAGAAGTGATGAACTTAGGACGAGATTTTGCTGTGCTAGCGATTGATATCGATTATTTTAAGCAGGTGAATGATCGCTATGGTCATGGTCAAGGAGATGCCGTTTTAAAAACCCTGGCCAGCTTGATGAAAAATAATTTCAGGGATGAAGACATCTGTTGTCGGATAGGAGGAGAGGAGTTTATTGTATTAATGACGACTTCAGATGCGAAGGTTGCTTATAATGCTGCGGAACGTTTAAGAAAAACAATCGAATCTAGTAACTTCAATTTTATCGAACCGATTACCATATCTGTTGGAATTGCCTTTTGGCCTAAAAGCTCAGATGATGTGACTGAGGTTTTTAAAATGGCTGATAATAAACTTTATCAGGCTAAAAATAACGGACGCAACTGTATCTGTTATTAGGCGGAGAGAGCGTATTGAGTTTTATACCAATTCGACCCGTTTATAATTAAGCTTGAGCTCGCTAAGCGAAGCGGGGTGAGCAAAATGGTAACCTTGAAAATGGTCACAATCATAGTTTTTTAAAAACTGCGCCTGAGCTTGAGTTTCTATGCCTTCAGCAACCACTTGTAATCCGAGTTGATGAGCCATGACAATAATCGCAGCGACAATTGCGCCATCTTTCTCATTTTGAGGTAAATGTTCAATAAAACTGCGATCGAGTTTTATCTCATCCACAGGTAAAGTACGTAAATAACTCAGGCTGGAGTATCCTGTGCCAAAGTCATCGACAGAGACTTTAATGCCCAAGTCACGAACAGCCTTTAAAATTTCTAATGAACGGTCAGCACCTGCGATTAACATGGTTTCGGTAACTTCAATTTTTAACAACTCGGGCTGCAACTGGGTATCTGCCAGGGTTTCTTGTAAGTCATGTAAAAAGCCGGTGCGCTTAAACTGTAGCGGGGAAAGATTGACAGCTACACTCAGATTAGTGCCATTTTTCTTGTTCCAATCGACGATATCCTGGCAGGCTTGCTGTAATACCCATTGGCCAATCACTACAATTTGACCGGTTGTTTCAGCAAAGGGAATAAACTCTGCTGGAGAGATGGAACCTCTTTGCGGATGCTGCCAACGAATCAAGGCTTCTACACTTTTTAATTGTCCTGAGTCAGCATCAATAACCGGTTGATAGACTAACCTGAACTGTTTTTCTTCTACGGCAACCATTAACTCATGGCGCATCAGCACATAGTCGATTTTCGGAGTGCGCGTAGAGTTAAAAGCATACCAATGCCAGGTATTGCCCCCTTCTTTTTTCGCTTCACTCATCGCATGTATGGCATGATGCAGCAATTCGTTAGATTTTTCTATTTGAGGATCATCATCTGCAATGCCAATACTGGCACTAATATGGATTTTATGACCATGAATATTAAATGGAGCTGACAGACTTTTTAAGACTTGCTCTGCAAGCACAGCGACCTGTTTTAAATCATCACATTTATTTAGCAGTATGCCAAATTCATCTGCTGAAAAATGCGAAATGATATGCTCTTCTGGGATAACCTGACGCAGACGATTGGCTACAGCTATCAAAAGTTGATCACCAATGAAGTGGCCCAAACCTTGATTTAAAGGCTGGAAGCCATCTAGATCCACGTACATGACAATGAGTGATCGGTGATTGTCATGGTGTAAATGGAAGGTCGTATCCAGTATTTCTTCAAAGGTATGATGATTAATTAATCCGGTTAGACTATCGTGGGTCTGCTGACGGGCGATATATTCGCTATTTGCCCGCTGTTGGGTAATATCTTGCTGAATTCCAATAAAATGGGTGCAAAAATTTTTGTCATCAAAAACCGGCCCCAATACCAGCTGATTCCAGAACCAGCTGCCATCTTTACGATAGTTTTTTAGGGTGATCTGGATTTCTTGCTGTTCTTGAAGTGCGTTGCGTATTTTATCAATTGTCTTCGGGTCGGTATCAGGACCTTGCAGAAAACGACAGTTCTGACCTAGCACCTCTTCTTTTTTATAACCGGTCAGGCTTTCAAAAGCAGGATTAACATATTCAATAGCATGCTGTGCAGAAGCATTGGTCAGCACGATGCCATGAGGATTCGCATCGACACTACGTTTCAGTAAACGTAACATTTCTTCGGTTTCATGCCGCTCGGTAATATTACGGGCGATCCCAAATACACCGACCACCTGCTGAGCTTGTTGAAGAGGTAAATAAGTGAGGTCTAGCCAGTAACATTCCCCCAAGGCATTCTTTGCCTGAATTTCCAGGTGTTGGCTGTTGCCTTGCAAGGCCTGTTCAAATGCAGTTTGAACTATAGCTTGAAAGTTAGGGCAGATAAATTTTGAGAAATGTAAGCCCCTGGTCTGTTCCGGATTTAATCTGGTGAGGTCTTTAGAGGCAAGATTAACATCCAGAATAATGCCTGCAGGATTATGTTCAAAAATGGCATCGGGATGGTAAGTGAAGAAAGACCGATATTTGTCATTTAGCGCCAGTCTCTGTTGCCGTTCTGCATGCAGGTCCATACTCAAGGCAACTAAAGATGCGGCATGAGTAATCAATTTAATATGAGTAGAGCTTGGACACTTGGGAGAACGGTAATAGGTTGCAAAGGTTCCATAGAGGGTTCCCTGCGCATTAATAATCGGCATTGACCAACACGCATTGAGATTTTCTTCTTGAATCAGGCTATGGAAAGCTTCCCAGTTGGGGTCAATCGCTAAATTTTCACAAATCACCAGTTTGCGGTGAAAAGCGGCCGCACCACATGCTCCCACATGTGGACCTATTTTTAGATTAGAGACCGTTTCTATATATCGGTTGGAAAAATGCTGGCTACCACTAATTAAATTTAAAGTTTGTTCTGTTTCAGAGTACAACATAATGGAGACCATTGAATCTGGTATCCGGGCTTCTAGCCATTCACTGACCATCTGAAATATGAGGCTTAACTCAGCATGCTGCCCAATTAAATTAAAAATAGATTGAGTATCTAAATAACTCGCTGTTTGACTCATATAGTTTGCCACCCTAGAGTTGTATTGCGCATTTTGGATAGATTCTCAACGAAATTTTGTAAAACTGGATCTAAATGTGAATGATTACCTTTATTTAAATACTATAACAAAAATGCGATAACCTTCACATATTATTATCTAAAAGTCTTATCAATATCAGGTTTTAATTTAAACAAGTAGCCTCAAGAATATTCCCGGTTACAATCATCGGGACAGAAACAATGGTTTGTTAACGTATCAACAGCTTATTCATGCGTTTGCATTGCAACAGTATATGGTCCTGAAAAGCAAAGATACGCTGCAAATTGTATCCGGCAGAATAGAACCTGTAATGGAGAGATTACTACAACAATAGCACCCATCACCTCGGTCTTTTTCAGCGTATTACATTTCTTTTTATTTGAATATTGAAAATATCGACATTTAAAACATACTCAATCATCATTCAAATTAAGTTGAACTCAGGTAGTTTGGGACAATGGGGTTATTTCTCTCTTTTCTACTTGCAAATACCTTGGGATGCCTTGTTGAAGAAAAATGCGTGCTTGATAAAGCTCATACCCCATCATACTGATATATAATCGATAATAATCAAGTGAACTGAGCGACTGGAGCAGCGATGTCTGTACAGCATTTTGACGATGACACCCATGAAGATGATTTAATTAGTCCAGAACAGCGTGCTCAGGCAGCGAGTAAAACCACTTGGGTGAGTGTAGGGGTTAACCTGGTTTTATCGATCTTTCAGATTGTGGTCGGGATTTTTGCCAAGTCCCAAGGCCTGATTGCAGACGGTATTCATACCCTCAGTGATTTGGTGGCTGATTTTATTGTACTGTTTGCCAACCATCACAGTAAAAAAGAGGCAGATGACGATCATCCTTTTGGTCATTACCGCTTTGAAAATGCAGCCTCTTTTATTCTAGGCTTGCTTTTGTTGGGAGTCGGCATTGGAATGCTGGTCATGGCAACCAATAAAATTCTCAATCCGGAACAGATTCCGAAAGTACAGTCAGTGGCCTTGTATATCGCCATGCTGGCCCTGGTGGGCAAAGAATTATTGTTTCGTTACATGCTGAAAGTTGCCAAAAAAGTCAAATCAAGTATGTTGGTAGCGAATGCATGGCATGCCCGTTCTGATGCCGCTTCATCTTTGGTGGTGCTGGTCGGGATTGCAGGAAACTTGTTCGGTTATCCTATTCTTGACCCGATTGCTGCCCTTGTGGTCGGTTTGATGATTATTAAAATGGGGTGGGAATTTGGCTGGCAAGCATTAAGTGATTTGATGGACCGGGCGGCAGATGAACATGAAATTCAGGCCATAGAACAGACCTTCCTTTCCACTGAAGGTATTCAAGGCGTGCATAATATTCGGACTCGTAAAATGGGAGATATGATTATCGTGGATGCACATATTGAGGTCGATGGCAATCTAAGTGTGCGTCAAGGACACGATATTTCAGTGAATGCGAGAAATCTGGTGATGAAGAAGCATCAGGTGATTGATGTCATCACCCATATGGATCCTGTTTAATTTAATTGGGTACACAACTTAAGCGACTGAGCATTAAACCACAGTGGATTGACAGCGAAAAGTCGTTTTATCAGCTCAACTGTCACCTTGTGCTGCATATTGAGGGTGACATGACTCCTATAAAATAATTTTGAAAGATGTCTTTAGAATAAAATTTGGGTAAGCAGGCACATGAATATAAAGAAAATCGCTGTTGTCGGTGCAATTGTGGTTCTGGGGCTGGTGGCCTATCTGGTTTGGAAAAACATGAACCAGCCGGATACACAGGCTTTAGTCAGTGGCAATGGGCGGATTGAAGCGACTGAAATCAATATCTCCAGTAAATTGTCTGGTCAGCTGGAAGAAATTTTGGTGCAGGAAGGAGATTTTGTCGAACCAGGCCAGGTTTTGGCACGTATTAAAGTCTCTGCACTAGAAGCACAGCTGCGTGAAGTTCAGGCCCAGCAGCGTCAGGCACAGGATGGCATTGCGACCGCAGAAGCCCAGGTGGCCATGCGTATCAGTGAAAAAGCGGCAGCTGCAGCCATAGTCGAGCAGCGTGAAACCGAACTGGTCGCTGCTAAAAATCGTCTGGCACGAACCGAAATTTTGGCCAAAGACGGGGCAGTCTCTAAACAGCAGCTGGATGATGAGCGCGCTGATGTCAAAAGTGTTGCAGCCGTGCTGAGTGCGGCAAGAGCACAAGTGGACAGTGCACAAAGTGCGATTGTGGCCGCGCGCAGCCAGGTGTCGAGTGCACACTCGCAAGTCGATGCCATTAAGGCCACAATAGAGCGGATCAATTTCGATATTGAAGATGCCCAGCTTAAGGCACCGTTGAAAGCGCGTGTCCAGTTTCTGGTCGCGCAGCCGGGTGAAATGATTTCGGCAGGTGGGCGGGTCATGAACCTGATTGATCTGTCTGATGTGTATATGACTTTCTTCCTGCCGGAAACCGTGGCTGGACGTATCGCAATAGGTACTGAAGTCCGTATCGTACTGGATGCGGCCAAAAATGTGGTGATTCCTGCCAAGGTATCGTTTGTCGCGGATACTGCGCAATTCACGCCGAAGACGGTGGAAACTGAAAGTGAACGTCAGAAACTGATGTTCCGTATTAAGGCAAAAATTGATCCAGTGTTGTTGCAGAAATACATCCAGCAAGTCAAAACTGGTCTTCCGGGTGTAGCCTATATCAAAATTGACGAGAATGCGCCTTGGCCTGCATTCCTAAGCAATCTGGTTAAATCATGACAGCAGTATCTGCACAGGGCGCCATTGTTGCCGACATTCAGCAGGTCAGTCTGAAATACGGCAAAACCCAAGCCTTAAAGGACATTTCCCTGGCATTGCCTGCGGGTTGCATGATTGGTCTGATCGGCCCGGATGGCGTGGGAAAATCCAGCCTGCTGGCATTACTGGCCGGTGCCAAGGTAGTCCAGCAAGGCCGCTTGATGGTGCTTGGTGGAGATATTGCCGACCGAAAGCACCGCAGAAAAGTCTGTCCGCATATTGCCTATATGCCGCAGGGCTTGGGCAAGAACTTATCCAAAACCCTTTCGGTTGAAGAAAACCTGCAGTTCGTCGCCCGTTTGTTTGGACATAATGCTGTTGAAAGCCGAAAACGTATTGATGAACTGACCAAAAGTACGGGACTGTATGAATTTCTCGATCGTCCGGCCGGAAAACTGTCCGGCGGGATGAAGCAGAAACTTGGTCTGTGCTGTTCCCTGATTCACGATCCCGACTTTCTGATCCTGGATGAGCCCACCACCGGTGTTGACCCCTTGGCACGTGCACAATTTTGGGAATTGATTAACCGTATCCGTAGCGTCCGCCCACAGATGAGTGTGATTGTGGCGACTGCCTATATGGATGAAGCACAGGGTTTTGACTGGCTGGCGATGATGGATGAAGGTCACATCCTACAAACTGGTAGTCCCGAGGAACTGTTGGCACAGACCGACAGCCGCAGTCTGGAAGAAGCCTACATCAAGCTTTTGCCCGTGGAAAAGAAACAGGGTTATGAGCCGGTGGTGATTCCGCCTTTAGCGGATGATGGTTCGGATGGCTATGCGCTGGAAGCCAAGGACCTGACGGTCAAATTTGGTGACTTTACCGCAGTAGATCATGTCAATTTCCAAATCAGGCGTGGGGAAATATTTGGATTTTTAGGCTCCAATGGTTGTGGTAAATCGACCACGATGAAGGTCTTGACCGGATTGCTGGAGGCTTCGGAAGGGCAAGCCTGGCTGTTCGGGCAACCGGTGCAAGGCAGTGATATGGCCACCCGTCGTCGCGTTGGTTATATGTCGCAATCCTTTTCACTCTATAGTGAACTGACGATTATCCAGAACTTGGTACTGCATGCCAAACTGTTTCATGTGCCGGCAGAACAGGTTGATGCACGTGTTGAGCAGATGTTACAGCGTTTTGATCTGATGGAACTGAAAGATAAATTGCCTGACGATTTGCCGCTCGGGATCCGCCAGCGTCTGTCACTTGCGGTAGCGCTGGTGCATAATCCGGAAATTTTGATTCTGGATGAGCCGACCTCAGGCGTGGACCCGATTGCCCGGGATAAATTCTGGCATGATCTGATTACCCTGTCGCGTCAGGATGGGGTCACCATCTTTATTTCCACGCACTTTATGAATGAAGCCGAGCGCTGTGACCGCATGTCGCTGATGCATGCCGGTCGGGTTTTGGACAGTGCTGCACCGGTACAACTGATGCAGAACCGGCAGGCCGAAACCTTAGAGCAGGCATTTATTGGCTATCTGCTGGATGCCGGTGCAGGCAGCCAGACTCCAGCTGAAGAAGAGCTGGAGAGTAGTCCAGCCGAGCGTCAGCCAGCCGGGACGCAGCAGAGAAAATCCAGCCGATTTAGCCTGCAACGCCTGCTTAGTTATGCCTGGCGGGAATCCCTGGAACTGGCCCGTGACCCGATTCGCGCCACCATGGCTTTGGTCGGCTCCATTATCCTGCTGTTTGTGATGGGTTACGGCATTACCATGGACGTGGATGATCTGACTTTTGCGGTGCTGGATCGGGATCAGACCGGGCTGAGCCAGAATTACAGCATGAGTATTGCCGGGTCGCGTTATTTTGTCGAAAAGCCACCTTTGCAAAGCTATGACGACCTGGACCAGCGCATGCGCAGTGGCGAAATTGCGTTAGCCATCGAGATTCCGCCCGGTTTTGCCCGGGATGTGGCCCGGGGTGAGGAGGTCAAGATTGGCGCCTGGATCGACGGTGCCATGCCACAGCGTGCCGAAACGGTCCAGGGTTATGTACAGGGCATTCATGCACACTGGTTGATGCAGCAGGCACTGGAGCACAGCGGGTATAAGATGTCGAGTACAGTCAGTGTCGAAACCCGATTCCGCTATAACCCGGATATCAAGAGCTTGCCGGCGATGGCACCTGCTCTATTTCCGCTGCTCATCCTGCTGATTCCGGCCATGCTGACGGCGCTGTCTGTGGTGCGGGAAAAAGAGCTGGGTTCGATTGTGAATTTGTATGTCACTCCGGTCACCCGTAGCGAATTCCTGATCGGCAAACAGATTCCATATGTCGTGCTGGCCATGCTGAACTATGTCCTGATGTGCCTGATTATTGTGCTGATGTTTGATGTACCGATCAAAGGCAGTTTTTTGACCCTGACCTTGGCTTCATTTTTGTTTATTATTTTTTCCACGGGGACGGGTTTATTGGCTTCCGCCCTGACCAAAAGTCAGATTGCCTCGATGTTTCTGGTGATGCTTGGCACGCTGATTCCGGTGATGCAGTTTGCCGGTATTATTAATCCGGTTTCTGCGCTGGAAGGATTTGGCCGCTGGTTTGGCGGAATTTATCCTGCTACACATATGGTGAATATTAGCCGTGGCGTGTTTAACAAAGCTTTAGGTTTTCAGGACTTGCATCAGTCTCTTTGGGTAATCTTGCTGTCAGTGCCTGTCATTATGTGTGCGGCAATCCTGGCGCTAAAAAAACAGGAGTCCTAGGATGTTCCGTCAGAAAATACAGAATATCTACCAGCTCGGTTGCAAGGAATTGTGGAGTCTATGGCGTGACCCGGTCATGCTGATCCTGATCATCTACACCTTTACTGTGGCAATTTATACGGCAGCCACAGCCATGACCGATAGTCTGAACATGGCTCCGATTGCAATTGTAGATGAAGATCATTCAACCTTGTCCGAGCGAATTACCTCGGCATTTTATCCACCGTATTTTATTCCACAAAGCACTGAACTGAATTATATGGATGCTGGAATGGATGCTGGGGAATTTACCTTTGCTCTAAATATTCCGGTGAATTTTCAGGAAGATGTGCTTGCAGGAAAAGAAGCGGCGATTCAGGTGAATGTCGACGCTACGCGTATGTCTCAGGCGATGACCGGGGCTGGCTATATTCAGCAGATTATTCAGTCCGAAGTCAGTGAATATGTGTTGCATAGCCGGGAAGTGAGCAGCATGCCGGTTGAACTGGAGATGCGTGCCCGCTTTAACCCGTTGCTGGACCAAAAATGGTTTGGCAGTGTCATGGAAATCATCAATAATGTGGCGATGCTGTCCATCATTCTGACCGGAGCAGCTTTAATTCGCGAGCGTGAGCACGGCACTGTAGAACATCTGATGGTGATGCCGGTCACGGTGTTTGAAATTATGATGTCCAAGGTCTGGTCCATGAGTCTGGTGGTATTGATTGCGGCTTTTACCGGGCTGAAACTGGTGGTACAGCTGGCCTTGCAGGTTCCGATTGAAGGGAACCTGTTGCTCTTCTTCTTTGGGGCATTATTGACCCTGTTTGCCACTACCTCGATGGGCATTTATCTGGCCACAATGTCGAAATCGATGCCACAGTTTGGTTTATTGATGATGTTGATTCTGATCCCGATGGAAATGCTCTCAGGCGGGATGACACCACGGGAAAGCATGCCAGAGGTATTGCAGTATCTAATGTTGATCGCTCCGACCACGCATTTTGTTGAACTGGCCCAAGCTATTCTGTATCGAAATGCCGGGCTGAATATCGTTTGGCCGTCGTTTCTCTGGCTGGTTGGAATTGCCGTGCTGTTTTTCTATGTGGCTTGGAAACGTTTTAAGGATACTATTCATACCATGACCTGAGCATAACCAGAGGCGGGTAAATATTAGTATTTTTAAATATCGTTAAGTTTCCAGTAAATACTGTTTTGTTTGGGGATTCATCAAACTGATCTGATACTAGCAAGATTTCATTGGGTCTAAATGCATTGAAAATAAGGCATGGCGGCTCATACTCGTAACTAAGTTATGCTCCTGACAGAATTCTGCCAGTCTCCGCTGCTGTATTGTGAGCCTGAGCAGCACTGCTGCGCAAGTTAGTGTATGATCCAGATTCATTGGGTCTGCGTCGCCATACTGCCATTAAAAGTGCATCTAAAACGATATCCTTGGCAAGCGTAGGTTTCATTGATCAACTGATAACTTTCCTTGAATATAAATCAAGAACCACAGCCAGATATAACCAGCCTTGCCATATGCGAATGTCTTGCGAAGCAGTGCTTCTCATATCAGTCACCTGAGAAACACTGTTGCGTAAGGTATCAGGTGTGTTTACAACAAACTCTCGATTTAAGTGATTTGGTGGAACGATTTGAGGACGACCACAGCCATAACTCTTATGCTTTTTATATCCTCGAACAGCGGCAATGCTATTGTTCTTCATGATCTTCAGTACACGATTAGGCCCGCAGCTTTCACCCAGCTCTTTAAGATCCAGCGTGATGCGACGATAACTGTAGATATCATAACTGGCATCATAAGAAGAAGTGCAATTAATTCACGTGAATTATCAATATATTCCAAAGTATTACTCAATTCTGTACAAAAAATATCCCAAAGACAAAATAATTGGTTAATATGATTGATGAAATAGTCTTTTTATAAAATTTTATCTTGATAATCAAAATGATAAAAATTCAAAAGGTTGTTTCTATCCAACTTTTCGCTTGAACCCGTGTTAAAGAGGGTATGCGAACAAATATTCCAATTAAGGGGGAGAAATCATAATGAAAAAGAGAATTGTCACATTGTTATTACTACAGATGGGATTGCCATTTGCACTTTCGGGGTGTAATACAGACAATAATGCTCCGGAAGCCACATCGACTCCAGCAGTCAAAGGACTTTGGACACCATCTGCATCTGTAAATAAAATCGTTGTGCTCAGTGATATACATCTTGGGGTGGATGATCGCTATTCTGAAACAGTTGAAAATCGCGACCTCCTGCTGGATTTTCTCGCAAAACTTGAAAATACTTCCGATGTGCGCGAGGTCGTCCTTAACGGGGATTTCTTAGATGACTGGTACCTGCCTCTTACCTATGTGACCTACAGCGATCCCGGGAAATTTTACCGCGAGGTCATCAAAAACAATCAGGCAGTGATAGATGCGTTGAACAGCCTGATGAAAAAGGGCATCAAACTGGTCTATATTCCTGGCAATCACGATATGCTGCTTAAAAGCGCAGTGTTGGATGAAGCTTTGCCCGGAATCGTGCAGCAGCGTGATGCGGAAGGTCTTGGGGTATATATAACTGGTGACCGTCAGGAAATTAGCATTGAGCACGGTCATCGCTATGATGTTTTTTCAGCAC
Source organism: Acinetobacter sp. SA01 (assembly GCF_011319235.1). Taxonomy (NCBI): domain Bacteria; kingdom Pseudomonadati; phylum Pseudomonadota; class Gammaproteobacteria; order Moraxellales; family Moraxellaceae; genus Acinetobacter; species Acinetobacter sp. SA01. Next base: position 28,779 of record NZ_WXXM01000027.1, read on the forward strand.
CTGACAGCATTTCCAATCAAGAATTCTGTCAAAATGGGGAAAGCAGTATCCTTCCTCCTGGATATTTCTATGCACGCGTTGCGGCAAGCTGGGTGCTACAGGGTAAACCGCCCATTAAAAAAGATTATCCGGAGATTACAACTAGTCCCGATCCAATCGATAATCCTGACCAGTATGGCGCCTATCTGTACTACAAAGTACTCCATTCCGAATTTACCCGAATTACCCCGATTGAGCGCTTTGAAGATAAGGTAGTTGATTTGGATATTGCATGCCTGCACGGCCGTTACTCGATACAAGACTTTTACCCAGTGCAGCAGCCAGATGGAACCATCTCCGCACCACTACTATTCAAGAACTTTCAACGAACATGGGATGAACGTCAGGCAATCAATCAGGTTGCCGTGAAAACCAGCTTTGCCCAAGCAGTGGCAGGCACACTCAGTCCAGACTACTATTTCAATCAGGCTAAAGCGCAATATTTGGAAAATCCGGAAAAATCTATTGATATTGTAGTCTTTGGCCATACCCATTCACCAGAGATCCGGACACTCGAGCGTAAACAGTATGTGAACGATGGCACTTGGGTCGATCATAACAGCGTTTATCCTTATACAACCAGAACATTCACTGTCATCACAACCGGTACGGTTAGCAACGCTGCACTTTATGATTATATGCCTGATGGAACAATCATCGACATTTCGAATAAGGTGAGCAAATAATAAAGCTGAATCATTTCTTTACGTTATGTAAATGATTTGATATGCGCCCAATACGTTGTCATAATAAGTAGGTGCGACACGACATGATTGGTTGAAAAGCAATCATCTCTGTAGGCCAAGATGAAAGTTGCCCTTTATTGGCAGTTATTTTTTGGAAATGATAAAGCGTGATTTGACTCTTGGCTTATAGTAGAGCAAGTGGTTAGTTAATTCCTGAAAAGGCGTTACGCTGCGATACTTTCTCTTGAAGCTGCTGTTTTTCCTGAGCGGATAAAAAGGCGATGCTCAAACCGTTTTGCTGCGCTTGTCGGATTTGTGCTTCGGACAAGCCTGCCTGTGGTGCTGCGTGTAAATATTCATGTTTAATATCAATACCTTCAACTGCAGGATCGTCACTGTTAATCGTGGCTAAAATCCCATGTTCAAGAAATGTTTTAAGCGGATGTTGAGCAATATCGGCAACGGTACTGGTTTGCAGATTTGAGGTAATGCAGGACTCAATCCCGATCTGATGTTCAACTAAATAATCCAGCAATTTTGCATCTTCCACAGCTTTCACCCCATGCCCGATACGGGTTGCACCGAGGGTTTGAATCGCTTGCCAAATACTGCTTGCACCAGCGGCTTCACCTGCATGGACGCTGATATGCCAGCCTGCATCACGAGCTTGCTTGAAATGATCAATAAACAGTTCCCCTGGAAAGCCCAGTTCATCACCTGCCAAATCTAGTGCGGCAATTTGGTCACGATGAGTCAGTAAGGCATCCAGTTCTTGCTGGCAGCGAACCTGCCCAAAGGTACGACTCATAATACCGATGAGCTTAGCAGGAAGATCAAAGTCACGGCTGCCTTGCTGAACGCCATCAATCACGGCTTCGACTACGCCAGCCAATGGAAGTTGATGGCTCATCGCCATATAAAAGGGTGAAAAGCGCAGTTCGACATAGTCCAAACCTTGTTGTGCTGCATCTTGCATATTTTCCCATGCGACACGGCAGCAGGCGTCCAAATCACCCAAGACTTTCACGCCCCAGTCCAGTTTTTTTAAGAAACTCAGCAGGTCGGGCTGATTGTTCATGACCTGAACATGCGGCAGTAGTTCTGGCAGTGTGTTGGCAGGCAGTTGAATCTGAAATTGCTGCCCCAGTTCTAAAATGGTTTGCGGACGAATATTGCCATCGAGGTGGCGGTGTAAATCGGTTAGCGGGATATTTTTATCAATCATTGTTACTCACTTAACGGTTTATCCAGTCAAAAAAAGCGTGATTTCCTCACAGCATAATCGCAAGTGGATTCATTAGGCTACTGCATAATCATATATGCTGTAGTGAAGGCTATATTTTAAAACAGATAAGCCTTTATTAATGGGTTATGGCGTATTCCGCTGATGGACTTGGAAAGTGCTAAGAACATACTTGTGCTTGGGCATAATCTAGCAGTAGGAATCACCGTTCTTAAAGAGTGGCGAGGATGTCAAATCCATCATGGGTAGAGAGATTGGGGTACTTATAAAAAGTGCTCTTATGCCACGCCCACATTAAATAATGACGCGATCCAAGAGGTGATAACATCGCGATAAGCCAATAAATACATCAGTTGTAGCTGCTGCATGTATTCTAGCTCTTGTAATGTTAAACATGCGCTAACTTTCAACATTACTTGTTGCTTCAATTAATTAAAAATTTATTTCAGACTGACTAACTTTGCATGACACAACTGTACACGCTGAAAAGAGTTGTATTTAAAGTTGCTGACTGCTGAAACCGCATGTTTTTGCATATAGAATGTATGAAATGCTTTGAGCTGTCCAAAGAATAGACGATATTTGTCTAGGATAGTGGTGGCAGTACAATAAGCTTTATTTGATCAACGAAACAATAAAAACATCACATTATGTATTGTTTTTGGTCTTATGCTAGAGGCTATTCAATATGGTTCTTTGTGGTAAATGGCCTAAGAAAAAAGTAGCTTTCAGTCAAATAGTCTAGCCCTTTGCTTTTAGCATAAAAACAAAAAATAATTTTGATGATAATATTATAATATCCTTAGACTCCTCAAAGCAGTAGGAGTTCCCATCAAAAAATGGTATTTAATTAATTTTTGATATCTAATATTTTATATTTAGATATAATCTGATTTCATACATACTAAAGAAAGCTTTATACATTATAGTACACTTTTCTTTACGTATTAATTAGTTAATATTATACATTTTATCAGGTTGAGGTTTATATCTATGGTTGAGAGAACTGACTTTTCGGATAAGAATTTTGCCTTACTTGCAAAATCATTTGAAGAAAAATCAACCGATGATATCAATATAATGATCAAGCAGCTTCATGACGTTCTTGATCAAAAAAAGAAAGATAATATTCGGGAGGTGTACGAACGTCTTGTAAGTGATACTCAAAAGCTAGGTTTTGAAAGTATACAAGATTTTATTGAAGCGGCTGAAGTACAAGGTTTAGTAAAGATATCTCCTCTTCGTACTCAACGCCGTATGATTCCCATAAGGTATCGTAATCCTGAAGATAGCAATGAAACTTGGACAGGTCGTGGAAAACAACCACGCTGGTTAGTTGCTAAGCTTGAACAAGGCCATAGTATTGATGAATTTGAAATTTCACAGGAAGAAATGGACTTACAAATAAGATCTGAAAATATGATTTAAATGTCAAAAAATATTAGGATGTGTCATCAACTAAGCCAAATTACTATTGAGGCAAAGTAAGTTGCTTACAAAAATTATGGCGATTTATTATAGTATGCAATAATAGTATTTTACATTATAAAGATATTAGTCATAATTGATACTAGGGCGTGTCCTCATTTGGCTTTGCACCAAATAAATATGCAGGCTATACGGATCATAGATTTATAATTGCGTGCTAGTTTATCAAATCGAGTTGCAATAGCACGGAAATGTTTTAATCTCGCAAAAGCATTTT
>NZ_WXXM01000028.1:0-30012 GCF_011319235.1 Acinetobacter sp. SA01
AAAATGCTTTTGCGAGATTAAAACATTTCCGTGCTATTGCAACTCGATTTGATAAACTAGCACGCAATTATAAATCTATGATCCGTATAGCTTGCATATTTATTTGGTGCAAAGCCAAATGAGGACACGCCCTAAGAAAACTTTTAAGAAACCTGAAAATATTTATAGAATATCTCCAACGGCAATAAATTTAGGTTTTGAGAGACGTGGCATGGGAGGATATACTAGACAGCAGAAACTTAATTATATTTGGAATCATCTAGCCGATAATGATGCTGCATATGGTTTTCATTTATATGGAAATGATAAATATCCCAATAGAGATTATAGAGGAAGGGGGTTATTACACTTAACCCATTTTATAGGCTATGAAGATTGTGCTAAAGGAACAGGTTTAGATATTGTTAATAATCCTAATCTTTTAGAAAATAATTATGGTGTAGCCATAGAGACAGGGATTTGGTTTTGGAAAAACAAAAAAAATGGAAAAATAGTCAGTCTTACAGCAGGTGAAAGCATAAAAATTGATTCGGATAGTATAACAACTTCTATAACGCACTTAGTAAATGGTGGAGAAATGAAATTGAATGAAAGAAAAATAGCTAAAAAAGAGATAGCTAGAAAATTTATTTTTAAATATGGCACATGTAAATGAATTATTTTTTTAAAAAATTAATATTTATTTTTCTGTCTATAATATTAAATTCTTCTATTTATGCAAAAAATATATTTAAATTAAATGATTATCAGTGTGTGGAGTCCAGAGAGAGTGTTAATAAACTGGATGTATATATAAGTGATTGTGGAAAAAAAATAAATAAAATGGATTCTTATGAGGTTCCTGCTAATGATCTGAAAATTGATTATATATTTTCTAACAATTTCAAAGATAAGTATAATATTTTTCTTGGGATTTCATATAGTGAAGATTATAGAGACCCACTAAATAGATTTAATTATTTAAATAAATATTATATGATACGTGCCTATGAGTGTAATAAAAATAATTTTTGTAAGGAAAATGAAAAGTTATCTAATTTTTTTGGTAGTGGTGGTGATATAATAGATTATAAACACAAAAAAATAATATATAAATTTCCTTATTATACTCAGAGTGACTTAAAAAATGAATTAAATTCAAAGTTATTTAAAGATTGGATGAATGGAAATCTTGATAGTGGAATAGTACTTCGTAAAACATTTATTAATGATGTTAATAATTTTACCCCAGAACATATCGGATATTTGATTAAAGGCGATAAATTTAAAATAAAAGAAGTGAGTTCTAGATGGTTAAATATTGTATATACAAATAAAAATGGTCGAACGACTTCAGGATGGATAGCATGTCAAGATACAACAGTATGTAATTAATTCTTTTGCCTCCTTATGGAACTATGGTGTGCTTTGAGGGGTTTAAGAAAATTCTGACTATTTGATTTTTTCTTATATAAAAAAGTAGCTACAAAGGTAGCTACTTTGAAATTTTTATCCTTCCAAAACTTCTTCCAGCAATTCTTCACTCGGTGCAAAGTAATAAGCCCCGTCCATTGGTGTCACAAAGTGAAGCAAACGGTCATGAATACCATCGCCAGCTGTACCAAACATATGTTCCAGCATATGATCGATAATGTTTAAGTTTTTGGTATAAGCAATAAAGAATAAACCTTGGTCACCTCGACCTTCGCCATAAGGAAGGGAATGGCGTAAAATTTCCATTTCTTCACCTTTCTCATCCTCAATCACCACACGGGCAATGTGGGCATCTTTAGGCTTCACCTCATCATCCAGTTCAATCGACTCTAACTTGGTTCGACCCATCACATTTTCTTGTGCATCGACTTTTAATTTTTTCCATTTTTCCAGGTTATGTGCATAGCGCTGCGCAAAGACAAAAGAGCCATCAGCAAAAATTCCGGCATCTTCATCGAGTAAAGCGACTTCGGCACGATCATCGGGGAATTGCGGATTTTCAGTGCCATCGATGAAACCAGTCATGTCACGTCCATCGAAATAACGGAAGCATACCCGTTCATCCAGTACTTCAACTTTATCTTGAATGTCTTCAAAGAATGACTGGCTTAAGGCAAAGCAGATGTCGGCGCGAGCACTGGCAATATGAATCAGCAGATCAGCAGGGACAACAGGCATCTGGAATGAACCTTGAATTGGTTGTAACTGCTTAAAGCCGGCAGGAGTTTGATGATAAAGTCTTGCCCAAAGCTCTGGACCAAAAGCGACGCCTGTTTTAATCTGTGCATTCGGATGCTGGGTGATTAAACGGTCACGGGTGCTAAATAAATCTGCAAGTTTTTCTTTTAACTCTTCAATCGTTAAGTCTTTTAAACGTAAAACAATAAACCGGGCATGATCTGAAGGTAACGGTAAAATTACAGATTGGGCAGTCATACATGGCTCCTAACAATTTTTATAAAATACGTGTCTGGCTTTATTGTGCCTCATCACTGCTTGAGTGAATAGTCCAAGGCTTGAGTTTGCACTTCGATTTTTAAGCCCTTTAAAAGATGAAAAGTCATATAATAAGCCGGTCTTTTTATCTTCTTGTATTTTATGTCTTACCAAGTTTGGCTTGCCTATATGCTGGCATGCTGGGTCATCAGTATTTCTCCTGGAGCAGGTGCAATTGCTTCGATGTCGAGCGGTTTAAATTATGGTTTTCGACGTGGATACTGGAATGCTTTAGGTTTACAGCTGGCACTTTTAGTGCAAATCGGGATTGTGGCAGCTGGGGTAGGGGTACTATTTGCCACGACACCTTGGGCTTTTTTGGTTGTGAAATGGTTTGGCGTGGCGTATCTCTTGTATTTGGCATACCTGCAATGGACAGCACCCGCACAGGCCATTGAGATTCAACAGGAACAACCGACTAAATCGATTCCTAAATTAGTCTTATATGGCTTCTTGGTCAATATGAGCAACCCGAAAGCGATTGTGTTTTTACTTGCCGTGTTGCCACAGTTTCTGGATTTGTCTAAACCACAATGGATTCAGTATCTGATTATGGCAGTCACCATGGTGACGATTGATCTAATCGTGATGGCGGGCTATACCGGCTTGGCCGCCAAAGTTTTACGATTACTAAAATCGCCGAAACAGCAGAAATATATGAACCGGACCTTTGCGGTATTGTTTGCCTGTGCAGCAACGTTATTAAGTTTGGTACATCAATAAAATGAGAATGGATTAAGTCGCAGCCTGTTGTTCTTCCATCAGCATAAATAGCATATCCAGTTCCGGTGAAGCATAACCCAGAGCCGTCATTGCAGCCGTGATTTGTCCGCGATGATGGGTAGCATGATTGAACACATGCATCAGTGTCGCTGCATAAGGTAGGCTCATGTCTTGGCTCCGTGTATTCCGGTAATGCAGCACGCCATCTAAAGCTTCCTGGTTTAGCTCTTGTATCAAATCTGCCACTGCCCAGCACTTTGAAGCAGCCGTTCTAATAATCGATGACGGTCGGTCTCAATCACACTGTTTAAGGCGATAGCGGGTGATTCCCCTTTAGAAAAACGAGAAAACCAAAGTTCATGTTCAGCAACAAGCAAGTGGTTCAGTGTGCCCAAAATACTTTTTAAGAACAGACCATAATCTTTCAAAAAATCTTCATCAGAAACAGCGTGTAGAGATATGCTTAAGCGATGGGTGGCCCAAAGATGATAACGTGCCCATAGTTCGAAGGTGTGAATATTCATTGGGAAACTTATTTTGTTTTTTATTTGAACAGTATAAAAGCCGTTTGAAGCTTTGGCTAGAATAAAAAACTATTGCCTGGATAAAGTTGAAATGTATCAGCGTTTAGTCAGTTTTAAAGCCTGAAGGAATTCATGTTCAGTTAATACCACAATACCCTGTTTCCTAAACAGCGCGGCGGTTACGCCTTCACCCTGAATTTTATGTCCTGTAAATGTTCCATCATAAATCAAGTCACTGCCACAGGATGGACTATTTGCTTTCAGGATGGCATGAGTAACCTGATGTTCTTGCGCCAAGGCTAAGGCTGCATAAGCTCCTTGAATAAAGGCATCAGAAACATTCATGCCTTCTCGATCTATTACAGTCGCATGATTGTTCAGAACATCTCTACCTGATGCATTCTGAATTTCAGCAGGCGGGCGAGGGGTAGGCAGTCCGCCACTGATCTCAGGACATAAACTCACATATTGATCAGGTATTAAATCTGAAACTAATTCCCTGACTAAACAATCTTGTCCATCGTAACGAACTTTTTGTCCAAGCAGACAAGCACTAATAAAGTATCGCTTGCCGGTCATCACCTTAGCTCAGCTTCTTGAACTTTTGTACGGTAAAAATCACCGCAAATAAAATTGCCATAGTCAGGACAATGGTCAGGCCGGTAGAGGTATCGAGTCCTGCGCTGGACCATAGCCCGACACTAATCCCGATTTGTGCAATCACAAAAGCCCAAACCACCATCTGTTTCGGCGAGTTTGCCAACAAACGCGCTGTTAATGCCGGAATCACCAGTAAAGCGCCCATCAACAATGAACCGACCGCACGCAAAGCCAATACGGTAAACAGGGCCAGCAGTAGCATAAACACCAGACGTTGCCATTTGGCATTCACGCCTTCACTCACTGCCATATCTGGGTCAATCGCAATCTGAATCTGTGCTTGCCAGTTTTTATACAACACAGCTAAAGCCGCAATAATGACCAGGGCAAACATCGGCAAGTCTGACCAGGAAATTTGCAGCAGATCGCCAAACAAATAGCTGAGCAGTTCAGGTCTTAAACTTGGAATATGTTGAATAAACAGTAAGCCTGAGCAGAGCAGGGTAGCTGAACATAAAGCCAATAAAGCATCATTGGGCAGGCGAGGGTCATGCAGTGCCCATAAAATAGCCACCAATAGAAAAGCCAAAAAGCTCACGCCCAACCATAAAGGCAGGCTCAAAGCACCTGCAATCGCCACGCCCAATAAAGTGCCATGTGCCATGGTGTCGGCAAAAAAAGACATCCGTCGCCATAACATCAGACAGCCCAGCGGAGCCGTCAGAAACACCAACAGGGTTCCCATGGTCCATGCAGGTAACAAGAGTTGTAACCATTCCATCATGGCTTAAGCTTCCGGTTCAGGGTGAATATGTGGACGAGGATCATGCTGACACGGAGTCGCACTGTCACCATGCGCACAGTGATCATGATGATGCTGATAGAACACGCGGTTGGTACCGAAAATGGCCTGATATTCAGGGTGCTGTTGCACATTTTCCGGCAAGCCGCTACAGCAGATGTGCTTGTTTAAACACACGACGCGATGCGTACCTTGCATGACCCATTGCAGGTCGTGTGAGACCATCAACACGGCACAGCCATATTTGATCGGCAGGCTTCTGACATATTCATACAGTTCAGCCTCGGACTGAATATCCAGACCTTGCATCGGTTCATCTAGTACTAGTACATCAGGCAAACGCAGTAAAGCCCGTGCCAGTAATACCCGTTGCCGTTCACCACCTGAAAGTTGCTGAACCTTACAATCCTGTAATTTGGTAATGCCGGTATCACGAATAATTTCTGCCTTGATATCTGCATCGCAGTGTTCTAAAGCCAATAAATCCCGCACCCGCAAAGGCAGGCTATGCGATGGACTAAACTTTTGCGGCACATAGGAAAATTTGAGTTTTTTATGGCTATGAATTTTTCCTGAATTGGCTTTCACAATGCCTAAAAGCACTTTAATCAGGGTAGATTTTCCCGCGCCATTCGGACCGATCAGGGTGACAATTTCTCGCTCGTGTAAAGCGAAATCCACATTTTTTAAAATGTCACGGTCATCAATCCGCACACTGATTTTATTCAGGGCAATTAGGGGATTGACTGTTACTGTTTGTTGCGACACTGCTGACATATCCCGGAAATTTCAATAATACTGTGATGTGCAGTAAATTGATCTGATGCTGAAAGTTCATCTAATTGTTTTAATAGCCCCTGAGCAGAGGCTTCTTTAACATTTTTGCATTCGGTACAAATTAAAAATGCTGCCTGATGTCCTTCGCGCGGATGACAACATGGAATATAGGCATTAATCGAAGTTAAACGATGGATTAAACCTTTTTCCAGTAAAAAGTCCAAAGTGCGATATACCGTTGGTGGTGCAGCAGGACGGTCAGATTCACTCTTGATTTTAGCCAGTAAATCATAGGCACCCATAGGACCGCTGGCATTTAAAATCAGTTCCAGCACTTCTTTACGTAATGGGGTTAAGCGTGCGCCAGTCGTTGCACAGAGACTTTCTGCTTCAGCAAGACGAGTTGCTATATTATGATGGTCATGTACGCCATGTAATGCATTGTGATGTTCGTGCGAACATAAGCTCATAGCCAACCTCAAGTGCGAAATTTATAAAAACAAATGGACATTAAATCTTAACATGAAGCGATACCTGTTTCGATAAACATAGGTATTTTTGTCGATTTGTTATATTATAACACTTATTGAATATTTGGTGATTTTCTTCATGTCCCGTTTCTTTGCATTTTGTGCACTGGCCCTCTTCAGTAGCTTTGGCTGGACACAGAGTCTGGTGGTTTCTACGCATCCCATTTATCTTATTGCTCAGGAAGTGACTCAGGGCGTGGAGAAGCCTGTGCTCTTACTGGGGGATCAGTCTGGACATGACATTACCCTGACGCCAGCGCATCGCAAAGCCATTCTGGATGCCTCACTGGTGATCTGGCTGGGTAAGGCACATGAAGCTCCATTGAATAAGCTGTTGTCTGATAATCCCAAAGCGATTTCGATTTTAGATTCCGGTATTGTGCAAACCCTGCCGCAGCGTACTACTCGTGGTGTGGCGTTGAACAATACGGTCGATACACATGTGTGGCTAGATCCCAACAATGCCGTACGTATCGGCTTTTTTATTGCAGCCCTGCGTTCACAACAGTTACCCGAACATAAAGAAGCCTACTGGGCCAATGCCAAACGCTTTGCTCAAGAGATGCTACTGAGTGCACAACAATACAATAACAATGCAACAGTAAAGCCTTATTGGGCATATCATGATGCCTATCAGTATCTGGAGCGTGCTTTAAACCTGAAATTTTCTGGTGCATTGACCGATGATCCACATGTTGCACCGACGATTGCCCAAATTAAGTATTTAAATGATAGCCGTCCAGCTCGCAATATGTGTCTTTTGGCAGAAGGGCATGCCAGCAAAAACCAGTATCAGAAGTTGAATCCGGTGACCTTCCAGGCGGTCGATGAAAGTATGGGCAGGGAAGGGGACTTTGTGCTGGCATGGAAAAAACTTGCCGAGCAAACCCATAAGTGTGTACAAAATGCACGAAAATAATGCAAAAATTAAACAGTAATGGATGAGTTCAAAAGCGATTTATGTAATTAAAAAATCCGACTTAGGTCGGGAAAAGATTGCATGTTCAGGGGTGTAACTCTATAATGCCTGCGATTAAAAACGATCATCAGCTAAACTTGTCAAGCATGATTGCTGTGAGTGAATAAATAATGAGCCGAACTAGTCGCATGATTGATCGACGATTAGCGAAAGCTTTAGTCATTTTACAAGCATGCATGATTCCTGTTTCAGCCTTGATAGCGTGGGTCGTGAAAGACTCAACTGCAGCTTACAGTGCCGCACTTGGTGCGTTGGTGTGTTGGCTTGCAAGTTGTTATTTTTCTTGGCAATCGTTTCGAGCCGCAGGTGCGCGAGCTTCAAAACAGGTTCTTTCGAACATGTATAGAGGCTTGATGGGCAAGTTTGCAATTGTGATTGTTGGTTTCATTTTAATTTTAAGCACTGTCAAACCGTTGTCAGCGGTGGCATTGTTTTGTGGATTTATACTTGTTCAGACGATGACGTGGGTCGCACCTTTTTGGGCGTCACGACTCCGGAAATAAGTTTAAACACAACAAAAAATTGAAAAGTTTTTTAGGAGATGAACGAGATATCAGGCAGCACGCGATGTTCGTTCTCTCTATTTAGTATTTGACATTGACCAGGTGTGATTTATGGCTGCTGAAGAACATGCCCTTACTTCGACCGAGTACATCAAGCATCACTTGACCAATTTAACCTATGGCAAAATGCCGGATGGTTCTTGGAAATTGGCTGAGACTGCTGATGAAGCTCAACAGATGGGGTTCACTGCTATTCACTTGGATTCAATGGGTTGGTCTATCACTCTCGGTGTGGTTTTCTGTTTGTTGTTCTGGTTAGTAGCGAAAGCTGCAAATGCTGGTGTTCCTACCAAGTTCCAGTCTGCAATCGAAATGATCATCGAGTTTGTTGACTCAAGTGTCCGCGACACTTTCCATGGCAAATCACGCTTAATTGCGCCTTTAGCCCTCACAATTTTTGTGTGGATTTTCCTAATGAATGCGATGGATTTACTTCCAGTGGATTTCATCCCGCATCTTGCAGGAATTATTGGTTCAAACGTATTTGGTATGGACCCGCATCACGTTTACTTCAAGATTGTTCCATCTACTGACCCTAACGTTACCCTTGGTATGTCATTGTCGGTATTTGTGCTTATCTTATTCTATAGCATTCGTGAAAAGGGCATCGGCGGTTTCGTCGGCGAGTTAGCACTCAACCCATTTAACCCAAGTAACCCAGTTGCAAAAGCGTTGCTCATTCCAGTGAACTTGATTCTGGAACTCGTAACATTCCTTGCACGTCCAGTTTCATTGGCTCTACGACTTTTCGGTAACATGTATGCAGGTGAGTTAATCTTCATCCTCATCGCATTATTACCGTTCTGGATCCAGTGGGCGTTGTCTGTGCCTTGGGCGATCTTCCACATTCTTGTTATTACGTTACAGGCATTCATTTTCATGATGCTGACTATCGTATACTTGAGTATGGCTAGCGAAAAACATTAATGGTATTGCCTGACTGTCAAAAGGATGGTTGGGCTTAATTTTTTACTTTAATTTGGTATATACCTAACCTCTGAGGAATTATCATGGAACTCACTTTAGGTCTAGTTGCAATTGCATCTGCTATCTTGATCGCTTTCGGTGCTTTAGGTACTGCGATTGGTTTTGGTCTTTTAGGCGGTCGCTTCCTTGAAGCTGTTGCTCGTCAACCAGAATTGGCTCCACAACTTCAAACTCGTATGTTCTTAATCGCGGGTCTTCTTGATGCTGTGCCTATGATCGGTGTTGGTATTGGCTTGTTCTTCATCTTCGCTAATCCATTTGTAGGTTAATCAGCTTAATTCCTAAATTAAACCATTGAGGAATAGCAATGAATATCAACCTCACATTGATTGGCCAAGCGATTGCATTTGCGATTTTCGTCGCATTCTGCATGAAGTTTGTATGGCCACCACTAATCAATGCGATTAGTGAGCGTCAGCGTAAAATCGCTGATGGCTTAAACGCTGCTGAAAAAGCGAAAGCTGACCTTGCCGATGCGCAAGCTCAAGTGAAAGCTGAATTAGATGCAGCTAAAGCACAAGCGGCTCAATTGATCGAACAAGCGAACCGTCGCGGTGCGCAATTGGTAGAAGAAGCGCGTACTCAAGCAGCTGCTGAAGGTGAGCGTATTCGTCAACAAGCGAAAGAAGCTGTTGATACTGAAATCAATGCTGCCCGCGAAGAATTACGTCAACAAGTTGCTGCTCTTGCAGTGATTGGTGCAGAAAAAATTCTGACCCAGCAAGTTGACGCAGAAGCTCACAATGCCATGCTGACTCAGCTGGCTGCTAAACTTTAAGAGAGGCGGATTATGGCTGAACTCTTGACGTTGGCACGCCCATACGCTAAAGCAGCATTTGCTTACGCTTCTGAGCAAGGTGCAACTGACGCTTGGTCAAATGCATTAACTTTGCTCAGTGCTGCGGTGCAAGACGAAGCATTTTCAGCTTACTTAAATCGCCCTGAGCTTACTCCTGCAGAGCAGGTAAGTGTTTTTGCTAAAGTTTTAGGTGAAGATCAAACCGCAGCAGTGTCAAACTTTTTGACATTGCTTGCTGAAAATGACCGTTTGACTCTTCTTCCTGAAATTGAAACAGAATACGAACAGCTCAAATCACAGAATAACAACACTGTGGATGTTGTGATTGAATCAGCATTCCCATTGTCTTCTACACAAGAACAACTACTTGCAGATGCGTTGAAAAAACGCTTTAACGCTGCGGTAAATGTTTCTGTAGAAGTTAAACCAGAATTAATTGCTGGTGTAGTTATTCGTGCAGGCGACCAAGTGATAGATGATTCTGCGCTTAACAAGCTTGAAAAAATGCGGACTCGTCTTCTTGCGTAATTATTTATAAAAAATTACTGCGTAAAAGAAGACTGAACTTTAAAAAGATTGAGGTATAGCGCAATGCAACAACTGAATCCATCCGAGATCAGTGCGCTCATTAAACAGCGTATCGGCGATCTGGACACCAGCGCGACCGCTAAGAACGAAGGGACCATTGTTATGGTTTCCGACGGTATTGTGCGTATTCACGGCCTTGCTGATGCAATGTACGGTGAAATGATCGAATTCGACGGCGGCTTATTTGGTATGGCACTGAACCTAGAACAGGATTCAGTGGGTGCCGTTGTCTTAGGTAACTACTTAAGCCTTCAAGAAGGTCAAAAAGCGCGTTGCACAGGTCGTGTATTAGAAGTTCCGGTTGGTCCAGAACTTTTAGGCCGTGTAGTAGATGCTTTGGGTAACCCGATTGATGGTAAAGGCCCTATTGATGCAAAACTTACTGATGCTGTTGAAAAAGTAGCACCAGGTGTAATTTGGCGTCAATCAGTGGATGAACCTGTACAAACTGGTTATAAATCAGTAGATACAATGATCCCTGTAGGCCGTGGTCAACGTGAGTTGATCATTGGTGACCGTCAAACTGGTAAAACAGCAATGGCGATCGATGCGATCATCGCTCAGAAAAACTCTGGCATTAAATGTGTATACGTAGCTATTGGTCAAAAACAATCGACTATTGCTAACGTAGTACGCAAGCTTGAAGAAACTGGCGCTATGGCGTACACAACTGTTGTAGCTGCAGCTGCAGCTGATCCTGCAGCAATGCAGTATCTAGCTCCTTATGCTGGCTGTACAATGGGTGAGTACTTCCGTGACCGCGGTGAAGACGCGCTTATCATTTATGATGACTTGTCTAAACAAGCTGTTGCTTACCGTCAAATTTCATTGCTTTTACGTCGTCCACCAGGTCGTGAAGCATATCCTGGTGACGTATTCTATTTACACAGCCGTTTACTTGAACGTGCTTCTCGTGTATCTGCTGACTACGTTGAGAAATTCACTAACGGTGAAGTTAAAGGCCAAACTGGTTCATTAACTGCATTGCCGATTATTGAAACTCAAGCCGGTGACGTATCTGCATTCGTACCAACCAACGTAATTTCGATTACTGATGGTCAGATCTTCCTTGAAACATCATTGTTCAACGCAGGTATCCGTCCTGCTGTGAACGCGGGTATCTCTGTATCTCGTGTTGGTGGTTCTGCTCAAACCAAGATCATCAAGAAATTGTCTGGTGGTATCCGTACCGCTTTGGCGCAATATCGTGAATTGGCAGCGTTTGCTCAGTTCGCTTCTGACCTTGACGAAGCAACTCGTAAGCAACTTGAACATGGTCAACGTGTAACTGAGTTAATGAAGCAAAAACAATATGCTCCTTACTCAATTGCTGATCAGGCTGTTTCAATTTATGCATCTAACGAAGGCTACATGGCTGACGTTGAAGTGAAGAAAATCGTTGCATTTGATGCTGCGTTAATTGCTTACTTCCGTTCAGAACATGCTGCAGTAATGCAAAAAATTGACGAGACTGGTGCTTGGGACAAAGATATCGAAGCTGAATTCAAAGCTGGTATTGAAAAGTTCAAAGCGACTCAAACTTACTAATTTAGCAACTTGCTAGATTAGTGTTGGTTTGGTTCACGGAATCAACCTTCGAGGGCTCGAAAGAGCCTTCGAATACTAGGTTAAGCGTATGGCAAATTTAAAAGAAATTCGCGCCAAAGTAGCTAGTATCAAAAGCACGCAGAAAATTACTCGCGCGATGCAGATGGTAGCAGCTTCTAAGATGCGTCGTGCGCAAGAGCGCATGGCTCAAGGCCGTCCGTATGCCGAAAATATGCACCGTGTAATTGCTCACTTGGTCCAAGCGAACCCTGAATACAAGCACCGTTATATGGTTGAACGCCCGGTTAAGCGCGTTGGCTATATCATTGTGTCATCAGATCGCGGCCTTGCTGGTGGTTTGAACATTAACTTGTTCAAGAAAGTGGTTAAACACGTCCAACAGCAACAAGAGCAGTCAATTGAAGTTCAATTTGCTTTAATTGGTCAAAAAGCGGTTTCGTTTTTTAAAAACTACGGCGGTAAAGTGCTTGGTGCAACTACAAACGTAGGTGATGCGCCAAGTCTTGAACAGTTAACTGGTTCTGTACAGGTGATGTTGGACGCTTACGATAAAGGCGAGTTAGATCGTATTTATCTGGTGTCAAACGGCTTTGTCAATGCCATGACTCAAAACCAAAAGATCGAACAGCTCGTTCCTTTAGCAGCTGCTGAAGAAAGCGAAGGTTTGAACCGTCAATACGGTTGGGACTATATCTATGAACCAGAAGCTGAAGAGCTTTTAAATGGTTTATTGGTTCGTTACATCGAGTCTATGGTTTATCAAGGCGTGATTGAAAACATCGCGTGTGAACAGTCTGCACGTATGGTTGCAATGAAAGCTGCAACGGATAACGCGGGTGAGCTGATCAAGAGCCTACAACTTATTTATAACAAGCTGCGTCAAGCCGCGATTACTCAGGAAATTTCTGAGATCGTTGGTGGTGCCGCTGCCGTTTAACATTATTAGTTTGAATTGAGGAGACAGCAATGAGTAGCGGTCGTATCATTCAGATCATCGGCGCGGTTATCGACGTCGAGTTTGAACGTAACAGCGTTCCTAAGATCTATGACGCTCTCCACGTTGATGGCACTGAAACTACATTAGAAGTTCAGCAACAACTTGGTGATGGCGTAGTTCGTACTATTGCAATGGGTTCTACTGAAGGCCTTAAGCGTGGTTTGAACGTAACTAACACTGGCGCGCCTATCTCTGTACCTGTAGGTACTGCATGTTTAGGTCGTATCATGGACGTTCTTGGTCGCCCTATCGACGAAGCTGGTCCAGTTGCCACTGAAGAACGTTTGCCGATTCACCGTCAAGCACCTTCTTATGCTGAACAAGCAGCTTCTACTGACCTTTTAGAAACTGGTATTAAAGTCATCGACTTACTTTGCCCGTTCGCTAAAGGTGGTAAAGTTGGTCTGTTCGGTGGTGCCGGTGTTGGTAAAACTGTAAACATGATGGAGTTGATCAACAACATCGCTAAAGCGCACTCAGGTTTATCTGTGTTTGCTGGTGTTGGTGAGCGTACCCGTGAAGGTAACGACTTCTATCACGAGATGAAAGACTCTAACGTACTTGACAAAGTAGCGATGGTTTACGGTCAGATGAACGAGCCACCGGGTAACCGTTTACGCGTAGCGTTGACTGGTTTGACTATGGCTGAGTACTTCCGTGACGAGAAAGACGAAAACGGTAAAGGCCGTGACGTACTATTGTTCGTAGACAACATCTACCGTTATACACTGGCAGGTACTGAAGTATCAGCACTTCTAGGTCGTATGCCATCTGCAGTAGGTTACCAACCGACTCTTGCAGAAGAGATGGGTGTTCTGCAAGAACGTATTACATCGACTAAGTCTGGTTCTATTACGTCAATCCAAGCGGTATACGTACCTGCCGATGACTTAACAGATCCATCGCCTGCTACTACCTTCGCTCACTTGGACGCAACTGTAGTATTGAGCCGTGACATCGCATCTTCTGGTATTTACCCAGCGATCGATCCACTTGACTCTACTTCACGTCAGTTAGATCCATTAGTTGTGGGTGCTGAGCATTACGAAATTGCTCGTTCAGTTCAAAACGTTCTTCAACGTTATAAAGAATTGAAAGACATCATCGCGATTCTTGGTATGGACGAATTGGCTGAAGAAGACAAACTTACTGTATACCGTGCACGTAAGATCCAACGTTTCTTCTCTCAACCGTTCCACGTAGCTGAAGTGTTTACTGGTGCTCCTGGTAAACTTGTACCGCTTAAAGAAACAATTCGTGGCTTTAAAGGTCTTCTAGCTGGTGAATACGATCACATCCCAGAACAAGCGTTCTATATGGTTGGTGGTATTGACGAAGTGATTGCTAAAGCCGAGAAACTTTAATTAGCTACCTAATTTAGGAGATTCTCATGGCGACTATGCAATGTGACGTTGTAAGTGTTAAAGAGTCTTTGTACTCAGGCACTGTAACTATGCTAATTGCTAAAGGTGCTGGCGGTGAGTTGGGTATTATGCCTGGCCATGCTCCGCTGGTAACTTTACTCAAGCCGGGCGCAATCCGCGTTCTGCTTGAAAATGGTACAGAAGAGTTAATCTATGTATCTGGTGGTGTACTTGAAGTTCAACCGCACGTTGTTACAGTACTTGCAGACACTGCAGTACGTGCTGACAACCTTGATGAAGCAGCAATTATTGAAGCTCGTAAACAAGCTGAACAATTGCTAGCAAATCAAAAGAGCGACTTGGACTCTGCTGCTGCGCTTGCTGCTCTTGCAGAAACTGCTGCACAGCTGGAAACCATCCGCAAAATCAAAAACCGCGCTCAATAAGATACGGTTTAAGATTGAAAAACCACCCGAAAGGGTGGTTTTTTTATTTTTAAATTTTCTATATTTAATTCTATTTTTCTTTAAAGAAAGCCTGTCTGAGTTGACCGAACAACATATCACTCACTTTGTCATCTTGTGCCTTAATCAGTTGCTTTAATTTTTCAGCTTTGGGTGTATCTTCCGGAACGATAATTTCTTCTCCGGATTGATCAGCATATGAAATCGGTTGCGGGTTTGCTGTGGCTAGATTGGATGAAGCGGGATATTCAACATGCCAAAGCTGAGTTGAAAGCGCCATGATGTATTTATATTCATCCGTATTTGGCTGAAAACGTTTATACAGTTGCAAATCTTGTAATGCTTCTAAACGATTACCTGGGGCAGTGGAGGAAGGATTTTGCCCTTTGACAATGATTGGGTGAATTTCATGTTGCATCAAATGGTAGTCAAGCCAGTCGCCAAGCAGGCTGTGGTCAATATCTGCAACATAATCACTGTTTTGCTGGACCAACTGCTGTAGCCGTTGCAATACGCTCATTTCTTGTTGTTGAAGTGCGTAACGTGCTTCAGTGTCCAGTTGTTGCAATTCTTTCATGGGCAAATCTAAAAAACGTTGCTGCTGTTCAAAAGCATCAACAATATTGCTTTGATAGAGATTATTCCATTGTTGCAAGGTATGAATTTCCAGTTGTTGAATTTCTTTAAATGCTTTGCTTTTGTAGTGACTGAGCTTAATACGTTGAATATTTTGTTGATTCAATTCAATTCGTTGTTTGATGTATTCAACATAAGGACCAGTTTGCTTTGGGCTGACCGGTTGGATCACATCAACCAATAACAACTGCTGTTGTTGATTATGTTTGAGCCAGTCTTGAATCAGTTGCACATCTTTGATGGGGTGAGAAAAAAATTGATTTAAGCGTGGCATAGCTTTTTTAGGCAGGAGGAAATGCAACACGCCATACGCCATTATTGCTAAACAGACCACCACTAGAATCATTTTTTTCATGTTATAAAATATTTTTCTGTGTTTGCTATTTATACATATAATAGAAAAAATGAGGAGTGGCTAACGTTTTTTATAAAAAATATTAATTATATACAGTGAAAATAGAACACAGAGCAGTGTCAATAAATGTTTAGCTTAAAAGTCTCTCATTTCCCTCTTCATTCAAACTTGGTATCTCGACCTTTTTAGATTACCCATGCGCATGTTTTTACTTCCGGAAAATTGGCTTTTGCCGGGATATTTCAAGCCAATAAATTTTATTTCATTTCAACAATGCAGAAATAATATCTAAAGTTGCATATCTTATAAGCAGGTATTGGGTATAGATTAAATGTATCTACTTTGAACGCTTATGGTTTTAGATGAACCTTATCGAACATGAACCGCACTTTTGGGAACTTTACCAAGACTTTGAGCATTATTATCTCAGCATTGCAGTGGATATGAGCTCGGTCGTATCCTGCTGGGACCTGATTTTAACGCAAGATGAAATCCTGGTTTATAAACAGTACGGTCGGAAGAGTATTGAGGAACTGGCAAAATCCATGGTTGCTTCTGCATATAAGGGTGATTTTTCTGCTATGGAAAGCCGTTTAGCCTCATCTAAAGAAAAACAAGCGATGCAGGCTGCTTTTAAACAATGGCGTGTACAGTAAAATCTATGAGTCGGTAAGAATGAACCTCGTTGCTAAGATGGAAAAATTACCCTTAATAATTATGTTTACTCTCTATAAATCTCATTAAAAATCTGAGTTAAACGCGACATGTCTAGTTCTTATCCGTTGCCTGAATCCCGACTTTAGCAAGATCGGCTATGCCTTGCTGTTGTTTATAGTCTTACCAGGGATTTTTTTCAAATCAGCTTCAAGCTTCAAAATAAGAAACAATTATTTTAGAGCCGGCACCCCTTGTACTGCTGAACGGCAAGCACATCTAAAGTGATCAAATCCGATACAAATCCACTCATTTTGATGATTTATTGTTCGATATAGTAGAGCTGTGGCTCCTCTAACAAGAGTCTTCTCAGTATGCGTAATATGGAGAACATCAATATGGCGAATACAATGAAAGCCGCGGTGGTTAAGGCATTTAACCAGCCGCTGCAAATACAAGAACTGGAAATTCCGAAAATCAGTCCGGGCAAAGTACTGGTGAAAATTATTGCAACAGGTGTTTGTCATACCGATCTGCATGCCATGCATGGGGATTGGCCGGTAAAACCGACTTTACCTTTTGTTCCCGGCCATGAAGGCGTGGGTGAAGTCATTGAGGTCGGTGAGGGTGTAGAGCATTTAAAGGTGGGTGATATTGTAGGTGTTCCGTGGCTGTATTCTGCATGTGGTCATTGCGATCATTGCTATGCTGGCTGGGAAACCTTGTGCAAGAAACAGCAAAATTCGGGTTATTCAGTGAATGGCAGTTTTGCTGAATATTGCCTGGCAGATGGTGACTACGTCGGCGTGATTCCTGAAGGTGTCGATTTGCTGGAAATTGCTCCAATTCTGTGTGCTGGCGTGACAGTCTATAAAGGCTTAAAAATGACTGAGGCCAAAACTGGAGATTGGGTGGCCATTTCTGGGATTGGTGGTCTAGGTCATGTGGCAATTCAGTATGCCAAGACCATGGGCTTTAATGTGGTGGCAATTGATGTGGATGATTCTAAACTGGAATTGGCCAAAAACTTGGGTGCCGATGTGACCATTAATGCCCTGAAGGTGGATGTCAATGAAGAAGTCATGAAAGCCACGGGTGAGGGTTGTCATGGTGTTTTGGTGACTGCGGTATCGCCAAAGGCATTTGAACAGGCTGTGGCAATTGTTCGTCGTGGTGGCACTATGGTTTTAAACGGTTTGCCAGCGGGAACCTTTGATTTGTCGATTTTTAATATGGTGCTGGAAGGGATTACCGTGCGCGGCTCGATTGTCGGAACGCGTCTGGACTTGAAAGAAGCACTGGATATTGCAGCGCGCGGCAAGGTCAAGGCGCATATCCATGTTGAACCGCTTGAGAATATTAACGATATTTTTGAGCGTATGGAGCAGGGTAAAATTGATGGTCGTATCGTGATTGATATGAGACTTTAATCTTCAATTTAAACAGACCAATTCTACAGGACTGCTGAATTGGTCTTTATTTTTAGAGGCTTTCTCTATAGGAGAATTAACCTTCCTGATCTGATTCACTTGAACCATGCTGACCTTCAGGAATCATCATCCCGGCCAGTTTAATCATTTCCGTCTGGATCGTACCCATTTGTTGTTCAATTTTCTTGAAATCGACCTGAGTCAAGTCGATCTCGCCATTTAAAAACGGGGTGGCTAGCACTTGCTGATTGGCCTGCATCAGATTTTGACGAATCGAATCAATTTCCTGACTTTTCAGGTTCAAGCTGCTGAGTGCCTGATCAAAACCTTTTAACTGGGCTTTTAAGGATTCTGCAGTGCTTTGTAATTGCTGCTGATCATGATTGGAAACAGCCGCTTCTAAATCCGATTGGCTCTGTTTGAGCTGTTCAATATAGTCACCGGTTTTCAATTGCATATCGGCAACATCGCGGACAATATAAAACATGTTTCCGCTTTTCAGTTCGGTTTTATTAGCTGAGGCTTCTGTAGCTGACGGGGTAGAGACCTGTTCGGAGACTTCGCTGGATGTTTCATTTTCAGTTGAATCCGGTGTACTGGCTTGTTCACAACCAATCAGCAAAAGGCCCGCACTAAACATCACAAAAGGAGAAACCGCATTTTGGATGAATTTTTTCATATCTCTTTCATTTCAGCTTCAATCAATACCTCACAATATAGGGACAGAATGTGGAGAAAAAACTAATTGTTGCAAAGTGATAACAAATATTTTGAATATAAGTGCTTGAGTTATTAAAAAAGAGCGCTGCAGCGCTCTTAACTTTACATAAATGACTAAGCTCAATTTGTCATAATTTTCACAATACTGTGATTGAGCGTGTTAATCAGTACATAGTCGCCATTGACGCGAATCCAGCGCTGATTTTTGCCCGGTTTGCTCAGATTTTTATAACGTTTATGATCAATTGCGTAGCCTTTACCATAATAATGTGAAGGCAGGGCTTGACCGGCTTTCCAGTCGCGGGATGGTTTTAAAACCCGATCTTGTATGACTTCATGATGACGCTGTTCAGCGTGCTGTTGGCCATGTGTGTCACCCGGATGCATATTTTGGGCATGGTTGTTATTTTCATGGGCATGAGCAGGTGGTGCAGCGATTGCTGCAGGTGCTACAAGCACAGCAGTGGTTAAAGCAAAGAGTCCAGCATGTACTAGTTTTTTCATGGGTTTACCTATATTAAAAATAGCTGTCAGCCGATATTTTTATTTCACCTCTAAGTTAAAGAGAAAGGGTGAATAATCTATTGTATAAATGTAATTTGCCGCCTGCTCTGAAGCATGAATGGCATGCAACTCTCTGAATTCCTTCCTTGATTTGAATCTGCTAATTTCTGGGGACAACCAGCTCCGATGTCCCTTTGCTGGCTGATCGGGAATTTTCAAAGTGCTAGGGCAATCGGCTTTCATTATTCGTCAGTAGCGTATTTTGTCTGGTGATGATTTGGACTGGCATCTCATTCATGCGGCTGGTTGTTGCACCGATATGATGATAAAAACCGGGGGTAGAAATAGCCTGACGTTCGCCAGGTTCTGGCCATTTTTAACAGATTTCATGTTTGGACAGTTTTTTGAAAGTTAAAATGATTAGAGAAAAATAAAGCCGACTTCAGCCTGAATTAAACACGCTAAGCCGGCCGGTTTAGAGCATACTTTTATTTGGCAAGTTCAGCATTAATCGCATCAACAATACGCGGATCATCGGCTGTGATGTCCGGGGCAAAGCGGGCTACCACTTCCCCTTTTTTATTAATCAGGAATTTTTCAAAGTTCCATAACACTTCAGGCGGCTCATTTGGAGTCAGTCCATAATCAACCAGATCTTTCCACCAAGGTCCTTCGCCAATACGTTCAGGAATGGCCTGAGTCAGGGTTTGATAAAGTGGATGCTTATCTTCACCTGCTACCGAAATTTTAGAAAATAGCGCAAAATCCACCTGATAATTTAAAGAACAAAATTCCTGGATTTCTGCATCAGAACCCGGTTCCTGAGCCAGGAAATTATTGGCAGGAAAACCTAAAATTTCCAGTCCTTGGTCTTTCTTTTCTTTATACAGTTTTTCTAAACCTTCATATTGCGGGGTTAAACCGCATTTAGAGGCGACATTCACCAACAGCAATACTTTGCCTGTATATTGATTTAAGGTGATGTCCTGTCCGGCAATGGTCTTGACCGGAATATCATAAACAGATTGGCTCATGAGAAAGTCCTTGAATATTTGAATTTGAATGACTGCTTTGTTTTAAAGCTTATTGTGTCGATCGACAAGTCTTTATTGAGATCTGGATAGAAATCTTTCATGCAGGGTAAATAAAAACAGGCCAATCGACCTGTTTGTATCATGCAATACATTATTGTGCGGTTTTGACTTTGTTTTCCAGAGCCTGCATGTCGGCGACCAGTTCTTTTTGCAATTGCGTTGCCCGGTCTCGCAGTTCAGCAATTTTTTTCATATCCGGTTTTTCGGCAATACTTTCTTCAGAAAGTTCGATACCCAGATTATTGGATTCTTTAATTTTGCCACGTACTTTGTCTAGCTCGGTACTTTTTAGGGCTAAAGCATCCAGATCCCGGTTAAAGTTCGCAATATAGGTTTTCATTTCTGCAATGATCGTATTTAGTGCGGCTTTATCATTTTTTTGCACAGCCTGGTTGGCTTTATTTTGCAAGTCTAAAGCCTCTTTGGAACGATTTTGGGAGAGCGTCTGGATTTCAATTAAATCATTTTTAATATCTTTGATATTGTTTGTACTCAGTGCTGCGGTTGCAGGTTGTGTACTTGCAGGGGAAGCGCTGGTAGCTGCTGACGATGCGGGTGTTTCATTTGGTTTTTTATCACAGGCCGTTAAGGCCACAGCAGCAACGCAGAGTGAAGCCAGTAAGGTGGTTTTCATATCGCATCCTTATAGATCCAATGACAACATCAGACCTAACTATTTAAAAAACATTAAAAAGTTAAGCAGTATCTTCTAGAGAGACTCCCTTTAATAGAGTGCTGTCATCAAAATGGCATAGGACTTTAGCCCCTGACTAGGGCATTTTTGTTGTTAAGCTGCTGCAAATTGCAAAGCAGTTATTTAAGTTCATGTAAGTATTAGATATCACGCAGTTGTGCAGGTGTTTGTTCGGTATAGCGTTTAAAAAACTCAATAAAGCTGGAACTGTGCTGATAACCTAGCTCATAGGCCAATTTTTTCACTGTCTTGCCTTGGCGAATTTGAGCGATTGCATATAAAATTTTAGCCCGATTGCGCCATTCCGATAAGCTCAATTGTAATTCTTGCTGGCTCAAGCGCAGTAAATGTCGTTCGCTCATAGGCGAGCCGCTGAGAAGTTGCTGCAAACTCTTGTGAAATAGCTGTGGATTGGCCAATTGCTGTAATAGCGGCTTAAGCAAAACATGGTTGGTTTGCGGTAAATAGTGATCATATGCCACTGCAGTTTTTAGTTGATCCATCAGTACCAGTAATAAATGCTGATAATGTAGTGTGGTTATACCCTGCTGTTTTTGCTCTAAGATCTCATGCACCAAATGCCGAAGAAAGGGGCGAATACTTAAGGTTTTGGTGCAAGGTGCAAAATGCTGACATAAGCAAGGATGTACTCGAATACAGACATAGTGGGTGATTTTTTCATCTAGTGCGATAGAAGTATGTGCTGTTTGTGGAGGGAGCCACAGACCATAATTGGGTGGTGACAGATAAATTTGTCCTTCAATTTCATATTCCAAAATACCATTCAGACTAAAATTGAAATCACCCCATAATGAACTGTGTGGCGCAATAATTTCATCTTTCTGATAAAAGAATTCATCCACTTCTATATAGTTTTGAATCTGCTGGAGCATGTGAATATCCTTGATTTTTATGTATGCGTATATTCATGCCTGAAAGATCTTGGGTGTCATTTCAATCGTCACAACCCAATGCTTCAGTGTCCTGAGCGCAGTATTAATGTCTGAAATTCGATATTCTAATTATTTCAGACTTCAGTAAAAATAAAAACTGAACATTCAAGCAGGGTACAGGGCATGACACAGCAACACAAAACAGTCTGGTGGGCATTTGTTTTGCCATTACTTGCAGTTTTAATCTGGTCGATGAACATTACTGTAACCCGTTATGTGGCGGACTATATTTCTCCGGTTAGCATCAGTTTCTATCGCTGGCTGGTAGCTTTTATCGTCTTAACCCCGTTTATGCTGGGCAAGGTCTGGCGTGAACGTCAGCTAGTTTTGACACACTGGAAGCAGCTCGCCGTTCTTGGTGCTTTTGGTATGGTGCTGTATCAAGGGTTGGGCTATAGCGCAGCGCATTATACCACTGCGACTAACATGGGCATTATCAATGCCTTTATTCCGGTATTTACCATTTTTGTGTCCATGCTCATGCTGAAGGATATGCCTAACCGTTTTGCCGTTGTAGGCAGCATGCTGTCTTTTGCCGGTTTGCTTTATGTCATGGCTCAGGGAAATTTTACCCATCTGCTGCAATCTGGTGGACATCCGGGCGATATCATGATGGTACTGGCGGTATTTTTTTATGCGTTTTATGGCGTTTTCCTGAAAAAATGGCAACTGCAGATTCCCTTGCTGATCAGTCTTTATGTTCAGATTATTTTTGCCCTGCTTTACCATTTGCCCTTCGTTTTATATTTGGGGCTGGATGCAATTGATCAACACAATGTAAGCAGTGTGCTGTATGCCGGTATTTTTCCCTCTTTGATTGCACCCTTGGTCTGGATGCTGGCGGTACAGATGATCGGCCCGAACCGAACCAGTATTTTTATGAATTTAATGCCAGTCTGTACGGCCATTATTGCCAATCTGTGGTTAGGTGAAGCATGGACCATGTATCACAGCATCGGTGGTCTGATCATTTTATTGGGTATTTTATTGGCTCAAAAGAAAGATCGGGTGGTAACAACAGCAAAATTAAATGCATAAATGTAAAAACAACAGATTAAAAAACAGACAAATAAACTGGTTTTATCATTAATTTTTATGGAAATAAAGTCTGAGTCGTGGTTTTAAAAAAGTATTTAAAATGGATATTTAGCTAAAAGATAATTAAAAAATAGTGAGATAATTTAAATTATTAATAAAAAGTGATAAATATTTGATAGTTTTTAGCTGTCTTTTAAGATAAATAATATATTTGTATAAAGAAATTAATTATTACATAATATTTATATCGTGAATGTTTAAGTTATTCTTAACAATTTTTAAACCTTCGCAACTAGATTTACATACCCTCTGGATGTGATTTATGCACATCCTTTTTATGCTCAACCATCCCTATATGGTTGAGCTTTTTTTTGCCTGAAAATAATATTCAGCCCGTATTATATCAAAATGATCCGTATTAAGCGCGGATCACTTCACCTGTTTCAGCATCCACAATACGGCTAGGTTCTTTGCTTAAACCTAAATCGCCATTTAAATAATCTACTTGGCTGGAAAAATATTGGCTGGCTTCCTGAAGGGAGCGGGCAGGGTTTTCTCCTGCAGGATTGGCACTGGTCGAGACAATAAAACCGTTAAAGGCATTGCACAGTGCGACACATAAGGGGTGGGTAGTGACCCGCACCGCTACTTTGGGATGGTTGCCTTTAATCCATGCCGGAATATGGTTACCTGCAGGTAACAGCCAGGTGGTTGCACGCTCAGTCGGAGAGCGATGACTCCATGAATCAATGACCTGTTGGCGCATTTCCGCAGTCAGCGGTTTTAACAGATGTTCTACCTGTGCAATTTGTGCTGCCAGGAGAATTACCCCTTTTTCAATGGGACGTTGCTTTAAACGTAGAATTTCCAGGAACGCTTGTTCGTTAAAAGGATCACAGCCTAAGCCCCAAACTGCCTCTGTGGGATATGCTAAAACATGTCCCTGTTTTAAACATTGAGCAGCTTCGGCAACAGAGGTGCTAATCATCAGACCTTTCTCTTCAAATTGATTAAAGCGCTATTGTGAACCTTATTTGCCTGGACGACAACGTAGATACATGCCAGCTTGTTGGGTGCACAAGCCAAGTAATTCCAGTTCCATCAATTGACTGGTCAGGGTGGCAATGTCTAACTGCAGTTGAATGACCAGCTCATCCAGAAGTTGCCCGACCCAGTCCAGCTGATTGTACAAAACGCTTAAATGCGCTGGCAGTTCGGGCTGGGCATCCAAAGGAGCGAGTTTGCTGGCCTGTTCGCTGTGCTGTTGAGTATGCCATTGTGTCGGCAGGGCTAGATCTTCAATCACCTGTTCAGGATGATCGACTAAAATGGCACCTTCACGAATCAGTTGATGGCAACCTTGATGATGCTCGCTATAAATATGTCCTGGAATGGCAAAGATCAATTTGCCTTGTTCTGCTGCCCATTTTGCCGTGATTAAAGAACCGCTTTTCAGTGCAGCTTCTGCAACGATGACCCCGAGGCTTAAGGCACTGACAATGCGGTTGCGCCGCGGAAAATGCTGCTGTAAAGGAGGGGTTCCGGGTAAGAACTCGGTGATTACCGTACCGGCCTGAGCAAGAATCTGCTGTCGCAACGGCTGATTTTGACTGGGATAGGTCAGGTCTAGGCCTGTACCCATCACGGCAATGGTGCGATTGTGCTGCAAAGCACCCTGATGGGCGGCTTCATCAATGCCTTGTGCCAAGCCACTGCTGATATAAAAGCCTTTTTCACTGAGATAATAAGCAAAGTCATAGGCCACCTGGCGTCCGTGATTGCTGGGTTTACGGCTACCGACAATCGCAATTTGCGGTTGTAACAGGGCTTGGACATTGCCCTGACCAAACAGGATCGGCGGCCTATCGGCATAGAGCAACAGTTGCTGCGGGTAGTGTGCATCATCCTGCAACAGTACAAAATCACTCTGTTTTTGAATCAGATCAATACAATGCTGAAATTGCCGCTGTGATTCAGGAAGGTGAAAATCTCGCAGCCGCTGAATATGGTTTTTGTGAATGCCAAGTTTTTGCCAGGTTTCAATTTGATCGGGCTGTGTTGCCTTTGCCAGATGGGTATAGTATTCCTGGATTTTATAAAAGCTGGGCAGAGAGTGCTGTACCAGAAACCATAAACGAATGTAATCCAGCTGCAAGGTGCTTAAGGAATTGAGCATAACGAGACCTTTAAAGATGTCTTCTTTTTATTGTTTAAATTATTGTTTAAAAAATAAGGCTGAATCTCAGCCTTATTTTATTTTGATTGAAGGATTATTCATCCATTAGTGGTGGCTGGATGCCAGCACCGACTTTAATTGGCAATTCGCTATCCAGTACATAGGCATAACTCAGGTTATCAAAGCTCTTGAATACCATGATGTTACCAATGCGTTGTCCAGGGAGTTGAATACGCTCTTTGGTTTTCGGGTCAGTCACGACTTCGCCTTTCTGGCTCACCGTCAATACCTGTCCAGCTTGAACGCCTTGCAAACTACCACGGTCAATCGTCACCACACTGTGTTTTGCAGCAGTGCCAATTGATCCCATCACGCGAACCACTTGGCCACCGGCAACCACATCTTCAGCATTGGTTGGGTAGAACAAGGTTGGAAGCATTGGATCGTATTCAGGCAATACACGGTCGCCACGACGAACTTCTGAATTATAGGTATCTGTCAGTTCAAGCGTAGTAATGTCATTTTCACCACGGATGGCAATGCCAGATGCCACCTGAATCAATTCAAGACCGGCATTATATTTTTTGCCTTTTGCATCGGTAAACATATACGGTTCACCTTCACGGTAAACGGCATAGCGTTGACCCACTTCCAGACCATTACCGCGCGCATATACGGTTTGACCTTGAGCCGCCAGAACACGTTGATCCGCCGTGCCTAAAATGTATGGCGTACCTGTGATGGATTCAGGTGCAACAATGGTGCTGCGTTCTAACCACTGCTTGATGTGTTCCAGCGGAATGACAGGAATGGCATTGTTTAATGATTCCACCCGAACCTGAGGTTGTAACTTGGTGCCACCGGTATAACGACGGATAATCCCTTCACAGCCATCACCTTCATCTTTACCAATAATTGGTTTGCCGTTATAGGTACACATGAGCAGGCGGTCACCCGGGAAAATCCAGTGTGGGTTTTTCACATGTTTATTGCTGGCCCAGATTTCAGGCCAACGTACTGGATTCTTCAAAAATCTTTTGGAAATATCCCATAAAGTATCGCCTTTTTTCACCACATAAACTTGTGGTGCTCCGGCTTTTAATGCAGGTGGATTGATATTACGGGCAGGTGCTGCTTCAGCAATGCTGACCATGCCGGCCCCAACACTTACACATACGGCAAGTGCCAACAATTGTTTTTTAAACCCCAAGGCACTAAAAGTTGGCATGCCCTTCAAAACCTTTTTCATTATCATAATTCCTAAAATTATGTATGTAGTTGCGTTATAATAACGATATTACACACATTTTTTTGATGAAGCATTCCTTCATTTTGTTTTTTGATCAATGGCATAAGTGAGGACACCGTATGGCCTTATTACCTATTTTAAGTTTCCCGGATCCCCGTCTGCGTACCATTGCTAAACCAGTCGAAGAAGTTACTGATGAAATTCGTCAGCTCGTAGCCGATATGCTTGAAACCATGTATGAAGCCCCAGGTATCGGTTTGGCTGCTACACAGGTGGATCGTCATATTCAGCTGATTGTCATGGATTTATCTGAAAATAAAGATCAACCCATGGTATTTATTAACCCCAAAGTTACGCCATTAACTGAAGAAACTCAGCCTTATGAAGAAGGCTGTCTGTCAGTGCCCCAAATATACGATAAAGTTGAGCGTCCGTCACGTGTAAAAATAGAGGCAATTAACCTTGAGGGTCAATCATTTGAGCTAGAAGCGGATGAACTTCTCGCTGTTTGTATTCAACATGAAATGGATCACTTAAATGGTAAATTATTTGTCGATTATTTATCGCCTTTAAAACGTCAACGTGCACGTGAAAAAGTGGAAAAAGTAGTGCGTCAGCGCCAAAAAGAAAAAGTCGCGGTGAAACGCTAATCCATACAACTTCCGGATTAAATAGTTTAAAAAAAAGCCCAATTTAAATTGGGCTTTGTTATACTGGCCGCCGACAAATTTTAGGATTTGCCTGTGCTTTTTCGTAGTGGTCTATTGCTATCTTGTATAGCCGTATTTTTACAGATTGCTGTGTTTTTACAGCCTTTGCTGCCGAAGCAATATCAGATTGCTCCGGTCTGTGAAACCATTACGCGTGCATTATTGCAAAAACCTGCTTCACCGTACATTTCCGCATCCACACATGCACATCATCAGCTGCATCAAGATCATCAACAGCAGTCTGTAGAACATAGCCATCATGATGCCGATCATCAATGTCAGTATTGTACTGTCTACGGTAATCTGGTTTTGCCTCCTGAACTGGAGGTCAAAGAAGTTTTAGACCGTATTCAAGTACGCTTATTGGCATTCCAGAAGACTTTTAGTCATGTCTGGTTTGTTTTACAGCGACTCTTTCTTCTGCCCCAAGGGCGAGCCCCACCACTATTTGCATAAATCAAAAGGTATTTTCGGGTCTTGACTGACTCTAGCCCTTGCGCTGCTTCAACCGCAGCTCATATTTATGTATTAGTGAGATTGAAAATGGCTCAGCCAAAATTCTACTTACAGCCTCTTGCGGCTGCGATTTGTATTGCCGGTTATTCAGCGGCTGTATTTGCCGAGCAACAAACGACTACTGTTCAAACCTTAGCGCCGATTGTGGTAACTGCTCATCAGGGCAATGATGCTAATGGTTTGATTGTGCATGCCGATCCCAAACAGCCGATCCAGCCGATTCCGGCGACAGATGGTGCAGATTATCTGCAAAGTATTGTCGGTTTTAGTTCAGTCAATAGCGGTGCCGGAACCAATGGTGATGTCACCTTCCGTGGTATGTTTGGTTCACGGATTAAAATTTTGACCGATGGTACGGAAAACCTCGGGGCATGCCCAAGTCGTATGGATTCACCGACGTCGTATATTTCCCCGGAAAGCTATGACCGGATCTCGGTGATTAAAGGACCGCAGACGGTGCAATATGCCAATACCGGTTCGGCTGCGACGGTTATTTTTGAGCGTGGTCCGGAAACAGAATTAACGGCTGAAAAAAATTATCGTGGTCAGGCCAGTGTGCTGCTCGGTTCTTATGGTCGTCTGGATCAGAATGTGGAAACGGCAATTGGCGATGAAAAAAAATATATCCGCCTGAATACCAATCGTTCTGTGTCGGATAGTTATAAAGATGGTGATGGCACCACTGTTCCATCGGATTGGGAACGCTGGAATGCCGATGTCGCATTGGGTTGGACACCGGACGAAAATACATGGATCGAACTGAGTGGGGGAAAAGCCGACGGTGAAGTGGTGTATGCAGGCCGTGATATGGATGGCTCTAAATTTGCCCGGGAAAGTCTAGGCTTGCGATTTGAGAAAAAGAATATCAATGATGTGATTAAAAAAGTTGAAGGGCAAATCAATTATAACTTTAACGATCATGTCATGGATAACTATAGCTTACGAGACGTTCCTGCGGCTGATAAATCCATGAATGTTACGCGCCGTACGCTGAATACCCGTCTTGCAATGACCAGTGAATGGGACAAGTTTCAACTCGTATCAGGTGTGGATTCACAGCAAAACCATCATGCTGGTGGGATGAGCTCTGCCATGATGACTATGCCCGTGAAGACAGATATGAAGTTTAATTCCTATGGGGCATTTGGTGAATTAAGCTATCAGATGACTGAACAACATAAGTTGGTCGGTGGTGCACGCGTTGATGATGTTAGTGTGGAAAAACTGGCAAAAGGGGTGAAGCGGACTGAGACCATACCAAGTGCCTTTTTACGCTTAGAAAGCCAGCATCCAGATCATAATGCCAAAAGCTATCTTGGTCTTGGCTATGTTGAACGCATGCCGGATTATTGGGAACTTTTTAGAACTGATTATGAAGGTACGATGCATACCTTCAAACGCTTGGACACTGAAAAAACCTTACAATTGGACTTAGGTTATCAGCATCAGCATGGTGCATTAAATACTTGGGCTTCAGCTTATGCTGGGCTAATCAATGATTTTATCTTGATGACTTATGATCCAACCAAGATGACCAGTATGATGGCCAATGCAGCAGATTCACGTAATGTGGATGCAAGCATTGCTGGTGCAGAAGCGGGTGTTGGTTATCAGTTTACCGATGCAATTCAGGCGGATGTGAGTGCGATGTATGCGTGGGGTGAAAATACCACAGACAATACACCGTTACCACAGATAGCGCCTTTAGAGGCACGTATCAACTTACGTTATATTCAAGACAACTATACTCTGGGTGCATTATGGAGAATAGTGGATGATCAAAGCCGTATCAGCCAGAATCAAGGCAATATTGTAGGTAAGGACTTTAAGGAAAGCGCAGGTTTTGCCACTTTATCCCTAAATGGAACTTATCATTTACGAGATGGTGTTGATTTGTCAGTCGGTATTGATAACGTGCTTGATAAAACCTATACCGAGCATCTAAATAAAGCAGGCAGTGCTGGCTTTGGTTTTGATAGTGATGAACAGTTTAACAATATTGGACGTAACTATTGGGCACGGGTGAGTATGAAGTTCTAATTTGTCTTTAAATTAGGCAAAAAGCAGGAGTATTCTCCTGCTTTTTTGGTTTTTTATTTTATAAAATTTATATTTTTCATAATCTTAGGCTGAAGTGATATTTCTAAATAAAATAATGAGTATTATATTTAAATAATTTAATTATATAAAACATATACTTATTTGTTTGATGGTTTATAAAATAGACACCCGATTCAACTGCTTTTAAAAAGGTGTTGCAAGCACATTAAAATGCTGTAGAATGCACATCCATCGGCGGTGATGAAGATTAAAACTTCTGATAAAACAGCAACTTAGTTAAAATTGATTGAGTTGGGTTTTAGAAAGAAAGTTTAAAATAATTTGAATTACTGATTGACACTGAGAATATCTAGTGTAATATAGCCGACCTAGCTTGCTGGTGACGAACCAGTAAGAAGATCATTAAGAGATTATGAAGAACAACTTGTGTGGATTTTTACTGGTTGATTGATCGAAATTATTTTCATTGATTGATGGTAGAAATTAC
>NZ_WXXM01000029.1:0-14953 GCF_011319235.1 Acinetobacter sp. SA01
AAAAAGCATCAGAGATGATATAAATCCTATTTCTATCCACTACTTTCCAAATGATGTAGCTCAAATACATTTTGATACTGGTGAGATACAAGCTGCTTCTTGCCTAAATTGTTTTGACATACCCTGCATGAAATTTAAAGAATATGAAGTGAGCCCTTTAAACTTTCAAGGGTATCCGGCAGATACTGATTTAAATGTATGTGCAACTGGAGCTATATTCTTTAATGATCTTACTCATGCACCTGAAATCAACCCTGAATCTTGTATTACTTGTGGGGTATGTGCATCTAGATGTCCTATTGGAGCTATAAGCTTATCTGATACAAGAGCACATATAAATTTAATTCCAAATCCTGTCTTTATTCCTAATGCCACTTTATCTAGAAGTAAGAACCAACAGGATTTAAATAAATTTCAGGTGCTAGAACGTACAGGAACAATGTGTATTGAATCAGACCTTCTAGTTGAAAATTTCATTAGAAAATTAAAAAAATATGATGATAAATTACCAAATTTATTAGCGAGAAACCTTCTTATCGGGGCTGGCATAATTACTTCAATGAAACGAAAAGGTAATAACTCCATGAGAATGGACTTAATTCTTTCGTCAAATACTTTTCATTCCTTTGCAGAGGTTGAATTTGGACAAGAAGCCATTCTAGATGCACCTAGAGACATCTTAGATGGTCTGGCCGTTTTAATCTCAAGATATGGTTGGAATCAAGAAAATATATATCCTTTGATAATTTCAGATGTTTTACCAAATAAGCGTTCTGAATATTGGCATATTATTGAGGATATACATCAAGTACTTAATGTAAAAGTTGGAACCGTTACTATTTTTCTACTGATGCTAATAAATTGGAATAAAAAACAGATTGAACCTTTGATTTCAAATAACTATTTTTATTTTGATAAAAATAACTCTTCTTATAAAGAAGAAATCATTGAAAATATTTTAGGTAGACCATTAAATTTAGAAAATACTTCCTCCTCTCATATAGATATTTCAAAATAAAAAAGAAGCGACTATGTCGCTTCTTTTTCTTTAATTACTTTATCTATTCGTTCATTAGCTATAGCTATATATTCTGGGTTTAATTCAAAACCTAGATAATTCCTATTTTCTAGAACAGCAGCAACACATTCACTACCACTACCTGAGAATGGAATTACAACCAAATCATTTTCATTGGAGAAATGTTTAATAATTCTCCTAGAAATACTCAATGGTTTTTGAGTTGGATGATTAACCTTTTCATCTTTGAATCGTCTACCAGCTAATGTTGGGAAGTCCCAAATATCACCAACCATCCGACCTTCTGGATTTGGTTGCCAAACTTTTCCATTTTTTATGATCTTATGCTTTAACCTTTCCTGACTTTTATATGGTTCCCTAATATCATGATAAATATAATTATTTGATTTAGAAAACCATAATAATGGTTCATAGGTAGCATTCAATGATCGACGATAGCCAGCAAACCCATTTTCATAATGCCAGATAATCTGTCTTCTATACATAAATCCAAGTTCATACATTAAGCATTGAACCCAACACATATGATGATGAATACCATAAACAAAAATATTACCTTCATCAGATAAAATTCTTTTACATTCAACTAACCATTCACGGTTCCATTCTTTCCACTCATCTTTCTTTTCTGACTCTTTCCATATACCAAAGTCTTTATTCAAGTTATATGGAGGATCTGCAACTATTAGATTAATGGAACCATCAGGAATCTTACGCATTTCTTCGATGCAGTCACCTAAAATAATCTGTGAATCAATCATTTGGCAGACTTCTGTAGAATCAAAATATATTGATTATGAATATTAGGTACGAAAGCATATGGATAACCATAAGGGAAAATTCGTTTATGGCGTTGATAAAGAACAGTTAGCCCACGCATTTCTAAACCGTATTTTTCTAACTCTTTAGCCAAATCAGCATGGAACATGATGTACTTAGACTTGTCTCTAAAATCACTAACAATAATGCCCATATATTTCCCTTTTTTTAGGGTACGGCCACATTCATTAAATATAAGACCAAGCTCATCTAAGAAATCTTCATAAGAGTCCATATTTCCTAAATCACGAGGATCATCACCATAATCAGAAACTAAACCTTTTTCTATACGTTCCTGCTTAGCTTTATGATCTTGTTTTTTTAGAATTGACCAATATGGAGGACTAGTAACAACAAAATCAACACTTTCTGTTTCTATAGTTCTCAGAACTTCTCTACAATCACCTTCATGAATAGTAATTTCAGTATTATTAGAAAATAAATCATCAACTTCTGTATTCAAGCGTTCACGCGAAAGCTCCGCAAAGGTTGGATTAAGCTCAATACCTATACCACTTCGACCTTCTAAGACACATGCTTTTAATGTCGAACCAATACCTAAGAATGGATCTAATACTGTCTGACCACTTTTAGTAAAAAACCGAATTAATCTAGCAACATCGGTGAAAGAAAATGGAGCCGGATGTTGTCTTTCAATCTTCGTGTCAGGATGACCAGCACCTAAACCTTTTTGATTCCAAACAGATATAGTTTCAGGAATCCACTCTTTTGAAGTTAAGTCATTTAGTTTATTTCGTGGATCATACTTTCCATTACTAGGTTCAACTTCAGAATCTAAAGAATCCTGCTCTACCATTTCATTCATATATTACCTTGAATCATATTTTTTAACTTTAGGAGATCAGCTGAACGATAAAGTCTATAAGAGTTTATCGGATGTCTAACTGGCATAAGTTTACCTGCTTTATCCCAATTTCTAAGAGTAGACACAGACACATTCAGAAATTTTGCTGCTTCAGAAATAGTAAGAAATTCCTTATCAGCATTATTTACATTATCCATTATAGCACCAAACCCTACCAAACCATAGCAAAGATTATTAAAAGTTAAAAAACATTATGTAAGATTATCACTTTTTATATAAATTTATTACTTAAGTGTTTATCATCTTTGAATAATCAGATATTTTATTAAAATATCTGATTGTTTCAGTGCAGCTAAGAATGTATTCCAAAAGCATTCTTGGCTTTTTTTTATTTAACATAAATCTCTTATACAAAATTTAGATGTAAGCACAAAGTAAAATTGTCTTACTTTTTTGGGTCAATGTTTTATGTATCCACATGATATTTAATAATAAATTTGACAATATTTTGATTTTATATTAATATTCAACTTATCAAGTTAATCTGTTTAAGTGAAAGTGCTTCAAACTAAATCTTTCATACAGTACAAGAAGCCACCTTTTTAGGTGGTTTTTTGTTTTTAAAAATTAAAATGCGAATAGAATTTAACTGATTAGAATTAGGCTAATCATCTAAAAAATCTTGGATATCTTGCTGTGTGACGACCTTCTTAGTAGGAAGTTTTTCAATAGCATCATAGACACGCTTTATTGCTTCTTCATATGTAAGTGTTCCTGCATCAAGTTGCTCTAACAACAGCTTGGTTTCTGCATCGACTTTGTGACCACTGACAGCCATGAAACCGATGACTTTATCTGTCAAATTTTCACTCATAAACTTTTCCATCTTTTAAGCTGTAATGCTGTTTGTGCCCATGTTCTGCAACGTATTCGGCTTGTTTTTGCATGAAATCACGTTCTCGTTGCTCGGCTCTTGCGGTACTGTCTTGATCGGTTTGTGGCTCTTTACTCGACATACAGTTTAGGAAACCGACACCGCAGAGGACGACAAGAAAAAAAGCCAAACTTCTTTTGGTTTGCTTAGTCATTTGGTTTATCTCTACCATCAGGTGCGGTTTTCCTAAAGCCTGTGAATTTTAGGAATCTATTAGCAAGGCTGTCTTTGATTTTTTCCTCAATCACGCCACCGCTAAGTTTTGCACCTTCTGTATTTTTCTGTTTTAGGCTCTTGGTTACATGCCGTCTTTCGATTTCATATAGTGAAAGGATCTCATTTTCCTTTTGTACGATCTGCGACTCGTCCAAGCCTTCTCTATAGCTCTCGATTGCATCTTTCAGGTCGGCAAAAGAATGATATTTAAACTCAAAACGTGAGGCATTAAAGCCTGCCCTACTTGCCAATTCTTTGATTTTAAAAGCATTAGTTATCGGAAGTGGAGCAGTCTTAGCTTTACCATCTTTCGCTCGAACAGCTTTTGATTGCTTGATTGCTTTACCATTAAACCGCCATTCAATCTCACTGACGATCTTACCTACATCACTCGAAGTACCGCTAAATGCAGGCATGTGCTTTACTAAAAAAATTGCGTCACTAACACAGCCTGCAACTTCGGTTGGGGTCAGCTTAACCATGCGTCCAATTTCAGCCTTAGTCGGTGAGCTTGCCTTTTTGGCATCATCCGACAACTTCCTGTTTTCAATCTTCCGTTGATTTTCAATTTCAGATTTTTTCTGCGACTTCTTCGCCAAGATTGCTTGGTCAATTTTCAGTTCTGCTATGCGTTTCAGGTACTTGGCATAGTGTGGTGTGAGATGCCATGTCCAACGTACTGTTTTCAGATTTCTAGGCACTTCACCATTTTCAACTCTTTTAGCATCCAAAGCCGACTGCTTCTTCTTCTGTCGATCTGTGTACTCCGATCTGCGTAAAACAAGCTTCTTAATCTGATCTTTGGTGTAGATATAAAGCCTTTCATGCTCCCATTCAAGACAAGAAAAATCGTCAGGATTTTGATTGGATTTGGTGGTGAAAGCCTTTTTGATAAAGCCTTTTTGCCATTCCACAGCAATTTTCTTTCTATGTTCGGGCTTGAATTTATCAGAATCCACGATTTCAAGATCATCAACCAATTTTTTATATACATCGGCTTGGGAACGGACAGCGATAGGCAAAGTTACCAATAGATAAACCATGCACTTTTGCTTAGCCAAAAGGGTTTGATTCAACTGCACAACCATGTGCCCAGCACATGGATTTTCAGGTGAAGTCGTGGCTCTGCCAAGTGCCACGTTGTACTTCTTGATAAGAGAAGTCAAAGCACCTTCCGCTTTATCTAAATCAATCAGCATTTTCTTATAGTAAGTAGCTTTGCCAATAGACACACACTTGAGAATGCCAATCATGGCAATTTCATCTGATGTAGCGTAAAAAATCATGCCCCATTCCCTGTTCCTAAAATTCTGTAGTAGTAAAACTGTAGTAGTAAATCTTATAAAAGTGAATAGTCTTTTATGAATTTGAAGCTAAAGAAATAAAAGCTTTGCGTAGCAAAGCTTTTAGAAACAAACAGCTTTGCTGTTTGTCAAACGGAGCTTTGCTCCGTTTCGGGGGCAACGTATTCCGTAGTTAAGTCGTTCCTAAAATTAACGAAGGTAGACGTTGCCCCCGACGATTTTTTCACCTAAAGTAGTCATCAGATGACGCAATTCTTTAAAAACAAGTTTTCTTCTTTTTGAAAGATGGGTGCGCCCTAATCGTTTGACTTATCTCAAACAGGAGGGGCGACCAACCCTCCTGTTTCTCTTTGATCGGGAGGACTGACCATCCTCTTTCAATCACTTGTTAGCTTTCCTAGCAGTCGAAAATTTATTTTCGACTGCGTACTAATAGGAAGGTAGTTTTACCCACGCTCGGCGAAGCGGACTGCCATGCCAAATGGCTCGGTCACGCTACGCAGGGGGCGGATGGAGAGCTTGCTTGTTTGCAAAAATACGCATCTCTGCGTCCTCTACCCGTTCCTTTTAGGAAATTTTATTTTGCACAGCCGTCTATATGACAAGCTGTGTGGTTTTTGGGCGACCATGAATGCCAAATCGAAGAGGAGTCGAACCAAATCCGCTTTAGGATTTGTCTAGACGTTAGAACTCCTGTCTTGGGTAGGAATACCGCCCAAGATATGCCACTGAGGGGAGCATTACAGAGAAAGAAATTGGTTGGTGAGATGTGCATCAATTGATTTTGGGGAACTGTAGCAAATGGCTGAAATATATAATATTTCGAAGTTTGTGGTGCTTTCAGAAATGAAAGCATCGTGTAAATAGCTCAACCGAACAAGCTTCTGGCTTTTCGGTTAAAACCGAAAAGTGTGAAGCAAGTGGGAAAGTATGTAGGAGCTTTATCCTGACCTTTAAAGAAACCGACCTAATATTGGGGTTGGACACCTGTTAAGTAAGTTTGCGGAACGACGACTTACGTGTGACACGTCTGTAATGGACAAGGCTTTAAGGGTTATAGGAAGGCTGATAGCATTCGAGTAGTTTTGGAGATAAGTGGGGAAGATGGTGCAGGTTCATGCGATTGTAAGCATGTTCAGCTTGATTTTTAGAGCAACTGTTTTGGTTCATAGCCAATTCAACCATTGGGAGATTAGCCAATTAGGAGCGATTTCACGAATCGCATTAATCAGAGCGACAACGGGCTTTTGAAGTAACTTTTCAAGAGTAAACGGTCAAGTACAAAACGAAGTTTCTAAGTGACGTGAGTCAACCAATGTTGTTTATTGGTAATAATTCGACTTGTTAAAGAGTTCTGAGGACGAAAGGCTAAGCAGAGTAACCGTAAGGTTTTAATGTGGTCACAAGTAAAGAAGAGAACGAAATTTGATTTTGCTATGGGTGGTTTCTATAGTGATTCAGCAAAGTGGGTAAGGGTTTGGTCGCCCTTACTACAAACGATGTTGGATACAGAGTGGTTTCTGTAGATCGGTTTCAGTTGAGAGAAGTCAAAAGATTGATGCACTTAAGCATCACCCCGACAGGTTAAGTCGGAACGTCAGAACAGACGTTTAAATAAAACTAAGGTGTCGTCACCAATAATGGCGAAAGGTGTCTGTACCTTGCCCATTTTGGCTAAACAGATCAGGAGCAATTTCCTTAATTTGCAAGCTTTCAAAACGGCTTTTGATGTTTTGACGCAATTCTCAGCGATACGAGAACTATCCTACGATAGTGTATCCAATTAATTTTTATGTTTTTTTAACAAAATTGCTCGCATTTCAGTTTGGTCACTGAGTTTTTTTGCAGATGCAATCGAAGTTAAAGATTCATAAAAATTTAGTTATGGAGCTTCAAAACTCCAACTTAGTTTTAACTTATTGTTATAACTAAATTTTCAACTAGGTTATTTAATTTCTTAGCTGAAATTTCTTAATCTAGCGATTGATCTCCATCAAACGAGATTTATCACAATTTAAAAGGACTATCGCAATTTTGCGGTAGTCCTTTTATCTTTTAACAGCCATAGAATCGTACCATTTGCATTCTAAGCGACTTTTCTTAATCTATATACAAACAAATAAGCCACAACATTAAAAGTTGAAACTGACGCAAACTGTAAGCCTAGTTTCGATCTTTCGGTATATCTTGTTCACGATCTGCCATAAAATTTTCTAAACCTTTGGGATCACTATAAAGTTTAAAGAACTCTTCCCAAGTGTTTATTTGCTCTTGAGCTTCTTTGAAGAATCCATCCTTATCAAGTTTATAGCTTCTTGGAGGTTTATCTAAAATGCTCATCGAGAGAGAAACCAAATCTTCGTCTTTTCTATCTTTGCTCATGTCAAATCTCCTTTAACTGGTCTATAAACGATACAAAAGAAAAACAACAATATGATCTCATCTGCTCAAGCTCCCTGCCGTTCGTTCCTCACGGGTGGTGAGCTTGAGCAGATTTCGGTAATATTCACCCTACCTCCGCTAATTTAAAATTAGCAAAGGTATTTGAATATCACCTTTTAAAAACATCACGGTATGGAGCCGCTGTCGCCTTCAATCGGTACAAGACAAGATGCGTCATTATTGTCTCGCAGGGGAGTATTTATGGAGCTGATCTCCACCCTGCACACGCCTTTCTCCCCCATTGGCTTGCTATCTCGGCGAGGGAATTACCCAACATACCACTTAAACAATCGACCAACGTATTCCCTGCGTTCCCTCAATAGTGCAATACATCAGATTTGAGGGCGACTAGTGTATTACTACACATTATCGTCTTGTAATTCATGTACCTGCCGTCACTTATCCTCCTGCATACATGAATCGTTCTAAAGAAGCCGTGACAAACACGCACTTACAAACTTCCATAGTTACGCAGAACAAACGACATCGAACAAAAATTGGATTGAATTACTCAACCGCAATAATTTGTTGCTTATTTGATAGTCGACAGGATGCTAAATAACGAAGGCTTTTCAATTAACGGCTTGCAAAAATATTAAAAAAAGTCATAATATTAGTTAGGTACAAGCCTTTTGGTGAAATCTGCACGAGTTGGTAGCTCTGCTGATCTTCGTTAAATGATGCGTCAACATCAAATAACTGCGTACCGTCAAATATAGAAAAAACCGTCTCAATTAGCAATACTTGAGACGGTTTTTTTTTCTTTATTTATCACTATAAAACATTGACCGAAAAATACTTTCTTAATAACTTACGTAAGTTATGCAAGTTATTTAATTAAGTTTAAAGCTCTATTGAACTTAATAAAAAGTTTCTTATAATGTTAACTTAAATAAGTTACGTAAGTTGCATAAAAATGATTATTTTAGTTGGTGGTGAAAAAGGGGGATCAGGCAAAAGTTGTCTAGCCCAAAATCTTGCAGTTTATCTACAATCTAAAAAAAGAGATATTTTATTACTTGATGCCGATCCACAAGGCACTACAACTGATTGGATTAAAGAGCGTGATGAAAATAGTAAAGTCGAAAGTATTCCTTCTGTTCAAGCAGCAGGAAATATTCGCCAAATATTATTAGATCTTTCTAAACGTTATCAAGACATCATTATTGATGCAGGCGGTCAAGATTCTGAAGCACTACGCTCAGCAATGACAATTGCTTCTCACATGTTATTGCCATTTAGACCAAAAAGACGCGATTTAAAAACGTTAGTTCATGTTGAAAAATTGATTCGGTTAGCCAAGGCTGTGAACCCAGAACTTTATACTCGTGCAGTCATTACTCAATGTCCAACTTTACCAAGCCAATCTCAAAGAATTCTAGATGCTAAAGAGGCATGTGAATCTTTTGATTTGACTCCATTGAATAATTTCACATGCAATCGGAATATCTACGATGATGCTGATGAAAATGGATTATCGGTTTTTGAAATGTCATCTGATGAAAAAGCCAAACAAGAAATTGAACAAATTGCTAAAGAGTTTTTAGGAGATCTTTAATGGCACTTAAGGGCTTAAAAAAATCTGAGCAAGTTTCAAACGATGAAATCATAGAAAGCTTTATTCAAGGTGCGACTAAACGTGTCAAGAAGATAGAACCCTCACAGCAAAATTATAAAAGATATACCTTCTCTTTAACTGAAGATGTGAACCAGCAAATAGATACTCTTTTGGTAAATTGTAGGGTTGCTAAAGCGAACCGTTCTATCATCTTAAAAGCAGCTATTAGTCAATTAGAAAATCTATCTGCTGAAGAACTTCAAAAAGTTGTATTAGATCATACCAAATAAGTTACGTAACTTATTTAAGTTGCATAACTTATTTACAATTTTAAGTTTTTACTACACAAACTCGTGGAACATTGCTTAATAAGTAATCGTGGAACGTGAAGAATCCATAAAAAAGCCTAGTTTGACTAAACTAGGCTTTTTTATGGATTGCAAGTTACTGATTTAAAACAATTAACTCAACCTATTTCGTATAAAGTGTATTATATTAATTTTAGAGAAACTAATAAAAAAATAAAATTACATATGTTACCTATTGACTCATAATCAAAGCATATGCTTTCATATTAAAATAAATATAGGAGTCCACCATGCATATTATAGGTATTGAAAACCCTAGTCTCGATTTAATTGAAAAAGTTTGTATTAACGCTAGAAGTAATAATTTTACGACTATATCTGAGTATTTAACTTTTTTAGTTGAAAGAGATTGTGAAACAAATGAAAAGCCTAATGAAGATGAAATATTATTAATTATCGATAGCTTAATTCAACTTGCATTAAAAAATAGAAGACGATTGGATGCTTTTACAATGCAAGAGTTATATACGTTCTGCATAAAAAATGAAGAAGAATTTGATTATCCTAATTGGTCTAGTTTAGACAGAAGTGTAAGAATTGAGTTAGGTAAAAAATTCAAAGCTGCAATTTTAAAACATGCAGATAAAATTGAGCTAGGTGATGATTATATAAAACAAGATGGCACTAATATCAATAATTCAGCCCTCTATAAAGTTACGAGAGATCGGGTCGAATCAAGTCGCCCTTTTCGTACTCGCTTATAAAATATTTAAAAGTTCACCAGCAACTTTTCTTATCTAGTATAAAGGACCAATTTACATAATTGGCAGTTATACGAAATTTTAAAGCCTAGGCTATGGTCTAGGCTTTAAGGTTAAAAAAAACATAAAAATTGGTGTGATAGTCTCAATTTTTAAGCTTCGTATACCGTCTGTTATGTTGGTTTTAGAAAACTCAAATTAATAAAAAGGGGCTTACCTTATTATGAATACATATCAACATCGTGCCTTAAAAGCTATTTATACCAACAACCCTCACTATGTAGAGAATTTAGCAAAACAACATAGCTTAGATCCTGTGAAAGCTATTGGAATCTTAAACTTCGTGGTAGCGGACTTAAATAGATATTTAGATTTATCACAGAAGCAAAAATATTATTTTGAAAAAACTATTCTGCCTTTAGTAGAAAAAGTTAAGTGTCAGGGTATGGTAGAAGGTGTATGCCAAGGAAATGATTATATTAACGATGAAGATCTAGAAAATGCTTACAATCATGAAGATTTTGAATGCTCTGTATGTTCTGGAACGAGGGAACACTGGTTTTCAAACAATGAATAATTAAGCGCTTAAAAAAAAAGTATTCGACAGAATACTTTTTTTCATTTTTATATGTACTAACTAACAGTCTTCACAAGATTCTTTTGTTACACCTTCTTCATGAATAATAGTGTAGTTACCAGCACACTCATCACACAGCACTTTTGTTGGATAATTATCACGAGTTTTTTCTGAGCTTAAATCGCCTTCTACTACATACTTTCTATTCTGAACGGGCTTTTCTGAATATTTTTCATAAAGTGTATGATCTTTAAAAACACTATTATGATCTGTAAATTTACATTGAAGACACTTATAGTCTCCTGTCTTAGACCCCAAGTACATTTCTTCTTCTAAGTGCGTTGATAAACAATTTGGACAACTAGGCATATTACCCCCTACATATATTTTTCATGAAAATTACTATAGCCATCTTTA
This sequence comes from Acinetobacter sp. SA01, assembly GCF_011319235.1. Classification (NCBI taxonomy): domain Bacteria; kingdom Pseudomonadati; phylum Pseudomonadota; class Gammaproteobacteria; order Moraxellales; family Moraxellaceae; genus Acinetobacter; species Acinetobacter sp. SA01. The sequence goes on from NZ_WXXM01000029.1 coordinate 11,202, forward strand.
TTCTAGAAACTCTTAAATGAAGCAATAGCTGTCGTTGTTAGTGAAGCCTTAATCTCATTTATCAAGCCCTTAGCTTCAACAAATTTTCTTTTATCTGGAGAAATTACATTTAATATATTTTCCATAGTTGATAATTTTTTAACTAAATAATCTATAGCTAAACTATCATCAGTGACACCATATGCCTTCCATATAGGTTCGTTATGGGAAATACGATTTCTGAAATCTCGAATACTTTTTAGATCATCTCTTACAATTTGTAGGAGTTCACTAGCATTCTTATCTTTTGGCCACCCTTTGAAAACCTTACTTAAATTTGCAGGCCAAATTAAGTTATTCCCAACAAATTCCCTATCTAAGAGCAACTCCCATACATAGAAAACTGTTGCTGAAATTACCTCTGGATCTTGTGGAATATACAACTCTAAATTATATCTTTCTTTCTTATCTCTAATGACAGTATTCCTTGCAGCCTTGAAGTAACCTCTGACATCACGAACAACCTCTGGTGCTTTATGATCAGGCGTCGCACTATAAGATGAATAATGGAGTTTGGAAATTTGCCACCAAGTATTCCCCATCTTAGTAGAAAAAGCATTATGCATAGAGTTTCTTAGAGAAACCTCAATGATCGTACTAAGTTTAAAAAATAATGAAGAGATATGAATATTCCAGAAATAAACACCTAATAGTTCATTTTCACTCTTAGTATCGAATACTTGTTCGTAGCTCTTTAATCTTTCTAATGAAATTAAATCTACAATTTTAGATAAATTTTGATCCATGTTAATCAATAAAAAACAATGTCTTAAACATCATGACATAGAAACTTGTGTTCTCCTATTATTTTGGGTATCATAGCAATTAGGTTGGTACATACATCCGATGGCATCTAATAGATGTGTATGAGTATGTATAAAGACCAAAAATTTCACCCCAGCTTAAGCTGGGGTTTTTAATTTCTATATCTTAAAAACAATTACATTTAACATAAAATTTCTTATGTGAAGCAACCTGAATGCAGCGGAGCCCCATTGGGGCGCGTTGAGATAAGCCTCTTTTAGATAACTTTAGCAACTCGATAAACAGTTGCAACTCCACAATTCACTGCTTTAGCAATTTCTTCCTTAGTCATATTGCCAACTGCTAGCAATTCTTTTATCCGTTTGTGCTTAGCCTCATTTGCCTTCTTGCCTGTTGGTTTGTAACCCGAACGTGTCAGGCCCTGCTTAATACGTTCTATACGTTTCTCATTGTCCAGACGAGCCATCGTTGCCAGAAGATCAATCAACATATTATTGATGAGTTCCAGGATTGAATGAGTAATGCTGTCACTGGTTTGAATCATTTGGTAGGTAGTAGGAAGATCTGCTACGACTAAACGAAGTCCCTTCTCCTGAATCCTGCGCTTCAGCTCTTGAAAATCTCGTTGGGTTAGGCGTGATAAGCGGTCAATACTTTCAACCAACAAGGTGTCACCTTGATTTGCTTCTGACAGTAGCTTATTCAATTCAGGTCGGTCTAACTTCGTACCACTATAGTTTTCCACGTACACAATGGTTTCGCCCAAATTCAAATTTTGGTTTAGATCCTGAAGAATCTGCAAAGCCCTTTCTGCATCTTGATCTTTAGTTGAAGCTCGTAGATAAATACGTGTATTCATTTCTATCATTTAGCCTTAATTCTATTAGATCAATGATAATACTATCATTTAATTATTGCATTAAGTTTAATGATAGATGCTTTATATTATTTGGCTCGCTATCATTCAGCTATACTCTTTTGATAAAAAAAGCATGACTAAAAGCCATGCCTTGGGAATTCGTATAACGCGTATTATGTTAATTTTAGATTTTCTTCATAATATCTAATAAAACAATAATCTTATAAAAATTATTTTTTCTTTTATGTATACAATTTAAGATACTAAAATTTAAATATTTATTAGTGGAATGATTTGATGCAACGTATACCTAATCCAGTATCAGATTTAACAATTTTTTTGAAAGTTTTTAGGGATATTTATCCATTATTGAAAAATAATTCAGTATTCGAGCTAGATCATATTACTAGTGCAATGATTGAAACTAATAATGTGACATCACAAGGTGCCATTGGTAAAGAAGCCCTAGCTAGATCAACTAGATCCGATCGAAGTAGAGATCCTTTATACAATCAGTCAAAAATGTATGCTGAACTATTTCGAACTCTAGGGTGGATACAATCAACTACTGCTAAATTAAAATTTACATTTTCATTATTAGGAATATATGTTGCTACTTCAAATATCTCTACAGCAATAAATCTCCTTAAAGAAAATTTATTAGGGATTTCTTATCCTAATGAAGTTTTAGATGTAAAAAGTGAACAAAATCTCCGCATTATAAGTGGCATTTTACTCACAATGAATGCTTTAAACTCTATCACCAGAGATGAAATGATTGTTGGGCCTATGAGCATATCAGATGACACTAACGCATCTGAGTTCCAACGGATGTTAATCAACTTAGAGCAATGTAGAGGAGAACCAAAAAAATTACAAAAATGGTTAAATTTCATTTCAGCAGAACGAAAAATCTCTCTTGTTACTATGGGGAATTATACAAGATTTCCTATAGCCGTATTACCATGGACAGGTTGGGGAATTAAAAATAGAAAAAGTGGAATTTTAATTACAGAAGAAGGAAGAAAAGAAGCCGCTAGAATATTAGACAGTCAGGACTATCGATTAGAACACTTTTATAATTTAAAAGATGAGTTGAAACCAGCATTCATAAGATGCAGTTTCTATAGCTTTTTAGAAAGGCATGGCTTTGATTTAAGTCCTATTTCGACTAGCTTGACAGCAGACATAGCGTTATTAAAAAAGAATGACATCAAGTATCAAACAATTCTTTTTTCACCTTTTCAGCAATTATCAAGAGAAACAATTAAAAAATGGGCTCCGGACCTAGTTGTAGAAATTAATAATATTGAAAGCAATACAGTTCGATTAGTAGATGAAAAAATATCAAAAATCTCAGAAAAATTTAATTTTCTTCTAGAACTTGTTGAAACTGATTATGAGGAACCAGCTATTACAGATAGCTTATACATAGAAATACAAGAGGCTATTGCTCAGACTAACTCCGCTGAAGAAGCTGCTCGTTTGTTATTTAATAAGTATAGTTCAGCAAACCAATATATATTTTATCCTCTCATAGCTAATTTATTAACAATCTTAGGATTTAAGTGTAATGCCTCTAGAGCAGGCCAAAATTATGAAAGAGCTGATGCGATGATCATCGATGATCACTTTTGCATTCCCATAGAAATCAAATCTCCAGGAGAAGAAACTGAAATTTCTGTGAAAGCAATTAGACAAGCTTTAGAAAACAAAATTATTTTGCTATCGAGAAAAAATTATCCCACTGATCGAGCGACTACATCTCTTGCTATCGGATTCAAGCCTCCTAATGATAGATCTGAAGTATACGAATTAGTAAAAAACATTAAGGCGGCATTTGACATAAATATTGGCGTAATCGACTTTTACTCCTTATTAATATTAGTTATTAGTTCAATTTCAACAGGTAAGAAAGTTAACCTGACTCAACTTAGTTCATTACAAGGAGTTATTCATGTCGATCCTTCTACAGGAAACTGATTCAGTACGCCAAGGAAAAAGCATCAGAGATGATATAAATCCTATTTCTATCCACTACTTTCCAAATGATGTAGCTCAAATACATTTTGATACTGGTGAGATACAA
>NZ_WXXM01000002.1:0-246402 GCF_011319235.1 Acinetobacter sp. SA01
CCGCTGGAAGATTGAGTTATTCTTTAAAGCCATCAAGCAGAATTTAAAACTGAAGTCATTTCTAGGTCGAAGCCGCAATGCGATACAAACGCAAATATGGATTGCATTAATCGCCTATTTACTGGTGAACTTCGCTAAACACATGGCACAAGAAGAATGGAGTGTTCAGCGTTTACTGCGAATTATTCAGGTCAATTTATTTGAAAGGAAACTTTTAAGATCACTCTTTGTGCCTGATAAAAAATGGCGAAAACAAGAAGAACCTCAATTGAGGTTCTTCTTGTGATATTTGTGGGACAGCAGTGCCCTAAAAGGGCTTTTTTTAGAATTTGCTCAGTTTAACTGGCCATGGCATCTACGGAGAGTTCTTTGACTGTTGGTTTGGCTTTTTCTGCGATTAAACCTAACTTGTTAAATAACTGTCTGTCCTGACCTTCACCGGCATTCGGTGTGGTTAAGAGTTTCTCACCCGAGAAAAGCGAGTTGGCACCTGCCATAAAAGCCAGTGCCTGATCAGAATCGGACAAAGACTCTCGCCCTGCAGACAGGCGAATATAGCTTTTAGGCATAATAATCCGGGCAACCGCAATGGTACGAATCCATTCAGTCACATCTAGTTTTTCCACATCAGCCAGTGGCGTACCTTCAATTGGCACTAGCATATTGATGGGTACTGATTCAGGATGAATCGCTAAAGTCGCTAACTCATGCAATAAACCAATACGGTCCTGGCTGCTTTCACCCAAACCGACAATTCCGCCACTACACACTTTCATGCCGGCTTGACGGACAAAATCCAGCGTATTTAAGCGGTCATCAAAGGTACGGGTACTGATCACATTGGAATAGTATTCACGTGAGGTATCTAGATTGTGGTTGTAATAGTCGAGACCGGCATCTTTTAAACGTTCTGCCTGAGACTGATTGAGCATACCTAAAGTCATGCAGGTTTCCAGACCCAGTGACTTCACTTCACGTACCATTTCCAGTACATAAGGCATATCGCGTTCATGCGGATTACGCCATGCTGCCCCCATGCAGAAACGAGATGAACCAGAAGCAAGCGCTTCTTTGGCTTCCTGAATCACTTTATCCACGGCAATACGTTTTTCGGCTTCAAGTTTCGAATCATAATGCGCCGATTGTGAACAATACTTACAGTCTTCCGGGCATTTACCTGTTTTGATTGAAAGTAGGGTACTGACCTGAATGGTATTTGCAGGAAAGTGTTCACGATGAATGCGCTGTGCTTCAAAAACCAGATCTAAAAAAGGCTGGTTATATAAATCCTGAATTTCTTCTCGTGTCCAGTCATTACGTACATTCATTAGTGAAATTCCATAAATATCTTCATTATTACTTTTATCATACATAATTTATGCCAAATCCAAAGGCATAAACGACCAAATTTAATAGCATCTAACGATTGATTTTTAAAGTTTATAGTAATTGTAAGATTGTATATTTAGTAACAAATTGAAGCTATTTACTATAAATATCACTGCAAAGTTTTTTTATTATTTTTATAATTTTGTCCTGATCTGGAGTTTATGTTTTTTATTAAGGTAAAACTTTGTCAGTATCTTGAAATTAAAAAACTGGAGCAACCGCTGTTAATTTTGGCTCAGTATGGAACTGGATTTGGCCAGATGTTCTTGAATTGCCCAGTCAATATGGACTTGCACAATCTCATCATGCTGGTCGCGCGTTTGCTTTAAAGTTTCTATAATTTCAGCGGAAAAAGGTGTATTGCCCAAACCAATGGCAATATTACGCATAAAGCTTTGGTAACCAGTGCGTCGTAGTGGACTGCCTTCGGTATGGGCTAAAAAAGTTTGTTCATCCCAATGCCATAAGTCCAGTAAACTCACCTGATCTAAACCATGTCGCGGATTAAAATCTTCAATTGTGGTTTTCTTGGCAAAACTGTTCCAGGGACAGATCAGCTGGCAATCATCACAGCCAAATACACGGTTACCGATGCTACGGCGCAATTCTTCAGGAATAATGCCTTGATATTCAATGGTCAAATAGGCAATACATTTACGTGCATCGAGCATATAGGGTTCAACAATGGCTTGGGTTGGGCAAATATCAATACACGCCGTACATGAGCCGCAGTGCTTGGTTGCAGGACTGTCAAAGGGTAGTTCAAGTGAAGTAAACAGTTCACCCAAAACAAAAAATGAACCTGATTTTTTATGGATCAGTAAGGTGTGTTTTCCGGTCCAGCCCATGCCGGCATTTTCAGCCAAAGATTTTTCAAAGATGGGAGCAGAGTCGGCAAAGGGGCGAGATTCAAAATCTCCCACTTTTTCCCGAATTTTGCTGGCCAGGGTTTTGAGACGGCCACGCATGGTTTTATGGTAATCACGGCCACGTGCGTAACGTGCAATGATGGCGGCATTTGGTTCATCCGGGACATAACGTGGCTTGGGTGTCTCTACCAAGTAGTTCATCCGGACACAGATAATGCTTTTGGTCCCCGGCACTAGCAAAGTCGGATCGGCCCGTTTTTCCAGGTTTTCTTCTAGAAATTTCATGTCACCATGGTAGCCACGTTTCAAATATTCTTGAAAACGTGGTAATTCTTCTTGAGCATCCGGTTTGGCAATGACACAATCACTAAAACCTAATTGCAATGCCTGTGCTTTAATCCACGCTTTCAGCGCTTCAGGATCGGTTTGATCTAAAGGAATTTTTTGTGATGCTGCGGATGAAGCCATAATGATATAAAAAAGGAAGAACAATGCCTCAGCAAGTTTACCATAGCCCTGTTTATCATAGCCAAAGTATTCAAGCCTGGGAGCAACGCTGGTTTGCCAAGCAAAACAGTTCTTATGGCTTAATGCAGCAAGTGGCCTGGATGATTGCGCAGCGCTTAGTTCCCATTTTTCAGCGACAAAATATCCAAAATATTGCGGTCTGCTGTGGACAGGGCAATAATGCTGGAGATGGTTATCTTACTGCCAAATATTTAAAACAACAGGGTTTTGAGGTAGACATTTATGCAGCTGAATTAGGTGCCTCTAAAGATTTACATCATGCCTATCAAGAAGCAGTCGATGCTGAAATCAATATCCATTCCGGATTTGCATTTCAAAAACAGTATGAGGTTTATATTGATGCGCTGTTTGGCATCGGCTTAAACCGAGAACTGGGGGCAGACTGGCAACAGATCATTCAAAGTATCAATGCTGAAACAGGCCTGAAAATCGCCATTGATATTCCAAGTGGCTTACAAGCAAATAGTGGCCAGCCCTTACCCTGCGCCATTAAGGCAGATTACACCTATTCGGCTTTAGGTTTAAAAGCCGGACTATTTACCGGACAAGGCAAAGAGTTTACAGGTCAGGTTGAAGTTATTTCGCTGATCCCTACCGATACTGAATTAAAGCCCATTGCCCAGCTTTCATCGCAGAGTATTCATTTACCGCAACGCCAAGCTTTTGGTCATAAAGGTAGTTATGGTCATGTGCTGGTCGTGGGTGGCCATGAAAATATGGGTGGTGCAGTAATGATGGCGGCTGAATCTGCTTTTAGTGCAGGTGCGGGGAAAGTCACAGTTGCCTGCCATGAAAAACATCACACTGCGATTTTGGCGCGCTCACCGAATATTATGCTGCGTGATATCAATGCTTTGACCGAAGCCGAGATTCAGCAATTATTAGATCATGTGGATGCAGTCAGCTTTGGTATGGGTTTAGGACGTGATACGTGGTCAGAACAGCACTATTTTAAATGGTTTCCGAAGTTAAATTCAGCTGACCATTTACATGTGGTGCTGGATGCCGATGCATTGTGGTTCTTAGCGGAGCATCCAGAAACATTAAAGGCAAATAGTTACGCTACACCTCATTCGGGTGAGGCGGCAAAATTGTTGGGTTGTTCAGTCAAAGACGTTGAAAATGATCGAGTCGCAGCGATACATGCCCTTCAGGAAAAATATGCCGGACAATGGGTACTGAAAGGTTCAGGCAGTTTAATTCTGGAAGATCAGCTGTGGATTTGTACCGCCGGTAATGCAGGCATGGGAACTGGCGGTATGGGGGATGTTTTGGCCGGTATGACTGCCAGCTTAAAAGCCCAGTTTGCCGGGAAAATCCAGCTGCATGAAATTGTCACTTTGCATGCCTTAGCGGGGGACTGGCTGGCAGAGCAAGGCATGCGTGGTTTGCAGGCGCAGCATATGCATGCAGCAATTTATCATGTAGTGAATCAGGGAAATGGCAAATGAATAGGATGGTTAAACTGATTATTCAGGGTAAGGTTCAAGGCGTCAGTTATCGTCGCTGGTTTGCCCAGCAGGCTGAAGAATTAGAGTTAAAAGGTTATGTGAAAAATTTGACTACGGGTGAAGTGGAGGCCCTGGTTGCCGGTGATGAACTGATCATTGAAGAGCTTTTGCAGCGAAGTTGGCTAGGGCCGAGTCGGGCAGAAGTTTCAGGAATTATTCAAACACCAGTCCAGCCCGATGCTTATCTTAAAGAATTTAAAATCCTGTATTAAATAAGAAACGATAAGAATAATGAGTTAAAGGAAAAGATGGATAAATATCTGGTGGTCGCTATTGTTGTAATTGCTTGTACTGTTCTGGTGATTTATACGCAACGTGCTGATATGGGTATGGCGAGCAGATCATTTAAAGACATTGTAGAAAAAGAATTTAGCCCATATAAAGTCATTGAAAGAAATGGTGTGATTGTTATCGGTGAGTACAATACGCATGACCAGTTTGAAGAGCGAATCATGATTCGAATTGACCAAAATCAGGAAAAGAATATACGAAATTTTGGACGGAGAGTGACTTTTACTTATAGCAAACAACCCTCGGTCCGGGAAATGCGTCAGGATTTTGCACCTTATCTTTAAGCGTGCTTAACGTCTTCTACCACTGTAACGGCTACGACCGCGGGCCATACCCCCTAAAGCATTCAGTACCGCCATTTTGCTCATACTGCCTGAGGCATGGGCATGACAAATCGCAGCAGCCAAGGCATCGGCAGCATCCTGCTGTGGTTTGATGCTTAAATTTAAAATCCGCATCACCATCATCTGCACTTGTTCTTTATCCGCTGCACCATAACCGACTACAGACTGTTTGATTTGACGGGCAGTATATTCAGCCACCTGCAAATCCAGATTCACCAAGGCGGCAATGGCTGCACCACGAGCTTGTCCCAGTTTTAAAGCAGAGTCCGGGTTTTGTGCCATAAAGACCTGTTCAACTGCAGCTTCGGTAGGGCCATGAAATTTAACAATCCGTTCCACACCTGCAAAAATCCGTTTCAAGCGTTCAGGCATTTCCGGGGTTTCGGTACGAATGGTTCCTGCATCTACAAATGTTAATTTTTGTCCATCTTTTTCGATAATGCCATAACCTGTTAAGCGTGAACCGGGGTCAATACCGATAATTAATGACATGCAAAGCCTTTAAAAATAAAATAATGCCCATATTGTTACATAAGCGTAGCAAAAAAGCTTGATAGTGATTAAGCAGTTAATGACTACACCTTATTCATTTTGTTGAGATTAGATTAATTTTCATGAAATTATTTCTTATTGTACTGGTTGGCTTAATCCTGGAAGTTTTTGTCTGGATTGGCGTGGGTGACCTCGTCGGCAGCATGTGGTACGTATTTTTCTGGTTTGTTGCAGCCTTCTTTATCGGGATGAACCTGATTCGTAAATATTCAGCAGGTTTGATGCCACAAATGCAGCAAATGCAAATGGGGCAAATGAGTGGTGATCCTGCATTGACCAATAATTTGCCTAAAATTCTGGCCGGTTTTTTCCTGCTGATTCCAGGTTTAATTACCGATGTCTTGGCATTGTTAATTTTGATTCCGGGCGTTCAGAATGCCTTTAAAAATGTCATGATGAAAACCATGGCCAAACGTCAGCAAGCCATGATGGATAAAATGATGGGTGGCATGATGGGTAATATGAATGGCATGGGCGGTGATGCTCAAGGGCAAAACCCATTTGCGGATTTAATGCGTCAAATGCAAGGCATGCAGCAAGGCGGTTCACAGCATCGCGATTCCAGCATCATTGATGGTGAAGCACGTGAAGTAACACCTGAAGCGAAAAAAATTGAATTGAAAGATGTGAAAAAATAATTTTTAAAATGATATTTTTTAAGCCGAATCATCATGCTTCGGCTTTTTTATGTTCTGAATTTTTATCTAAATTATTTAAAGCTGCAATCATGCAAAAGATTAAACAAACGATATAATACGTTTTTTAAAAATCTCCACTATTTCTATGTCACTGCTTTTGACCATTTGTGCACTGCATTTTGTTGCACAGCTTAGCCCGGGACCTGATGTTTTATTGATTGCCAAAAGTTCGGCATCGACCTCAAGAGCCAATACATTAAAGATTATTCTGGGTATTTCAGTCGGCATTCTGGTTTGGGTGGTGCTGACCTTGCTGGGCTTTACTGTGCTGGTTGAACAATTTCCATGGATACAACAGATTTTAATGCTGGTCGGTGGGCTATTTCTGGCACGGATGGGCTGGGCCATGCTGAATGGCGGTTTAAAAACCCTTAAACAGCACACCGGCATAGAGACGGATGGTCAGCAAGTTGCAACAGCAGATGCGCAAAATTATTTTTTATCGGGATTGTTGACCAATCTCTCTAATCCTAAAACGCTGATTTATTTTAGTAGTGTCTTTTCTTTGGCCTTAAGTTCTTCAGCTTCGAGCCATTTAAAAACACAGCTGGCCATTATTATCCCAATCCAAACTTTTTTGGTCTTTACTTTGCTCATGCTGATTTTGTCTAGGCCAAAAATTAAAACGGCCTATCAGCATTCTGGCAGTTATATTGATGTGATTTCGGGCGGGTTATTTCTGATTTTCGCCATCTGGTTATGGTATGACGTACTTGCCATGTTTTAATACTCTTTGCTGATAGCATCAGTCGCAGGAGTAGATGAGGGAGTAGTGGATATTACCTCCTCATTTTTTTGTGGCTGTACATAACGATTAGGTTTTAAGGTCGCTTCTGTATTTTCTGAACCTTTATAGCTGCGACTACGGTTGGCACGTTCGCGTAAGCCGCCTTTTTTAATCAGTTGAACCATAAGATCCTCCCTTTCAAGTTATTCAGGGCTATTTTACTCAAAATACGAGCCTTTAGGGAGAAGATTAAAATATACAGATTTAAGGGTGATGTTTGGTGTTCCAAACAGGGGCTCTTTATTTTGAGGTTTTTATTTTTTTATAAAAATTAGTATCTTAAATTTGTGCTGGAACTATTTTTACTTCGGAGGCTTTACTTGTAGATCAATAAGCTTGTCTTCTCAAAAAGACTGGCTTAATATTTTATTGAAACTCCGGTCCATCAATACTAAAAGATGGAAAATAAAAACAAAAATGGTAGGAGCATAGCTATGCTATATCAATATCATTGTGCCTGTTGTAACAAAGTTGTTGAATCGACTGAAAAGGAATGTAGTAGTTGTGGTTCACATAATATAAGAAGTCCTTATGGTTTCTGGATTTTGTGTATTTTAACCTGTCTGGCAGCCGTTATTCTTTTTAAAATTAGCCATGTTTATTTACAGGATCATCAAGATGTTCCTCTGCAACCTTCTGTACTTGAAGTGATTAATACCAGAAAATAACAGAATTCAGTTTGAGTGATTGAAAAAATCCTGATTTTTTAATGGTCAGGATTTTTTTGTTGAGCAACTTTTAGATTTTATGGATTTAAAAAGTCTGCCTGATTGATGGTAGACAGAGGATTATTCACTTCAAAAATTTTTCCACGAATATTATCGATGCCAAAACTTTGCAGACGTGCAGTGTGCATATTTAAGTATTTTTCTGCATTCGCTTGGTTGTCAAATAAATAGATGCCGCCCGCTTCTTGGGTGGAACTATTTTCTGTCCATATTTTCCATAAGATGCCATCTTCCTGATTAATGCTTTCGGCAAGTTGTTGATAGGTCTGACTCATTTCCTCGCCAAATGGACCTTGAGAAGGGAAGTCAACTTGAAGAATAACAGTCATGTTTTTATCCTATGCCATAAAACGATGATTGATCATAACATTTTAGGCTTTGCTATATTATTTTAAAGCAGAAATAAAAAAGCCCACATTGTTGTGGGCTTTTTGATGGAAAAATTACAGTCCGGCAGAGGCTTTAAGTGCTTCCACTTTATCGGTTTTTTCCCAGGTAAATGCAGTATCTGAACCTTGACGGCCAAAGTGACCATAAGCAGCAGTCTGCTTATACATCGGTTGAATCAGATTCAACATGCGGGTAATGCCGTATGGACGCAAGTCAAAGTGCTCACGAACCAATTGAATAATGAATTCTTCAGGTACTTTGGCTGTGTTAAATGTATTGATTGAAATAGAGGTAGGCTCAGCAACACCAATCGCATAAGACACCTGGATTTCACATTTATCTGCTAGGCCAGCTGCTACAATATTTTTCGCTACATAACGCCCGGCATAAGCTGCTGAACGGTCAACTTTAGATGGATCTTTACCAGAGAAAGCACCGCCGCCGTGACGAGCCATACCACCGTAAGTATCGACAATGATTTTACGGCCAGTTAAACCACAGTCACCTACAGGACCGCCAATCACAAACATCCCAGTCGGGTTGATGTGGAATTTGGTGTCTGCATGGAACATTTCGGCAGGAATGATTTTCTTTACGATTTCTTCAATCACAGCTTCTTTTAAGTTGGCTTGTGAAATTTCAGGATCGTGCTGGGTAGAAAGTACCACAGCATCCAAACGGACAGGCACGCCATTTTCATAGGCAAAAGTCACCTGACTTTTCGCATCTGGACGTAACCATGGTAATGAACCATTACGACGTAACTCAGCCTGTTTTTCCATTAAGCGGTGTGCATATGAAATAGGAGCTGGCATTAACACGTCAGTTTCACGGCTGGCATAACCAAACATCAAGCCCTGGTCACCGGCACCCTGATCTTCAGGTTTTTGGCGGTCTACACCCTGAGCAATTTCAGGAGACTGTTTACCAATCATGTTGATGACGGCACAGGTTGAACCATCGAAACCGAGGTCAGAATGGTGGTAACCAATACCATTTACGGTTTGACGTACGATTGCTTCAAAGTCGACGTTAGCAGTTGTTGTGATTTCACCGGCAAGTACTACCGCACCCGTTTTTACAAGCGTTTCACAAGCAACCCGTGCATAAGGGTCTTCTTTTAAGATTGCATCCAAAATAGCGTCACTGATTTGGTCAGCCATTTTATCCGGATGGCCTTCGCTTACAGATTCCGAGGTAAATACAGCGTACTCGCGCATAAGTCCTATCACAGTTAATTCAAAAGACGCAATATGTTACATCGAGTTGGACTTTTGGACCAGTTCTAGACGATAAAAATGGATGAATTTATTTCAATTCAATGACTTTTTAATTGATATGGGCATCTAAAAAACTGATAAGTCGTTAAAAATGAGCTTGAAATAGTAGTTTTGCTTATAACAAAAATTTGCTTAAGCAAATATTTAATCCTTGCTTCAAAAGCATTTCTATTTAATCAAAAACGATTATAAATATATTTAATCATTTAAGAATTTATATATATATTATTGTTATATATTAACTTCGACAAAAAATCATTTTGAAAAAAGCCTGACAGGATGAAACTTTATAAAAGTGAAGCGATACAGTTAAGAGGAATTAAATTTTTCAGTTAGTTTTGTTTAAAGTGAATCAAATTCATTTTTAAGGCTTTTGAGTGTTTATTCATCAATTGGGTAAGGCCAAAAATTTAACTTACCCTGTAATTTTGTAGCGGGTATTTATCAAAGCATAAACAATAAAATGATTCTGTAAATGAGGAAAAGCTTTAAAGCCTATATTCAATAGCCAAAGTAAAGGTTTTTCATCATTGTTGGATACTCTTTATCTTTTCCCACTTGAAGAAATAAAAGCAACTGGTGAAACAACGCTTATGTAATTAATAATGGTTAAAGTGTCATATATAAATTTTAGATTAAATAAGCCAAGGTATTTAATCATGCGCTAAGTCGCTGCAAATGATGTGAAATTGAGCTCTGCCTGCATTAAAGTATGTCCAGTGGTGAATAAATGCCGAAATGTTGGCTATTAGACTTTACCCTTTGCTGTTTTTTTAAGACAATATAGCCAGCTTTGAATTTTCCTATTCATCATATTCTTTAAACGATTTAGTTGGACTCTGACCTATGACAACCCCGCTTAACGAACGTCGTATTGCAAACGCAATTCGTGTATTGGCAATGGATGCTGTGCAAAAAGCAAATTCAGGACATCCAGGTGCTCCGATGGGGATGGCAGACATCGCTGATGTCGTTTGGCGTGAATTTTTAAATCATAACCCGCAAAACCCGCAATGGGCCAACCGTGACCGTTTTGTATTGTCTAACGGCCATGGCTCTATGTTGCAATATGCATTATTGCATTTGACCGGTTATGATCTCTCTATTGAAGATTTAAAATCTTTCCGCCAGTTGCATTCTAAAACTCCAGGTCACCCTGAATTAGGTTATGCACCAGGGATTGAAACCACGACTGGTCCATTGGGTCAGGGTATTGCCAATGCGGTTGGTTTTGCGCTGGCTGAAAAAACTTTGGCTGCGCAATTTAACAAAGACGACATCAAAGTGGTTGACCACTTCACTTACTGTTTCTTGGGTGATGGCTGCTTGATGGAAGGTGTTTCTCATGAAGCATGTTCACTTGCAGGTACTTTGGGTCTGGGTAAACTTGTCGTTTATTACGATGACAACGGCATTTCTATTGATGGTGAAGTTGAAGGCTGGTTCTCTGACGATACAGAACAACGTTTCCACGCTTATGGCTGGCAAGTGATTAAAGTGGATGGTCACGATAGCGATGCGATCCGTCAAGCAACTGTTGCAGCAAAAGCTGAAACGGCTAAACCGACTTTAATTATCTGTAAAACAATTATTGGTTTAGGTTCACCAAACAAACAAGGTAAAGAAGATTGTCATGGTGCACCACTGGGTAATGACGAAATCGCCTTGACGCGTGAAGCTTTGGGTTGGACTGAAGGTCCATTCGAAATTCCTGCTGACGTTTATGCAGCTTGGGATGCCAAAGACAAAGGTGCTCAATCTGAATCTGCATGGAATGAAACTTTTGCTGCATATGCTGCAAAATACCCAACTGAAGCAGCTGAACTTAAACGTCGTTTAAGCGGTGAATTACCGGCTGATTTTGTCGCTAAAGCAGATGCTTATATTGCTGAAGTGAATGCAAAAGCTGAAACCATTGCAACGCGTAAAGCCAGTCAAAATGCACTTCAGGCACTTGTACCATTGTTGCCAGAAGTTTTGGGTGGTTCTGCTGACTTGGCAGGTTCAAACCTGACCTTGTGGAAAGGTGCGCAAGGCGTACAAGATAATCCGGCGGGTAACTATGTTCACTACGGCGTACGTGAATTTGGTATGACTGCAATTGCCAACGGCGTTGCATTGCATGGCGGTTTCATCCCTTACGTTGCAACATTCCTGATGTTTATGGAATACGCGCGTAATGCAGTGCGTATGTCTGCATTGATGAAACAGCGTGTGATTCATGTCTATACCCATGACTCAATTGGTCTGGGTGAAGATGGTCCTACGCATCAACCGGTAGAACAAATTGCTTCTTTACGTGGCACACCAAACTTAAATACCTGGCGTCCATGTGACACTGTAGAAGCTTCTATTTCATGGAAATCTGCACTGTTACGTAGTGAAGGTCCTACAGCGTTAATTTTCTCTCGTCAAAACTTGCCATTCCAGACCCGTACTCAAGCACAAATTGAGAACGTCGCTAAAGGTGGTTATGTGCTGGCTGAAGAAAAAGGTGAATTAAAAGCGATTATTATTGCGACTGGTTCTGAAGTTTCATTGGCGATGGAAGCATATGCACAGCTTGATGGTGTACGTGTAGTATCTATGCCATGTGCCGAAGAGTTTGTGAAACAGGATGCTGCTTACCGTGAAGCGGTTCTTCCATCTCATATTCGTGCGCGTGTTGCAGTTGAAGCTGCGCATGTGGATTACTGGTGGAAATTCGTGGGTCTGGACGGTCGTGTGATCGGTATGACCACATACGGTGAATCTGCACCTGCGAAAGACTTGTACCAATATTTCGGTATTACCACTGAAGCGGTTGTTGCAGCAGTAAAAGATATTACCGCTTAATCAGATTAATTAACCGGTTAAAAAGACGCCCCAGCAAAAGGGGCGTTTTTCATTGCAGAAATAACGATTTGTAACGAATGATTTAAACGTCTAGGTTTAAAATTAATTCATTCATACAGTATTCAGCCCGGGGTGCATGATTGCCCCAAGTGAGGAAAATATGAGCCTTTATGATCAGATTAATGATGAAATTGTCCTGATGGATGCTGGTGAACAGAAATGGATTGGTGCAGACCTTGAACTTGATGCTATGGTTGCTGTGGAACTCATGCTGCAAGACTTGCAGGAAGACAAGGTGATCAAGATCCGCCGTAAGAATCATGAAAAGCATACCGGTTTAAAGCAAATCGACCGTATTTTGGTTGAAAAGTTATAAAGATGAAACATCTTTAAAAAGCCCCAATGGGGGCTTTTATTATTTTGGATATTTACAAATGTGAACAGTTACGAATAGATGGGCTGTACTTTTCATTAATTGATCATGATTTTTATAAACTGTATATTTTTGTATTAAATATTTAATAAAAACAGAAACAAGTGATAAAGACATAAAATTGCGAATCAGGGTTTAAAATAAATGATGATGATGATCAATATATTAAGATGAGGCGACCACATCATTTCATTTATGGAGCTAGATAACCGGTAATTGTTCTATTCTTGCAACATATCGTTTTATCTATATCGGTGAATTAAGATAAGAAAGGTATAGACTAATAACCATTCCAAAGCGAGATAATGACACATGAATTTCAAAGCAATAACTTTAGGTTTGGCGGTTGCATCGGTAGCAACATTGTCTTTGGCAAAACCTGTGGCTTACCAAATTGATCCAACCCATACAGCTACTGTATTTACCTGGAACCATTTTGGTTTTTCTACCCCATCTGCAAACTTTAGTGACATTCAAGGTACCATTAACGTCGATAATGCAAAACCTGCAAATTCATCTGTGAATGTGACTATTCCTTTATCGAGTTTAAATACCAATGTAAAAGCATTGGATGAGCATTTAAAAACAGCAGATTTTTTTGATGCAGCCAAATATCCTAACATCACTTTTAAAAGTACCAAGGTTCAAGCTTTAGGTAAAAACAAATACAAAATCACGGGTAACCTGACCGTGAAAGATGTAACTAAGCCGGTAGTTTTGGATGCAGTATTAAATAAGCAGGGTGTACATCCAATGACTAAAGCAGAGGCTATTGGTTTCAATGCAACGACTTCATTTAACCGTTCAGCATTTGGCGTAGGGGCTTATGTACCAAATGTGGGTGATAAAATCACGGTAAATATTACTACTGAAGCTTCAGTAGCAAAGTAATGTATTAAATTACAGTAACTTAATAAGATTAGCCACTTTCTACAAGTGGCTTTTCTATTTTAAAAATTCACAAAATATTATTAATTGTCACAGTTTTTACAGCATAATTGGTATGATTGTTAGTAATCTACACCAAATCTGCACCAAGAAATGAAGATACCAAAGCCCATCCAGCGAGGGTCAAGCTGGCGTATTACTGTGACCTATCAAAAGAAACGATACTCTGTCACAAGAGATAACCCAAAAGAGTGTGAGGACTGGGCAGCAATAAAGCTGCTTGAGCTTAAGACTGGACGAGCAGCAGAGGAAAAAGGCATTAAGCCAGCATTCCCATTTAAGCAACTTTGTGAAAAGTATTATTCTGAACATGGCAGCAAATTAAAGTCAGCACATATTATTCGAAACAAGTTGGATAATTTAGAGCGCATCACTGGTGAACTGGCCACAAAATCCATTCATGACTTTCATCCGAACGATATTGTCATGTGGAGAAACAAGCGTGTGCTTGAAGTTCAAAGCAGCACAGCATTGCGTGAGTTCGCCATGTTTTCATCGATATTCAGCTATGCACAAAAAGAACTATTTCTAATCGAGAACAATGTCTGGAAAACAGTTGTAAAGCCATCTAAAGGAAAACCAAGGAATCAACGAGTCTATCCTGAGGATGTGGAGCAGCTGCTAGATCGCCTGAAGTGGGATAGAAATACAAGACCAACCAAAGTTATTCACTATGTTGCATGGTCCATACTTTTTGCACTGGAAACAGCTATGCGAAAGGGCGAGATACTGGCAATGACCCGGGATGACATTATGGAAGGCTTTGTTCATTTGCCTATGACTAAAAATGGTGAATCTCGAAACGTGCCGCTATCCACTGAGGCAAAAAGACTCTTATCCTTAATACCGGAAGATCAAAAAATTATTGTTCCAGTAGGTGAGAAGTCGTTTAGACGGACGTTTTATCGTGTGCGTGGTGAAGTAGGTCTGGATCATATCAACTTCCATGATACGCGCCATGAAGCTATTACAAGAATGGTGAAGGTTCGAAAATTGCCAGTGGAAATACTGGCGAAGATTACAGGCCATAAAACAATTGGCATCCTGATTAATACTTACTATAACCCGGATGCACAAGACCTTGTGGAGATGTTTAATAGCAGTGAGAGTTAATGAACTCTCGGCCTGCCTTTTCTAACTTTCTGGGTGAGTAGGGTGTGGGCAAGCTTTGGATTATAGAGCGACTTACCTGCAGTACCTTGGTTAATGCTGATCAACTTATCCCGAATTGTATTCACACTAAGGTTATAAATTTTCGCCAAGTGTGCAGCTGTCACCAGTTGCACATCAACTTCTTTCAATTCTTTAACAATCCCACCACCAATGTTTTGACCAAGCATAATTGATGGTGGCGTATCAGACTCAAGAATAACAGCGTATTTAAATGCACCCATCAACCCACCTCCAATCTTTTACCAGCTTCAATTTCCGCATCTGTGGCATGGCTAAACCATTTTTTTGGATAGCAATAGCCTTTACCTTTTTTGCACCTAACAACAATATTTTTCCCAATTGTTGTTTCGTATTTAAAAATGCGCGTTTCCTTGTCAGCACATCTTGAAACAACCAAATCACCAGGTTGTAGATTCACGACACTTCTCCCAATGACAACACCACGCCACTCGGCAACCCACTTAAATAACACGTGAACAAGTGATACAACTTATCCGCATTCATTTCATTGATTTCAAGCATTGCACCGGTGCCAGACTTAACACGCTGTCTTGACCAGTTGCGCATATCGAAAGTGAACTTATTGTCAAAATCCACTGCATTGATAATTGCATTGAATGAACCAACATCACCGGCAGACCATGAATCGATATAAGGCTTGTCTTTGGCCACAAGGTTGTCAATTTGGAGTTGGGCGAATTGCACGTTGGTTAGTTGAATTTCAGTCATTGGCTAGCTCCTGCTTTGGACATAACTTGGCAAAGTGTCGCTGGTGATAGGTTGAAATATTGCTTACCTAGCTCCTTGATTAACAACTTTTCATTTGCTGTACGCACTTGGTGCCGCAGATCACTCAGCATTACTTCTTCTTCTGGATAGTCCTCACTATCATCATTATATTGCTTGTAATCGTGATGAAGGTCATCAAATGCCATAGCTGTACAGCACTCTTGGCAGTAACGATTGGTGATTAAACTTCCGTGCTCCGATGCCGTAATAACACGGCTGTATGTTACTGGTTCACAGATTGATAAGCAGTCAGAACAGAGTTGGGTAGCTTTCCGAGTTTTAACAACCTTATCTGATAGATGCTGGCTATCATCAAAATCACCTTCAAATGGATCTGCTGACAAAACCCACTCTTTCCAGTTTTCGCTACCAATTACAATGGTTTCACCATCATATTGAAACTCAGAAATACTCATCCCTTTTGCTCCTGTGCTCGATCAATTCTTTCAATTTCTGCAATCAGCAAAGCTGCAGCTCGCACCAAATCTTTTCTTGGGCTTTTAGGCTTCCAAAAATCCAAATCCCAAGGCCAAAAATCAGGAGCTTCTTCTGACTGATAAATACCAGAATTAGGACTTGATCTATGAACCCAGCCACGGGAAAGAACATTTTCCGCATAACAAACCGCTGCTCTTAAAAGCTCATTTGATTTGTATTCATCATCATGTTCAGTTGAATAAAATTCATGACTAATCTGACGTTGACGTTCACCAATCACGTCTTTGATTGCAGAGCATTCCGGCACCGCTTGGGCTTTGGCTAATTGATCTTTTAACTCATCAATTTCTCTATTCAGGTTGTCCTGACGTTCCTGTGCTTGATCTAATGCTGTCATTAAACCGCTAGTCACAGTATCTATTGAAAAATGTTTAAGTTTTGGGTAACTGCTTGTTAAGACAAGATGTCCATTTTCAAACTCACTAAGAGTCTTTTTCAAGCATCTAAGTAATGCTTTACTAGCGTGTTCCTCTGACCATATCAAAACTTCTTCAAAAGCATGAAACTCCAAACGCTCTAAAACCGCTTTCACAAGATTTATTGTTTCAGTAAATTCTGGCTTTTTTTGAATATCCATCACGCCACCTCGCTTACATGTTTATTTCGAGCGAAAATTGCATAAGCGTCATCTTCACTGAAGTTGATATCAATCAAGAAAAACCCGTTTGGTGCAATTGGATTCCATTTTGTGATATCGCAGTCATCCATCATGGCTTCCCAATCATCATAATTAATACTGCTTTCCATCCAGAATGTCACAGTATCTATATTGAAGTGCCTCTTAAAATCTTCCCACTCCCCAGGGCTGATATACTCTTTATTGCCCAGATTTTCCCCCATATAGGCAGAATAGACTGGGTGTGTCCAAGTACCCATTTCACTACGGATCACGTCCATAGGCTCTAATTGTTTAACTTCCATCACGCCACCTCCCCAAAAGGGTTATATTTCTTAAATTCTTCAAACAGTTGTGTTGCCGGTTTATTTAGACGACCATTCGCCATAATCATCACATTGCGTGGGAAATTCTTTCCAGATGCTTCGCAGTAAAACAAAACGCCTGATGCGTTTGTCACGCCTTTATAGCCAATTTTCACAAGCCAAATTACAAAGGCTTCGCTCATGAGAGGGTGAACCGGGTTGTATTTCTTCATGCAGCAGCCTCATGTGGATTCAACTCAGCAATAATTCGGTCAATTTTTTGGTTAAAACGAATCACCGACTGTTCAATTCCTGCGATATCTAAATCCTTTGCAAATACCCGGATAATGACCAATTGCAAATATTTAGGTAGACGAGGGTCGAAACTCACAAAGTCACACCACTTGCGTCTTGTGCACGCCAATTGCCAGGTGATTTGTGGAATATATTCAGCTGGTACTTCATTGGTTAAAATGGTGTTTAAGTGGGTTTGTGTACTTGGGCACTTCACTTCCAGTTGCCCGTCCTGATCTACCAGGCCATCAGGACTAGCACCACTCATTTTGATAATAGGGTGGTCAATCAATCCGGTTCCAATCACAAAACTACCAGTCTCATTTTCATAAGCAGTAATAGCGTGAATTTCTTGATCAATACCCCATTGCATTAATGAGTTGGTAAAGGATTCCTCCTGAACGCCAGTTAGGCGCTCAGTCAGAATTGTTAGGGTTAAAGCATTGTGTGCTTTGCCTTTACTTGGCTTTGCATCAATGTCTTTAACACGGCTTGCTGTAACCTTTCCACAGCGGTCAGCATGCCAATCTTCACTGCGCTGGAGAATGGTCATAAGTTTCTCCTTGGCGTGCTAAGGCTTGGTCGGCAAGTTCAGCAACTGCCTTCAAACTTGCAGAATGAATTGTCCAGAAATGTTTAGCCCATGTATTTTTTGGCAGTGTTGCATGAGCTTTTGATAGTCGACCTGTTCCGTATTGAGCCTCGGTCTGGAAGAATGGCAGCTGCTCATCCTCAAATACCTGATAGCCTTCAGGAACAACATTATCTGTCTGACCATGCACAGTTTTAATTGTGCCGCTTTCTTGAATTCGCTCAGCCTCATCCTGGTCGTAAATACCTACAAAACCAAAAGCCAAACGTGCACACTGAATCAAAGCTTTATGACGTAAAAAGCGTTTAGGGTGTGATTGCCATGGTCCTGCATAACCATTTTGACCCATAGGTTCGCGATAAACCTCATCAAGATATTCACGCACAATGGTAGGGCGGTCACGATCTTTGCGGTAAATAATGCAATCAACCCAGGTAGGGCAATCCACTTTCGCCTTATTAGGGCGAACTGATTCCGGCGAAAATGCAAACTCAATGCCGTTTAAGCTAGGATTGCTATTAATAATGCGGGACCAGCCATCCACGCCAACCACAGGGATGATGCCTTTGTTTTTATCCGGGAAAGCATAAATCTCCTTGGTCCACGGATTAAGCTTGTATTGGCTTGCCACAATCATCAGCGCACCCATTTGTGCATCTGAAATTTCCTTATCAGACTTAAAAGCAGTCTGGATCAGCGTTTGCTTTAATTCCAAAGGATCAACATTGTGCAGACCTAAAACTTCTGCCAATTGGGATATTTGCGCTGTCACCAAACCTTGATGTTGAACTACTGCATTCATTTTCTTATTCCTTAGTATTTGATTAAGACATTTGGAACAGCGTTATTTGCGATTGCACGAACCACATTTTTTGCCATTTCTTCTGTTAAACCTGGAATCGAAAAGCACAAAGCATTTACGGCTTCACGATTGATAGAGCGCATATGCTCAACATTAGCCAATCGCGCCTCCTCAGCCTTTCTTTCAGCCTCGGCTTTGGCAAATTGTTCAGCTTCAATACGCTTGCGTTCATTTTCAGCAGCCTGTGCAGCACGTAATTCAGCAGCTTCTTTTTCAGCTTTTAATCTAGCTTCGCGCTGATCTGATTCAGCTTTTTCACGTTGTACACGTTCAGCCTCATAACGCGCTTTTTCTTCTGCTTCACGTGTAGCTTTTTCAGCAGCTTCACGGGCAATTTGTGCATCACGTTCCTGTTGTAAACGCAACTGTTCAGCTTGGCGCAGACGCTCTAATTCAGCCTGTTCAGCTTCATATTTTTCTCGTGCAGAAAGGGTGGTGCGCAGGTATTCAAGGGTTTCATATTTAGCAATTTTGGCTTGTTCTTCAAATTCCTCGAATGAGTCATTAATAACTATGCTTTCCACGTTTTGAATAACGCCTTTCAGCCATTGGCTATCTTTATCGGCAATAGCAGCAGTCTTGTAAAATACTATCGAAACAATGGCTTGTTCATGCTTCGCCACGCGATCCTTTTCAGCTTGTTCCCACGCATCGCGCGGGGCCAGAATTTCGTTACGCAGTTCATCAAACTTTTTAACGGTGGCAATGCGGTCATCATCAATCACTTTGATTCGAGCCTTCTCATCAGCAACCAATTCTTTACCACACTTCTCAATGAAAGTTTTGGATTTGCTGATTTTCAAAGCCAGTGAGCCAATCTGATCACGACCTTTTTTAGTGTTTACATCTGGAACATGTGAGCGTGCTTCTTGAGCAATACGCTCGAATAATTCATTTGTTCCACCTGGTGTTCGGAATGCGGTTACAACAACATTTTGATCCGCAATTTCTAATTCAAATTTTGCATTCATTTTTCTTATCCTTGTGCCAATTCAAATTTTTCAACAGCATCTGCTTCAAGCCATTCATTCAATGCATAAACCTGAGATTCAGTCAGAATGAAATGCAAGCCAGCTGGTGTTTCTTCAAAGTCGGATCGAGTGACCAGTGCTAAAGTTTTGCTATCCACTTCAAGCCTGGTGTAATCCACATCCTTGCCAGCCTCGGGATTAAACTGCGGTTCCATGTACATTGAATCGGTCAGTTCAACCGCTTTGATTTCACAGTCAATAGACTGATTGCCAACAACAAAAGAGAACTGCACATTGTCTGCATCAACTTCGATATGTGACGAGATTGAAAGCAACGGAAAACACGGAGCAAACAACTCAGGTTTAGTTTGAGCGTTCATCGTCTGACTCCTTGTTCAAAGAATCCAAATAAGCTCTGCGTTCAACACCTTGTGCATAGCCGCGTTCAAATGCTTTTGTAGTTTCGTCCGCCTGACCACCTACAGCACCCATCCAAGCCAAATGCTCAATAACATCAAGAAGAACTTTATTTGCATCTTGTTGCTTAGGATTAACCTTGAATTTTGATTCGTATTCACAACCACCATCAGAGGTGTAGTGAAGATCTGCGGAAAATTTAGAAAGACTCATTTCCCAACCTCCATCTGAAACTTAACCGCCTGTACTGCCTGACGATCCACATCATCTGAACAACTGCGAACTGTAAACAGGGTTGAAACAACGGTGATGCCAATTAAAGAAATAGCAGCAACATCTTTTAAAACTGCCTTAACCTTGGCAGCTTTATTGGCCCGAGCAATCTGCTCACTAGAAGGCGGCTGCTGGTAAAGAATCCCTGTTGCTGGGATGTGGCCAAACGTAGGAGTTTGACTATGGGAAGGTGTTTGGTTCATACTTATCTCACTCTTTGAGTAAAAGTCCCGTCGGTCGAATGTCAGGGACTTTTTTATTGCCTATTATTAATTTTCCAAACGCAGTTCGATGATTTTCCGAAGGACGCAAGCAGGGCATCCGCACTCTTTATTTTCTGGACCTTTATCAGCATCAACTTTGTCAGCCGCACCCACAGAGAGCACATAGGCTTCCATAGCTTTAGCTGCATCAATATCGCCATTCGCCATACCAAGAAGTTGTAATCGTAGTTTTTGAATTTCCATTTTTAATAGCTCGTTTGTTGTCTACGAGATTTAGTTTAGTAAACGAAACAAAAGTAGTCAATAGTTTATTTTACTTTAATAAACATTTTTTATTTTAATAAACATTTATGTTTTAATAGACAAAAGAAAACCCACCGCTGGGGTGGGTTGGATGGAGTTTATTATGGGTAGTGAAAAAGAAATTGCGATTATTCCAAAAGGAACCAGTGTGCGAATTATGGGTTGTGCTTACACCCTACTCGAAGATGTTAAAGTTGATGGAAATCAACGCATTTTAAATGAAACATTAAAAGCCCAATCAGAATTTGAAGGAAAACCAAAAACTTCTGGTACATCAGGTAAGTGGATGGCTTAAGTTGTTGAGTCAGTAGCTGATTGCAACCAAGTTTGTAAATCATCAGGTAAGTTAACATAACACCAGTTACTAACATCTAACTCTAAAACAAGAATCGCATCATCGTTGTCAGCATGGGCCTGTAATGCTATCAGAACTTGATCTGCTGTGAGATGCGACTGGATAATATATTGAGACAATGTAGCATCAACATAAGTGTTGCTTGATACTTTTCTAATACCATCTTCAAACTTGGTATAATCTTTATCTTTCTTTAAATCATAAGTTACTGTATAAAAAGCCATTCTTTCCTCCACCCGATCTGTTCTAAAGGCTGCGTCGGGTTCGCAGTTTTTATATCGATTCTATATCATCAAAATATTTGTTGATGGCATGCACCCACTCAGGTATAGATTCAAAATTTTCAAGTTTTGGAATTTCACCAAACATAGCAATTATATTTTGTGACAATGGGTATTTGATGTTTCTTTTCTTGGCTAATGCCGCCACATATTCATCAAAAGATTCAAAATCAGCAATTCTTGGTTGATACTTATTTTTTATCAAACGCTTATATGTGAAAACATAGACAAATAGTGAAATAATTACCGCAAGAAAAGATTCACCCGAACCATTTGATCCAATAAATGTTAAAAGCGACATAAATATAAAAACAGCAATATAATGCCAACGCGCTTTTTTTATATCTTTTAAATTTATATTTTTACTTAATGCATAGTGAATTAAAGGTATGCATGAAATAATAAAAATATTAGTAATAAAACGAATAGAATCCATAAACCCTCTTATTTTTTAATATACTCTCATCCAGCTCGCCAAAATTGACGACCCATAACTTTGAAATTTAGGCCATTTTGTTCTGATACTTCACGATCTCTATATTTTGGATTAAGGCTATGTAAGGTAAGTTTTCCACCTTCCTCCTTAAATATCTGCTTAATCATTCCTTCACCTTCAAAATAAACAGCATAGATTTCACCATCTACAATTTCAGTTTGAGAGATATCAATACCAACCATATCACCATCATGAATAAAGTCGGTCATGCTATCACCCTTAGCTTTAATGATCCTCATGCAGCTCGGATCAACATGCTTTCTTTGAAAAAATGATGGAGGGAAAGGGAACTTCCCATTAATAACATCAAAATGAAATTCTATAGACTCACCAACACCACAAGAAAAATTAGCTTCCACGACATCAATCCAAATAAACCCATTCTCTGTTTCATAATCAATAACAGTTGGCTTGTATACCTCATTCACGTCAAATGAAACATCACTTTTGCCAGTCAAATTATGCTTATCCATAAATTCTTGCATATTGAAGCCACCAGAAACTTGAGAGCCTTCACCGGTTAAAAGCCAGTCTGGGGTAACTTTTAACAATTTAGCTAATGAAAGTAACCGCTCTCCAGATGGAGTATTTACGCCACTCAACCAGTGAGATACAGCTCCTTTACTAGCACCAGTTGCACTCACTAAATCCTTATGCTTTAAGCCTAGTTCAGCCATTCTTTTTAGAATTCTATCGGTTGTGCTATTCATAAGTTTACAGTCCTATAAGTTGTTTAAAATAATAAACTCCTACCTTGACTTTGTCATAAACATATAGTTTACTTACATAAACAATTAGTTTAGAGAGATAAAGTGAATATCAATGACCTAAAAGCCTTCTACAAAGTGGAAAGCGACGCGGAACTTTCAAGAAAACTAAACAGACCGCGCTGCACTATTTTTTTCTGGAAAAAAAACGGGATTCCACCACGTACACAAGCAACCTTTGAAGTACTAAGCAAAGGAAAACTTAAAGCTGATTTACAAGCATTGAGTGCTTAGGAGTACCTATGAGCAAAGTATCTATTGAATTGTCTGCAAGTGCTAGAAATGCACGAGCAATGATCTTGCAGAGTCTTGCAATCACCAACAATGGTGATGTTGCTGGAAAGCTTGGTATTGATCCAACAACACTTTCGAAAATGAAAAATGAAAGAAAAACCAATGGTTTAACGGAAATTGAAATGTTTTGCGAGTTGTTGCATTTGGTTGGATTGAAGATCGTTAATGCTGACGATGTTTATTGTTCTGTTGAGACAGCGGAAGCGACAAGAGAGCTTTTGAAGAATTGTTTTAACTCGCCCGACTATATGCGGATCTTATTTAAATAAAAAACCGCTTCCTGAGCGAACAGAGAAGCGGTCGTTATTCACAAATATGGAACCCATTATGAATCATCAAATTTTAGCAGAAATTGAACTGAATCGGAAGATAAGTTTGCTTCAAAAAGCCGCTGAAAATTACGCGCTAAATCGAACACTTGAAAACTCAATGGCACTCGCTAGAGCTAAGGCTGCGCTGTGTGCTTTTGTGATGGAGGGTGTTTGATGAGCGCATTAAAAATTCAACTTTTGGATAATGTTGACATTCATCCAAGCACAGCAAAAAGGAATGAGCATAAAGCCATGTCCAAAAAAGAAGATGGTTACACACCATTGCCTAATTTTGTTTGTGATGAAGGATATTTGGCTGCTTTAAGTGGTGAAGCTATCAAATGCCTTGTTTTGCTAAATAGGCACATCAAGGGATTTCGTGAAGAAAATAAATCAATTGGTGAATCTCTAATTTTGAAATTAACAGGCTTTAAAGACAAGCGAACTGTTCGTAAAGCTATGTCGGATTTAGCAAGATTTAACCTTGTAAAAATCACAAAAACTCTGGGTAAGGCGACAACCTATGAGGTCACTTTTGAAGAAAGATTGCCAGCTGAACTAGTAACATCAAATGATACTAGTGCATCAAAAGTAGTTACATTAAATGCACCTAGACTAGTAACATCAAATGATACTGGAACTAGTAACATCAAATGTCACTCTGTAAAAGAAAAGAAAATAAACTTAAAAGAAAGTGATCAAGAAAACCCTGTCGACGAAGTTTTGAATATCTGGAAACCAGATTTACACCAACTCAATTCATGGATGCAAAGATCAGGCTTACCGAAAATCAATCAAACCCAAGTCGATGAATTACTCCTTGAAGTCAATCCTCACTACGAAAACAAAATCCGCACTGGTGCAGTAACCGATACCCAGATGTATTCAAACTTCGTGAAGTGGATTAAGCGCGACAACAAACTCGTTGAAAAACTCATGCAGCAGGCTGCATCTGCAAATGTTCAACCGGTAATCCCTAAAAACTATCAATCTGACATGGGGGACTGGTGATGTCGAATATTCACAATTTATCAATCGAGCAATGTGTTCTTGTTGCATTGATGACTGTCCAAAATTCATTTGAAACCGTGATGAATGATCTGGATGTAGGATGTTTTTACGCTGAACGACACAAAGCAATTTTTAATGCCATCACCGACCTGTCAAACGAAAACAAACCGTATGACGTGGTGTTTGTTGAACAGAAACTGATTGAGACAAAACATCATGAATTGGTCGGTGGCACTGAATACTTGATGCGCATGTTCACTGAATCACCAAGCTCGTTCTACAGCCTGGAATCATACGTTGCTGAACTCAATAAGTTTAAATCACACCGTGAAGTTGAACAGATCGGCCAGAGCATTCAGGAGAAGGCGAAGGACCTAACCGTCCCTGATATTCATAACGCTGCTGAAAATATCCTGAGTGGGTCAAACACAAGCGACAAGGCTGAGAAATCCAGTTTTACGTTTGAAGAAGCTTTGAAGCGTGCCGGTGAGCAGTTAATCCAGAAAGCAGAAGCCAAAGCAAGCAAGCAGTACACAGGGGTTAAGTTCAACCTGCCTCATCTGGATAACGTAGTGGGCACCATTCAGCGCGGACACTTCTGCGTGATCGGTGGTAGACCCGGATCAGGAAAATCGACTCTGGCGCAAATGGTGGCGATTCAGACGGCTATGCAATTCCGTGAAGCGGTACTGGTGGTATCTGCCGAGATGGATGTGGAGACATTCACGAACCGCTGTATCTCTGCATTGACTCATATTCCGTATGACAACATTCACAATGCTGAATTGTACGACGGCATGATGAAAGACTTCGCTTATGCCCAGGAGCGTTTTAGCAAGCTGCCAATTCATATTGAAGATAAGCAGAAGCCAACTATTGCAGAGATTCATTCTTATGCACGCAAGGCCAAGCGCAACTACAAAAAATTGGGCTGCATCATTATTGATTACTTGCAGCTTGTACGTGACCCAACCAAGAAAGACCGTTATCAGGAAGTCAGCTCAATCAGCCGTGACCTCAAAGCCATGGCCAAAGAGTTTGATTGCCCTGTAATCGCACTGGCACAGCTCAATCGTGAGTCTGAGAAGGGTAAACGTCCAAAGCCGAGCGATTTAAAAGAATCAGGCCAGATCGAGCAGGATGCAGATCAGATTTTATTGGTACATCCAATCATAAACAGTGATGACGAAATGCCTAGCGGTGTGACTGAAATCATTATCGGCAAGAACCGTCATGGCAAAAAAGGTGTAGTGCGTGTGGTGGATCGTTTGGATATCTGCCGTTTTTCTTCGATTCGTAGTGATGAAGAACAAGGCTTAGGGGGTGGGGTGTGAGTCAGGGAATTTCCGATATTTTCGACAATATGCTGAGTGTTATTTCGGTTGCTCGCTATGAGAGAGTAACAACCCATAAAGTTTCCAAGAACTTACAAGTAAGCAAAAGAACTGCTCAGAGGTACATTAAGGCACTGATTGATCAAGGTTATTTAGAGCGTAAAGAAAGATATGTAATCGCAACTAGAAAAGCATACGGAATGATTGTTGCGGGCGAGCCAATTAAAGGGTTTTGGAGAGAAGAAGCATGAAAGACCGCATCAGGTCAGCATTGATTGAAATTGCTGAAGCCTTAGGTAGACCGCATTACGAGCCGCTGACAGTAAGAGAAGTTCTGGCGAGTTTTGATAACAACACGGACCATCCATTGAAAGCAGCAGTGTTGAAAAAAATAGCTAATAGGAAGCCAGTCGAATTAGTGGTGCCATGCGCGGTAATTGAAAAGCCAGCTCGGAAGGCGTCGCCAGTTGAGGTGAAGAAAGAAATTCTAAAACTGGCTCAACACGGAACTATCACGAAGTTTAAAAGCGGATGCAAATGTGAGGAGTGCATGGTATGGGCATGAACTTAATCGAAGAATTGGGGTTGGAGAAGTGTCAGGCGATTGTGGATGGGGCGCCTGTTGGAGCTACGCATTACAGTAATGAAGATTGTGAGATTGTTTATTACCAGAAAACAAACAATATCATTTACTGGGATGATGTTTCCGATGTTTGGGATGAAGTTTATTTCCTGATGCCTGAATTGAAATCAATCTCCGACCTCCGTGCCGCAATTGCCGACCACAACCGCACGGACTATGTATCAGACATCCGTAACCACATTAGCCCTTTGACAAAGGTGATTGAGCGATGAGTGAGTTAAGACAGAATTTTGAAAAATCTTTTCCAATACCCGCACATTGGATTGAATGGTCTGAATCTAAAAATCGTTATGACTGCCATGTTGGTTTGGCTGATTCCAAATGTGCTGAATACAACAAAATGTTTAACGTGTGGTGTGTTCAGCAAGCTAAGGTTGATGAAATAGAACACCAAAAATCATTGCAAGAATTAGCCATAAATCAAATTTCTCAAGCAAACCAAGAGTGGCAAAGGATTAATGCTGAACTGCAAAAGCGGGTTGATAATTGTGCAGCATTAGCAAAAGAATGGCGAACCCTAGCCAGAGAAATGTGCCCACTTGATGATAAGTATGTGATTGGTGCGCGATTAGGTTGTGCTCAGGATATTGAGGAAGTTTTGCGAGGTAAGCATGAATAAGCACCTTCAAACATTGACTGGCTTTAAAAATGGAACCAAGAAGATTTTCAAAGATTGTTTTTACGATCTTTGGGATGCATGGGATGAACTTTTAAGCGCATTCAAAAAAATTGGTTTTGTGATTTTTGTGTTTGTTGTTTGGTTATTCAGTCTTGCTTTGGTCTGTATTTTGCCACTGGCCACATGGTTGCGTTTGAAGTGGGAGCGCGATGCTGAGGAGAAAAGAAAAAAGGCTGTGCAGGAATACATGGAGCGGATGACCTGTTTGCACAACAAGCGAGGTGAGCATGAATAAGTTTGTGTTTTTCGCAATGTTCAATGGTGCGCAAATCAAGTACCGACGTTCGCTACACAAGAATTATTGTCCTAAGAATTTTACTAAATGGGATGTGTATCTAACTAATCGAAATTGCGAGTGGTGCAATGACCAGCATCTCACTCGCTGAATATCACAAACAATACGCGTCCAAGGCTAAACCTAAAGCAGGGCGCAACAAATTTAACGCACAGCGCATTGAAAAGGACGGAATGAAGTTCGATAGCGTCAAGGAGTATAACCGCTATATCGAGCTTACAGCGTTAATGCAGAGGGGTGAAATTTCAGAGCTTAAGTGTCAGGTCAAATTTGAGTTGGCACCTAAGGTGAAAATTGAAGGGGAGAAACGAGCCAAACCAGCACTTAGATATTTTGCAGATTTCACATACCTGAGCAATGGGAAGCTGATTGTTGAGGATGTGAAGTCGGCGGGAACAAGAAATTTACCGAGTTATCGCAACAAGAAACACTTGATGAAAACAGTACACGATATCGATATTAAAGAAGTTTGAGGGTAATGGGATGAATGCAGCAGCGGAAAAGTTTGAACAATTTGAATGGTTGACTCATGGCATCTCTGCTAAGTCGCCAAATTTTGAACCAAATGTGCGTGGCACTGGGGAGAAGCCTTTGAATTATGAAGATCGCTTGGGTGCTATTGCTTTAATGGGCAGCCAATTTGAAAAGTCGATTACATCGATAATTGTGTTTGGCGACAAGTCTGAAATGGACTTTAAATACGTTCAATCACATTTAGCTCTAATCATGGCCACAAACGCTAAATTAGATAACCGTCGTGAACCTCAGAAAATTAACATTGAAGACTTATCTCTACTTATTGCAAGAATGGTGATTGATTTTGCTTTAGACCCAGCACTAGAGAATAATTTCACTCCACAAGGTCGCTTGTATTATGCAGGCATTCGTTCATGGCAAATGGATGTTGAGGCTTATCGTAAGACATGGAAGCAATACGAAAACATGATGGTTATTGCTTTGGAGATGGCAATTAAAGACGCTGGTGAAGCAGTTGAAAACTATCGTAAAAATACTTACAAAGAAACGAAAGCATAGAGATTCCATTATTCCGGAAACTAAGGTATAGTTTTACTATACTGGTCGTATTACGGTTATCCGAGACCAAGTGTTAAAAAGCTCGCCAAATGGTGGGCTTTTTTGTTGCCTCAACCCTTGGCCTTGATTTAATAGAGTCAGCACATCATGGGTGCGTAAAGGGTTAGACATCCTATAAACACATTCGCTTGTATGTGGTCGAAAACAGGCAAGCATCTAGTTTCAAGAGGTGAGTATTACTTTGGATTGGCGACCCATTAACACAGTCAGTTAGCCTTAAAATACACTACCCCGCCAAGCCTAGAATCTTGGATTCCGAGATGCTGGACTGGATTCCAGTCGATGCTCAAACTGGCGGGTTTTAATGCCCTGAGAAATGCCTGTGTAAGCAATATCGGGGCACCCTATGGCGGTTTTCTTATTCGTAGTGGTTTGAGATTAATTACCGCCACCCAGATATAATAAAAGCCAGGTCATTGATCTAGATTTTTAATATTACATAAATTATTAATTAAGTTTTAATAATATATTGATTTATTTGAAACTTATATTAATTTTTAACAAGAGTTTAATAAATATGTATGTATAATCACCACTGGAAACGGCTGTAGTTTCCCAGTGACCTTTCAAGGTCATTAGTTTATAGGCCCATATCCAACTACTACTGGATTGGGCTTTTTTTTGCATGGAGAAAAGTAATGCTCCGATTCTTAATGTGTTTATTTGGCCTGCATGGTGCGACCGAAATCGATTACACGGTTGATGATGAAGAAATCAAGGTATGTCGAGATTGTTTGAAGGAAGTTAAGTGAACCCTCTTTCGAGGGCTTTTTTTACTTACTAACACGCTCATAGATAATTTCAATATCAGAGCAGACATCAGAGCACGCATCGCCACGCATGTTTTGAATTTCACATATATCGTCGAGTGCTACATCATTACGCTCTAAATAACTAGCAATGTCGTTTTCACTCAACATGCGGTCTTCAGCCCATTGCAAGACACTTTCAAGTGACGATTTTTCACGAATTTGATATTTAGCAGAATCAAGAACAGTCCATTTTTGATTCTCAATAAACTGTTTAATATCTTCAAGATTGTAGCGATCAGCGTCATAGTGAAAGACTTCGCCATTTAAGATTGCTTGATTGTGATAAAAATCATCCTCGCTCATATCAAGCGACTCAAGAGCAAATTGAGATTCTTTAGCTCGACGGATAGCAAGAGGTTTGATTTCTTTTTTGACCCATGCAGGGATTGATCCACGTTCAATCCAAGATGAAACGGTTTTTCGGCTAATCATTAAATAATCAGCAACTTGAGCTTGCCAAGAGCGACCAAATAACATTTCACAGATTGATTTGAATTTAGTTGAGTTCATTTTCATTTGTCCTTTGGTTGCCCTCTTTCGAGGGCATTTTTGATTATTTAGTGCATTTAAAACCGTGTTCAAACGTGGTGCTGTTAATCGCTGTGCGAATAGAGCCTGAATCGGCAGTAAATACGTTGTGCTCTAAGTCAAAGTAGAATTTTGCTTTACCAACATTGATTTTTACTTGCGGAAAATCTTTCAGAAGGTTTTCGTTAAAAACGATCTGAGCAACTGTATCGTTAATGTAGATACGTTTCATGTTGCCTTTCTCCCAAACTTTAGCACCAGCTTCAATAAGTTGATCTGCGATTGATTTAGTAGTCATAACAAGGCCCTCAAGGATTGCTTTGATTGCTGCACCGAAAGTAACTCGGTAGTTGTCGCCTGATTTAATTACTGATTTAGCTAGTTTGTGAGCTGCTTTGAAAATTTCTGATTTGTTCATTTTGATCCACCTCGTGGTTATTTGACTGGAGCTTATCTCCTGTCTATGTATGTATTATGTAGACATTTGTCCGCATAGTCAAGCTATATCTTCAGATATTTTTAATCTACCGACGAACAGCACAAGATTCCTAACCCTTGTCACTTCGGTGGCATTTGCCGCACGTATTACGGCATACAAAGCCCTGCTGAGATAACAAACTTGGCGGGGTTTTTCTTTTCTTATTGGTGGTGTCTATGACAGACAAAGTGCAAGCGAAACAAGACTTAGAATTTTGCAGTGCTGAGCTGTCTAAGTATCAGAATCTTAGCCGGGCCGGATTGACTCGAAATGAGTTACTGGCAATTGATGGCATTATGATTAAGTTGAAAGAGCGTATTAAGAATTTGCGTGAAGCGTTGTATGCGTGATTCAAAGAGATTGGCAGCAATCAGAAAGCTGCCATGCGTACGATGTGGCAATCCAAACAGTCAAGCGGCTCACAGTAATTCAGCAAAGTATGGTAAAGGCAGGGGAATCAAGGCTAGTGATGCCTTTGTAATTCCCTTATGTGCAACCTGCCATGCTGCATTTGATCGTTTTGAATTGGGCAATCGAGCAGAAAGTGAAGCCATGTTTGAGAAGTGGTTGGTTAAGACTGAGTTGATGTTAAATCTTAAAGATCAGGATGATGTTTTTTGATATTATTGATTCAAATAAACACAGGCGAAAGTCATGGATAACTTGCAGATATTCTTGTCGAATAAATATGACTTCAAGCGAAAAGAAGAAGACGGAAGTGCATTTAGTTTGCTTTATGGTGCAATGGATGGTGACATTCAGTATTCTGTGCTTGCAGAATATTTGAATAAAGAAATGCCTAGAGAGGTGGAAATTAGAGCGAAGAAAGATAATTATTCATGTTTCATTAGATTCTCGACTGATTACATCTGGAAAATGCAGAAAGAAGAAAAGCTCATGAATATGGTTTTCGATGATGCTTTTAAAGAGTTGAAAAGTAGAATCATGATGTAGATTGAATCAAGCCACCCAAGCGGTGGTTTTTTGTTGGGGTAATAAATGAAAAACGCTACTCCAAAACTCGAACCCATAACGCTTATCATTAAATCATTTGAAGAAGTAGGACGTGCTATTGCGTATATGCACAGACATCATGCAGATGCTTTGAGTGATGGCAAGCCTTTAGTTGTTCGCATAGATCAGAAACAAGAAGATCGAAGCAAGGCACAGAATAGATTGCTTCATATGTGGTTTGGTCAAATGGCTAAATTCACAGGTGATGAGCCTGAAAAGATCAAATATGAAATGAAGAAAAAGTTTCTGGCAAAAATCTATATCCGGGACAATCCAGATGCACTAGAAGCGTTTGAGGCTGTAATTGGTTATCGAGATGTGTTGCGATTGCTCGATGGTCAAGAGAAGCTCATTCATACAGTTAAATACAATCGTGTGGTCAGAATGTTTATTCAGGACCATGTGAAATCTAGCAAGGCAAATAAGAAGCAGTTTTCAGAGTTTTGCGACTACATAGTTGCGTTTGCATCTGTGAAGTTGGGTGTGCATTTAACAATGCCGGATGATTTGATGTATTTAAAAATGGAGTAAAGATATGGCGAACCTAACGCCTAAACAGCAAAGGTTTGTCGAAGAATATCTGATAGACCTAAATGCAACGCAAG
This sequence comes from Acinetobacter sp. SA01, assembly GCF_011319235.1. NCBI lineage: Bacteria > Pseudomonadati > Pseudomonadota > Gammaproteobacteria > Moraxellales > Moraxellaceae > Acinetobacter > Acinetobacter sp. SA01. The sequence goes on from NZ_WXXM01000002.1 coordinate 31,899, forward strand.
CGGCTATTCGTGCGGGATACAGTGAGAAGACGGCAAAGTCTGTAGGACATGAAAACCTGACTAAACCTGACATTCAAAAAGCTATTCAAGAAGCACAAAACAAGCGTACCGAGCGTACCGAAATCACTCAGGACTATGTACTAAGCAATATTCAAAAAGTTATTGAGCGGTGCATGCAGCAAGAAGCAGTTCAAGCGAGAGATGGCTCACCACTTCTAGTTGAAGGCCCCGAAGGTAACTTGGCTTGCTTATTCGAGTTTAAGGAAGCAGGTGCATTAAAAGGTCTTGAGTTGCTAGGTAAGCATTTAGGGTTGTTTAAAGAAAAGGTTGAGCATACCGGTAAAGATGGTGGCCCAATAGATTTAAGTTTAAAGGTGGTATTCGAAAATGAAGGAGAAACGAGTACCGAGTAAGTTCAAGCCACTTTACACCCATCTACAAAACAACAAATTATTCTATGTGTACCATGGTGGTCGTGGTGGTGGTAAATCATGGGAGATTGCAGACTTTTTGCTAATTGAAGGTGCAAAGAAAAAGCACCGTATTTTATGTTGTCGTGAAGTTCAAAAGTCAATTAAGCAATCGGTGCATAAATTATTATCAGATCGTATCGCAGCACTAGGACTTGGTCGGTTTTATGAAATATTGGATACCGAGATTCGCGGAATTAATGGCACAGAGTTTTCCTTTGCTGGCTTACTGAGTCACACGGTTGAATCAGTTAAATCTTTCGAGGGTGCAACAATCACATGGATTGAAGAAGCTCAAACAGTCAGTTCTTTTTCATTGTCCATTTTAATTCCTACGGTAGTTCGCACATCAAATCCTATGGTCATCATGTCGATGAACCCAAAACTTCCAAGTGATGCAGTTTATTCTGAGTACGTATTGACTAATCGACCAGATACAATAGTTGTTCAGATCAACTACACAGATAACAAAGAATGTCCGGCTGAGTTGATTGCATTGGCTGAGCAAATGAAAGTTGATGATTATGATCAGTATGAGCATATTTGGCTGGGCAAACCAAAAGAAATTGCAGATGGTGCAATCTATAAAGCTGAGTTTGAGCAGATCAAACGTGAAAACCGTATTTGTAGGGTTCCACATGATCCAAATTTACCAGTTTACACATCATGGGATTTAGGGATTCTCGACCCTACAGCAATTTGGTTTTACCAGATTTATGGAAAAGAGGTTCGTGTCATTGATCATTATGAGGCAAATAACGAACCATTGGCCCATTACGCTCGTATTCTTGACGAGAAAGCACAGCAGTTTGGATACCGCTATGAGAAGCACTTTGCACCGCATGATATTGCGGCACGTGACTTATCAAGTGGTGTGAGTCGTGAGCAAACCATGGCAACACTTGGTTATCGCATGACTAAGGGTGCAAGACTTGGTGTTGAAGATCGTATCGAAGCAACACGGCAATTCTTGAAAAACTGCTGGTTTGATGCTGAGAAGTGCAAGCATGGTATTCGAGCGTTGCAAAACTATCGTCGTGAATTTAACGACAAATTAGAGCAATTTAAGGCAACACCAGTGCATGACTGGGCTTCGCATAGCTCGGATGCATTTGGCGAGGGCGCTCTCAATATTAATAAGATGCAGGCACCAAAAGCACCACCAAAACCACTCACAAAATCAGCAAGCAGTTGGCAAGGATAAAACATGGCAACAGATGAAAAAAAACAGCATGAAAAAATCTTAGCTGATGCGAAAGCTTTCAAGAAAGAAGCACAGGCTTATTGGCATGATACCTATACACGTGCTACTGAAGACAAAGAGTTCGTGACGATTGAGGGCGCTCAGTGGGATAGTAAAGCTAAAGCAAAGCGAGACGCTGAAGGTAAGCCAACACTTGAAATTAACCTTGCCCGAACCTTTGTACGCCAGCAAATCAACTCAATGCGTCAGAACCGACCACAAATTCAGGTAGTGCCGGTTGATAGTGATGCTGATCTGGAAGTGGCAAAGATTCTCGGTGGTCTAATCAAGGACACCGAGGAAGCAACCAATGCAGAGGATACATACGATCAAGCTGCTGAAAATGCCGTCTTTGGTGGATTAGGATTCTTGCGCTTGGCTACAGATTATGTGGGTGAGGATTCATTTAACCAGGAGCCAAAATTCCTACCAGTAGAGAATCCACAAGCCGTATTGATTGATCCTATGAGTCGTCGTCTTGATGGTTCAGATATGACACAATGCTTGGTACAGGAATGGGTTAAAAAATCGGTTGTTGAGTCGCAGTATGGTAAAGATGCCACTGACTTTGATAATGATTCAGACACGGACTGGAATGATAAAACCAAAGACTCTGTATTGCTTGCTGAATACTTCTATATTGAGCAGGTCAAAGATGAACTTTTATTGCTTTCTGATGGCACCACGGGATTTAGGTCTGAATTAACTGACCAGTTTGGTGATGTGCTGGATGATTTCATTCAACAGTCACGCACAACACATCGAACTGAAGTTAAATGGGCAAAATTAACCGGAAGCCGTGTGCTTGAAACAGGTGTTTTCCCGGGTAAATACATTCCAATCATTCCGGTTTATGGTGAAGTCACCTGGATTGGTGAGGAGCGACATGTATTTTCATTGATTCACTTTGCAAAAGATGCACAGCGGCTATTCAACTACTGGAAGTCTACCGAAGCACACATTCTGCAAAAGAATCAGGATGACATTACTGTTGTTGATGCTCAAGGTGTTGTAGGTTTTGAGGACCAATGGGAAACCCCAGGTAAATATGCTGCGGTTTACTACAACTTTTTAGATGAAAATAACAATCAACGACCAGCACCATTTAAATTAGGTGCAGCTCAACCACCAACAGGCATTCTAAATGCGGCAGCAACATCACAGCAATTGATTGCTGACACATTGAATATGCATGCACCGCAGATGGGTGAGAATGTCGCCAATCAATCCGGTCGTGCAATCGGTTTGTTGCAGCGCCAGGCTGATACAGCGCATTTCCACTTCCAAGACAACTTAAACAAATCCCTGCGACATGCTGGGCGTGTTTTGGTTGGTTTGTATCCGCTACTTTACGACACAGAAATGACCCGTCGTATTGTGGGTAACGATGGTGAAGATGAGCTTGTGAAGCTGAATGCTCAACCACGTGAACCGGGTGAATTTGAGAAAGCTGAAGGTAAACTGCTGAATGATTTAACCACAGGTCGATATGATGTTCGTATGGACACTGGGCCGTCGTTCAATACGCAGCGTGAGCAATCATTCCAGATCATGCTTCAATTGCTTCAATTCAATCCAGAGTTGGCGCAGATCGCTGGTGATTTAATCCTGAAAGATTCTCCACTGGTGAATGCAAAAGCAATTGCGGATCGAGTGAAGAAACGTATGGACCCATCACTGCTTGATGACAATGGTGAGCAATTGCCACCGCATGTCAAAGCGCAAGTGACGCAAATGGATCAGGTGATTCAAAAACTCACACAGGATCTTCAAGCAGCACAGGCTGAGTTGAACGACAAGAAGGCTGACCGTGAAATTGATATTCAGAAGGCTATTTTGAATGCTGAGCAAGCCATCAAGGTTGCTCAGATCAATAATGCTGGTCGATCTGATGTTGAGGAGTTGCGCGGCATTGTTGAGTTGCTTAAACAGCAAGTTGATCTATCTAATATTCCTCAAGACTGGACTCAACAAGGTGAAGATGTTGAAGAATACGCACCATCTGAAGCTTATGATCCGGAAGATGATAACGAATATTCGCAGTCTGAATGGACCGAGCCACCACCAGACATGACGCAACAAGGAATTGAAAGCCCTGCCACCGAGCAGGGTTTTTTAATGCCTGAAGAAAGCGCTCAACCTAAATTCGCTCCCAATCCTGATCAGACTGGGGAAAGCGCATTGATCAAAAATGGTGGCGATTTATTGCCAAATATGGAGCAACAAAATGACGTTTGAAACTGACGACACCGTAGACACAGGCGCTACGCAAAACACAGCCGCAGAAGTCGAAACAGGACAAACCGAGGTCGATTCTAGTCAGCAACCTAATGGTGATGAACCCAATACTGAATTATCAGATGAGGAAAAAGCCAAGCAGCAAGCTGAACAGGAAGGTGAGAAGAAGCGTAATCGAGCACAGGAGCGCATTCAGCAATTGGCGCGTGAACGTGCTGAGCTGAAGCGCGAGCTTGATGAAATCAAGGCCAAGCAAAGCGCACCAAAAACTACCGCAGCTCCGAAGATCGAGGATTTTGAAGACTATTCGGAGTTCCAGCAGGCCCAGCAAGAATATTACGTTAAGCAGGCCGAAGAGCGTGTTTTAGAAAAAATTCAGCAGGATAAATCACAGCAAACCCTAACGCAAAGACGAGCAGAGTTTGAATCTGCTTTAGTTGAAGCAGCAACCGAACTATCTGATTTCGATACAGTTGTTCAAACAGGTCTTGCTCGTGATCTGCCTATGCCGATAACTCTTGATGAGCTTGCGGATGAATTTGGATATGACGCAAAGACTCAAACGCGACTGCTATATGAATTAGCCAAAGATGAAGATTTCCACGAGTTGGTTTCATCATCTTCAAAACTTAAGGCAGCCCGCCTTTTAAGTGAAAAAGTTGATTCATTCACCAAAACTACCACCGCTCCAAAAGTTAGCAAAGCTCCACCACCAATCAACCCAGTTAAAGCGAATGCAGCTGCGACACGCAACCCAGCAGCAATGAGCGATGACGAATGGTATCAGAACGAAATTAAATTAAGAAAAGGTAAATAATTTATGGCTAATCAAGTTTTAACACACCAAATGATCGCTCGTGAAGCTGCAAAGATGCTCGAAGAGCTTGCACCGTTCACAGCAAATATCAACAAAGGCCGTCAAGATGAGTTTGGCACTGATGTGTCAGGCTTCAAAAAAGGCGACACTGTAAAAATTAAAATTCCGACTGCCGGTAAAGTATTTGATGGTGCTCAGTTTGCTGCTGGTGGCTCTGCTGCTGATGTAATCGAAGAGTCTGTAAACTTATCGCTGGATACGCAAAAGCACATCGCTTTGCAGTTTGGCACCAAAGAGAAGATGCTCGACATCTCAGACTTCAAAGAGCGTATCTTGATGCCGCAAATGCGCACCCTTGCGTCTGTGGTTGAAGCTGACTTGATCTCTAAAGCCGTTCTAGGTGTTCCAAACACTGTATCAATGAACACAGCAGGTACTAACCCATCAAATGCATTGGCTCTAGCTCGTGCCAAGATGAACCAATACTTAGCTCCAGCAGGTGACCGTTCAACTTTAATCACAAGCACAGCAAACGTGGCGTTATCTGGTGAAATCTCTCGCTTGTATAACCCGACTCAAGCATCTAGCAAAGCATACCTTGATGGCTATGTAGCAACTGCGTTTGGTCAAGACTTGTATGAACACCAGTCAATCCCGACTCACACCAAAGGTACAGCGGTTACAGTAACGGTTGCAGCAGCATCACAAACTGGTGACACCATTAAAATGTCGGCTGGTACTGCGGGCACATTGGTTAAAGGTGAAATCATCACAATTGCTGGTGTAAATGCAGTGCATCCATTGACTGGTCAAGACACTGGCGTGTTACAACAATTCGTTGTGACTGAAACTGTAACAGTGGCAACAACTGCAACTGATGTGAAGATTTACCCATCAATCAACACAACTGCACCAAACAAAACTGTTTCTGCTGGCCCTGCAAATACTGCAGCAGTTACTTCGGTTTCTGTGGCTGGCGTGCAAAACCTTGCATTCCACAAAGACGCATTCACGGCAGCATTCGCACCATTACCAGTGATTGCTTCGTGTGAAGGCTACACAGCTCGCCTGCCATCTGGTATTTCGGTTCGCGTAATGACGTTCGGTGATGGTAATAATGACCTTGAGCGCACTCGTATTGATGTGCTTTATGCCTTCCAAGTGGTTCGTGGTCTGCATGCGGTTCGTATTCCACAAGTGACTTCATAAGTTAAATAGGCGGGGCTTCGGCTCCGCTTTTTTATTTATCTTAAGGATTGAAACATGCAATACCCAAAGATGCTCTACAAGGGCAGTCAAGCGAAATACACATACGAAATCGCACAGCATGAAGCGCATGAAGATGAACTTCGCGAACAAGGTTGGATTGGTTTTTATGATCTTCCGGAGCAAGGCGAAAACCAATACACCGGTGAAGCACATTCAATTGACTCTGCTGCACTGGTTCCAGTCGAGCAATTCGATGCTTTAGCTTTAAAAGTGGCTGAGCTTGAGCAGGAAAATGCGGAACTGAGTAAAAAGCTGCGCATTAAAGAGCTTGAAGATACATCTGCTGATGATTTGAAAGTATTGCTCACTGAGCGAAATGTTCCGTTTGGTGCGCGCGACAGCAAAGCGGTTTTGTTAAATCTGGTGATTGAATCGGATGGGAGTGAATGATGCCAACTCAAATTATTACACTGACAAAAACGCCGGTACAAATTACAACCGGATCGGAATCAGCATTCATTCAAAGCAAATCAAGTCGTGAATTCAGCTTTGCTCATTCTGCAACATCACCAGACATCACGGCTGGCGCTCACACATCAAAAGAAGTATTTATTGCAAGCCCGTTTATTATCTGGGCTTGGAGCAATATCGAAGAACCAATCAAAGTCGCTGTATCTATCGCATAAGGAATAACCATGATCAAAACACCGCTAAGCACCGTCATTGGCGGTGCAGGAATCTGGACACCTGGCTGTACCGTTATTGGTGGTCAGCAAAACCTAACCCAACTTATCAAATCTTTATTTAGTGATGGCACGCAAGGCCTCTACTTAAACCCTCAAGATGCTGTATCTGTTTCTGATCTTTCCAGTATCAAAGATTTATCGGGGCGGAATAATCATGCAACACAAGCAAATGCTACCAGTCGTGCATCATTAATCACTGACCCAAGTGGTTACAAATCACTGAAGTTTGATGGCATAGATGATGGTTATGTTACGCCTTCAATCAACTTTACAAACACAGATAAAGTGACTGTTATTGCTGCTGTGAGGAAGTTGAGTGATGCTGCAATTGGTATGTTATGTGAGTTCTCTGCTGATTTAGGGTCAAACTATGGTTCCTTTTATCTTGGTGCGCCAGCCACGTCTGGAAATGGATCAATTACATTTAATTCAAAAGGAACCTTTTTTGCAGCAGCTACTGACACTTCTGTTTTTGCCCCTGTGAGTGTGGTTGTTACTGGTTATGCGAACATAGCTGCACCATTATCAGTAATAAGACGTAATGGCGTATTTAAAAATAGCAATTCTTTATCACAAGGCACGGGGAACTACGGAAACTACCCGCTATACATCGGTAGGCGCGGCGGAACTTCGCTCCCATTCAACGGACAAATCTATGCCCTATTAGTCATCGGAAAATTACTCGATGCTGCGACAACCGCAAAGATTGAAAAAGAATTTGCTAAATACATTGGAGTGACTCTATGAACGTGATTCACATTGCAACCGAAGCAGATGCTGCCTTAGTCAATCAGGTTGCCAACACTCTAGGTAAAGGCCCAAACAATTTATCAGTTCAACTTGTCGATGCAAATGGAAATAGATATCTAGGATGTCATTCATCTGCATGGACTGAAGAAGATTTTGCAGCATTTCAAGCAAGAGTATTTGCAGAATTCTGTACTCAAAAACAGTTAGATGCACTCGACAAACTTTATGAATCTGCAATGCCTACATTGGATGATTATGTTGCCATTGAGCATTGGAATATAAAGTTGAGCGAGTGGGGATTATCCCCAGTCGAAATACCTGAATAAACATGACCGCTGAAATGCGGTTTTTTAATGGAGCATGAAAAATGCTAGTCAGCAGAATTGTTGAAATGTCGCTTAAGCAACTTGGAATTCTTGCTGCTGGCGAAAGTGTACAGGGTGATGAGCTTGCAGATGCCTTGATCACATTAGAAGGATTGCTTGCGCAGTGGGCTACACAGAAACTCTATGTCTATAAATCCACCGATGTTGTAGTACCATTATCTAATATTGGCTCATATACAGTCGGACCAGTATTTGCTGATGTAACTGCTGATATTCAAGGTGTGGCAGATAAAGCATTTCTCGATGGTGAAGAAATCACACTGGTTCGAGATACAAACAACAAGAGTAATGCACAGGTCATTTACTCGGTTGGTGTACCAAACTGGACATTCAATGTATTAGTAACTGGTACTGAATTAAAACTTAAAGTTTACTCACTTCCATCTGGACTTGTTGCTCAGGATGAGTTAGTTGTGCCCAGTAATTATCAGCGACCACTGATTCTCACGTTAGCCACAGAGCTTGCACCAATGTTTGGTGTTGAGCCTACGCAAATGCTTTTACTAAATCAGCGACAAGCCGTTGAGATGCTTAAACGTAGTAATGTGACTCCACTTTACGCCAAGAACGATTTACCGGTGGGGATTGGTCGTTATGAATGTGATTGATATTCCTATTGTAGGCCAATCCTACCATCTTGAAGACTGGTCGATTGATTGCCAGCGCACAATAAATTTATACCCACAGGTTGTTGAAAGCGGAAATGCTCCACAGGTTTCAGCGCTCATACCAACACCGGGACTTATTAAAAAATATGAGTTTGCAACCGGGTCAATCCGAGGTATGTATGCCTTAACTGATCGACTTCTTGTTGTTGCTGGTGGCAAGCTTTACACCATTGATAAAACCGGAGCCATCTTAACAATTGGTGATATTGCCGGTGTAAACCGAGTTACTTTTGCTGATAACTCGCTGCATGTCATGCTTGTGGCAAGCAGCACATACAAATACACCATTGCAAATAATTCGCTCACACAAATAACAGGCGATGAGTTTTTTGGCGCATCCGATGTGACTGTGCTGGATTCTCGATTTGTCTGGACTGTGCCAAAGTCCGGAAAGATTCAATGGTCCGACCTACTCAATACAAATACTACAGCACTAAATTACGCCACCGCAGAAACCAAATCTGACAATCTTGTTCGCACCGTGACAAATAGCGGACAGCTCTGGATCATTGGTGAAAAGACGACTGAGATATGGTCGAGTACCGGCGATGCAAACATGCCATTTCAGCGCATGTCCGGTGCATTTCTGCCGATCGGTTGTATTGCTGAAGACTCGGTATGTCAGTTTGGTACAAGTCTTGTTTGGCTTACTCAGACGGATGCTGGTCGTGGTCAGATTATCATGACGCAAGGTTATCAGGCACAACGAATCTCAAATCACGCTATTGAATATGAAATCGCTTCATACTCACGAATTGATGATGCTTATTCATTTGCATACCAAGAGCACGGACATTCATTTTTATTAATGACATTCCCGACGGCCAAAAAGACCTGGTGCTTTGATGCAATGACCGGAATGTGGCATGAACGCAGTTACTACAACTCCGAAACAAATAAACATGAGCACCACCGAGCGACAGGCTACAGCTTCTTTATGAATATGCATCTTGTTGGTGACCGGTTGAATGGCAAGGTTTATCAACTCACACCAAATTCACAAACCGATGATGGTGCTGCAATCCTACGAGAGCGAATTACACCAGTCACGAATCCACATGGCTCAAGACTGATTTTTGACGAGTTAGAGCTAATTGCTCAAGTGGGGCAGTCATCTGATATCGATCCACAAATCATTGTGGATTGGTCGGATGATCGTGGCAGAACATGGTCTCTTAGTCGCCAGCAGTCACTAGGTAAAACTGGTGAGTATGGCAAGCGAGTGATTTTCCGCAGGCTTGGACAGTCTTTCGGGCGTGTCTTTCGAATTCGAATGAGTGATCCGGTGCGACTTGTGATTACAGGCGCCAAAGCGAGGATACGATGAAAAAATTAGAACCCCCAATTAATCAACCCATCATGATTAACGGCCAGATATCACAAGTCTGGCTTTTATTTTTTGCGGACTTAGCAACAGCAATCAACAAGCTAAACGGATATTAATATGAAGCACTTCCATTTTTTACCATCGGCAGATGTGAATGCATTAGTTTTAGCAATTAAGCGCAGACCAGATTTATGGAAAGAAGATACTTATCTCCGTGATTACCCGCAGGGGCCGTTCGGTGAAATTGAATCAATTATGCTTCGTTTCCCAGAAAAGCGCGTATTTGATCAGGAAGAAGAACTGGAAAAATACAAACGTGGTGAGTCTCAGTTTGATCAGCACGAAAGTGTGAATTACCCAGCATTTGATATTTTGCATGAAGCGCGATCTTTGGTGTTTGGCTTAATGGCTTTGGTGCAAGGCGAGCGACTTGGCCGGGTGATGATTAATAAAATTGCACCTGGTGGACAAATCTACCCACATAAAGACACGCCAGAGCACACTGAATACTACACGCGATTCCATATTGTTTTGCAGTCTGCACCAGGCTGTATTTTGCGTGCCGATGATGAGCAAATTGATATGCGTACCGGTGATGTGTTTTGGTTTAACAACAAGCTTGAGCATGAGGTAATCAATAACTCTGCCTTTGATCGAATTTCAATGGTTGTGGACATCAAGGTGAAAAAATGATTACAGCACATGTTGAAAGTTTTAAAGAAAACCTTGAATACCTAAAACCATTACTACCGATCCATTATCAAGAATTAGCACTCAATCAAGACAAGGTGCCACTTTCACCACAGTTTGATAAATACGTTGCCACCGAGCAGCAAGGCGGGTTGCTTTTTGTGACACTTCGCAAGGCTGGCGAGTTGATTGGTTATTTTATTGGGTTTATTGCACCAGGATTGCATTACTCGACCTGCTTAACGTGTCAGATGGATATCTTCTATGTTCTTCCAAAGCATCGTGGCGGTGGTGCTGGTTTTCAATTATTTAAATTTGTAGAGAAACAACTCAAGCAGCGCGGTGTTCAACGCATGTTTGTTGGCTCAAAAATGCATAAAGACGCATCTTGGCTTTTTGAAAAATTAGGATATACGCCAGTTGAGACTTATTACTCGACATGGTTAGGAGATTGATATGGTGGCAGCAGCAATGGTTGGGGCGGCAGTAGTTGGCGCTGCTGGATCAGCCTATTCAAGCAAACAAGCCAGCAAGGCAGCAAAAACACAAGCAGCATCAGCAGATGCAGCAAGTCAAATTCAATGGGACATGTACGACCAGACTCGTCAAGATTTAGACCCATATAAACAGGCTGGTACAACATCACTCTCTCAAATGATGGATCAGATGGGTGCCAATGGCTATTTCAACCAAACCTATACTGGACAGGATATTTACAGCGACCCGAGTTATCAATTCCGACTACAGCAGGGGCAGGATGCCATTCAGTCCAGTGCTGCGGCAAAAGGTGGCTTATTAAGCGGTGCCACACTAAAAGCCCTGCAAGACTTCGGCCAGCAATCAGCAAGTCAAGAGTATAGCAATGCGTACAACCGATTTAATGCAGACCAGACCAATCGATACAATCGACTGTCCAATATTATTGGGATGGGTCAAAACGCAGCTGCTCAAACTGGTAATGCTGGCATGCAGACTGGACAAGCAGTAGCAAATAACACCATGGCTGGCGCAAACTCAATTGCCGCCGGTCAGGTTGCAAGTGCAAATAACTGGGCAAACACAGCAAACAATCTTGGTAGTTTAGCAACAAGCTATGCAATGATGAAAAATAACGGAGTGGTCTAATGGCTGGACTTGATTACACATTACCGCTACAGGTCAAAGCTCCTGACATGATGGGCATGCTTGATCAAGGTTCTAAACTTGCACAGTTTTACACTCAAAATAAGGCTGATGGTGAGCTATCACGTATCTATAAGGAAACAGGTGGTGACCTAGACAAGATGCTGGAAGTTGGCAAACAGTCTCCATTCGCTCGCTACGTGATGCCGCAACTACAGGCTCAAAAACAAGCTCAGATTGAAGCCGCAATCAAGCAGCAAAAGGATATTTCTGAGATTGGTAAAACTGATAGTGAAGCATTCAAAAATAATCAGCAGGGTGGCGGTTTCAAACTTGAAAACTCCCAAAAGCAACTTGGTGCTATTCAGTCAGCAGTTCAGCAGGCAGCAATGACCGGAGACAAAGGGGCTGCGATTATTGGTCTTGATGCAGCAAAACGAGTGGGTCTTATTAGTGAGGATGACTACCAACAACAATACCAGTTGCTCAGCGTAATGACCCCTGAGCAGGTTAAGGTTTATGCTCAAAGTGTGACATTTGCGAATGCCAAAGACCCAGCAAGTCTCATTTTCACAAGTGCTGATAATGTTTTGGATAACCAAACTGCTGTAGGTAATAACATCCGGGATAACACCACATCCACAGATAATAATATTCGCTCAACCAATGTGCAGAAGTACGGTATTGATAAAACCGCGGAAACGGCAGATGAAAACCGTGCTGTGCAGATGCAGCGTCTTGAGTTTGACCAGCAACAGGCTGAAATCAAGAATGGGCAGGGCGAAATCAAAGAAGCAAATGGAAAGCTTTGGATTGTTTACAAAGATGGCACTGCGCGACCGGCAGTAGATGCGAATGGCACACAGTTGGTATCCAATAAAACCAATAATCCACAAGCACAAGCGCAAAATGAAGAGGCAATGCGCATTCAGCGTGTTGATACTATTCTTCCTGAGGTTAAAAAGCTGCTTCCAAAGGCGACTGGTAGTTATGCTGGTGCCGGTGTTGATTTCCTTGGTAGAGCTGTTGGTATCTCAACCGATGGAGCAAAAGCCACAGCACAGCTAAAAACTTTATCTGGGCAGCTTGTTGCATTAATGCCAAAAATGTCTGGTCCGCAGTCTGACAAGGATGTGCAGATGTATCGTGAAATGGCTGGTGAACTGGCTGATGATACCAAGCCAATTCAGACCCGGCTTGCAGCATTACAAACCATTGAGCAACTAAATAACAAGTATCGTGAAATCAATAGTCGATCTGGACAATTGCAGCAAAACCAAATTCCATCTTCTGGCGCTGGTGGACGCCCTGCTTTGTCATCATTTTTTAAATAGGTGAAATATGGCGACTTATCAGCAATTATTGCAGTATGCAAATAATCCAAACGTACGAAAGATGCTTGATGTTATTGCAAGTGCCGAAGGTGTGAAGCATGGCTACAACACGATTTTTGGAAATGAGCGGGTAAATAATTTATCCGCTCACCCAAACGTACGAAAAGCATTTAAGCAGACTGATGGTAAGACCAACTACACAACAGCAGCAGGTCGCTACCAATTCCTTAATGACACATGGAATGGTCTTGCTCGGAGATATGGATTTAAGGATTTCTCGCCACAAAATCAGGATTTAGGCGCTATTGCTTTGATTGCTGGTCGTGGTGCTTTAAATGATGTACTGAAAGGCAATTATCAATCAGCAATTCAAAAGTTAGGCAGTGAGTGGGCTTCACTGCCATCCTCACCGTATGCTCAAAATAAGCGGTCACAAGCTGAAATCGATAAATTCCTTGGTGCATCATCACAACCACAGCGACCACAAGCAGTCTCGTGGAAAGAAATATCTGGACAGTCAGCAAAGACATCACGACCTGAACTGGTTCGTTTTGATTCGCTGCAGCAACCAGAACGACCAAAAGCCGTTAAGTTTTCCGAAATTTCCGGGGAGCAACCACAAACCGATTCACGCCCTGCATTAGTCGCATGGGGAGATATAGCCGGAGGTTAATGTGGCTTCACAAATTCAAAGTCAAATCGCAAGTGCGAAAAAAGCAGGGTACAAAGATTCCGAGATCTGGAATGAGCTTCGAAAACTTCCTGATTTTAATAACAGTGTGAAACAAGCCCGTTCCGCTGGATATAAGCAAGAGGAAATTGCACAGCAACTAGGCTTAAGAGTCAAGTTTGTTGATTCAAAACCTAAAAGCAATTACCAGCCTTTTGACAACACCAAAGCAGCGCGCCAAAAACGTGAACAGGAAGCACTCAAGAAGCAAGGGCCAACCCAATTATGGGAGTCAGCTTTGCTTGGTGCTGCTGATATTGGTGTGCCATTTGTTCAAGGTGCTCAATACGTTAAAGATAAGATCAACCAGGGCGTTAATGCGGTTGCTGGTACTAAGCTACCAACCAATTCTTATGAAGGTGTGACCAAGACCTATAAGAACATTAATGATGCTCACAACACAGTACGCAAGGCCAATAATCAAGGTGTGGATGTTGGTCGTATTGGTGCAAACATGGTTATGACTGCACCGCTGGTAGCAGCTGGCGGAACCCTGCCTTCAGGTGCAAAACTCATATCTAAAGCCGGTGCTGAATTTTTAGGTAAAAATGCTGCGCTCGGTGGCTTGATTGGTGCTACTGGCATTCATAAGAACAATACTGAGCGACTAAAAAGCATGGGTGCTGGGGCTGTTGGTGGTGCTTTAGGTGCAGCAGCAGGTCAGAAGGCTGGTGAAGGTGTGACTAAGATTGCTCGAAAAACCATTCCAAGTGTCAAGGCTGCAACTCAAGTTCGTGTTAATCAGGCTATTGATGACCAGATCGAAATTGCATTAAAACAAAGTAATGTCAAAATTGGCGACTTATCAGACGACATTATTGCAGGGCTTCGTAAAGATGTTGGTGCGGCACTAAAATCAGGTAAAGCGGTAAATAAAGAAGCCATTGCTCGAAAAGTGGTATTTGATCGACTTGGCATTCGACCAACTCAGGCACAACTTACTGGCAACCCAATTTTATGGCAAAAACAAGCCGAGCTTGCAAAAATTCAAGGTGCTGGTGATCCACTGCGTCAAAAGCTTATCAATGATAATCAGCAGCTTGCTGGATTGCTTGATGATGTTGCTCTTAAAACAGGTGGAAAGGCCAATGATGCTTATGGTGCTGCAAGTGGCGCTATTGATGCCCTGAAAGTCCAGCAAGCTGAAAAGAAAACCATGATTCGCGATATTTATGAAAATGCGCGAAACGCCTCTGGGAATGATACTGTTTTGGATGGCGAATCTTTTGCTAAGGAAGCAAATGATCTACTTGAGCAGAATTATGCAACTCTCAGTTTGCCGGCTGGCATCAAAAAGATTATCAAAGATATTGAGAAGAAGCCTCAAGAGTTCACGCTAAATAAAGCAGAGGAACTTGTTAAGGTTTTGAATCGAGAGTACAAGGCAAGCTTGCAAAATGGGCAACCGACAAGCGCTAGCCATGCAATCGGAGTTGTTCGAGATGCTTTAAATAATCGTCAAGCTACAGTATTGCAAAGCCTAACCGGTAATGATTCAGCGCAAGCATATCAAGCTGCAAGAAATGCCTACAAGCTCAATGCCCAACAAATTGAAGGAATTCCACTACTTCAAGATGCAATAAAAGGTATTGAGCCGGACAAGTTATTTCAGAAGCATTTCTTGAACGGCAATGTGAATGAAATTCAGCGCACTGTGGATTTACTTAATAATGTAAATCCGCAATCGGTGGCAGATATCAAAGGGCAGGTGATTAAGCATATTTCTGAAAAATCAATTAATCAGAATGGGCAGTTTAGCCCCGCAGGTATGAAGCGCGCACTTGATGCAATTGGGGATCGTCGACTCAACACCTTATTCACACCTGACGAGGTTGCGCGGATTAAGGATATCGGCATGGCTGGTCAGTACCTAGTGACACAACCAGCCCACTCTTATGTGAATAACTCAAACACCTCAGCAGCATTAATGAATTTCCTTGGTGGGATTATCAATAAGCCAGGCATACGCGTTTTTCTTTCACCAATTAAAGATGTTGCTGACTCAGTTCAGGTAAATCGAGCATTAAAAGCCAATATTACTGGTGACGCAAAAGCATCCACTGAAGTTGTGAATAACATGCTGTTAAGTGAGGGCGATAAAAACCTGATTGATCAACTCACTAAGCTTGGGTTGATTGGTGGAGCAAATACAACAAAGCAATAAAATCTATGCTATAAAATCCCTCATAACAATGGGGGTTTTTATGAAAAAGATAGCTTTATTATGGCTTATGGTGTCTCTTACTGGTTGTGCAAATAACTTTACAACACACTATACGAGTATTGCCAATACAAATACACCAGCCTATATACCAACAAACAAGCCAATTGAAATTGTGAATATAAGTGACAACCCGGATGAATTAAATCGATTCATTAGGATTGGATATCTGCCTGTAGGTAAATCAAATTTTATTGCTCAATCAAGATCTCAAAAAATAATTAATATTGAGAAGCAAGCCAAAGCTGTTGGTGCACAAATAGTATTGTTGAATAAAAAAGATGCGGGAAAATCAACTAGGATTATTCCAATGAGCACACCAATAAATTCAACATCCACAACCAACTCAAACCATAACATTTATGGCGGCAATATAGGGTTTAATAATATCTATGGAACATCAACAACCACAACCTACGGATCAAAAACAGAATTAATTCCAGTAACTTCAAGTTTTACAGAATACACAACCATATAC
Source organism: Acinetobacter sp. SA01 (assembly GCF_011319235.1). NCBI lineage: Bacteria > Pseudomonadati > Pseudomonadota > Gammaproteobacteria > Moraxellales > Moraxellaceae > Acinetobacter > Acinetobacter sp. SA01. The sequence goes on from NZ_WXXM01000002.1 coordinate 48,328, forward strand.
TTAGCTAAATTTAAGCCAAAGATTGGTATCCACCCATCTGATTTAACTGACCTAGACAAGCAAATGCTTGGTCAAAACACAGGTATTAGGGTTGGTGTTGTGGTAGATAATTCTCCAGCATATTTTGGGAATATCATTCCCGGAGATTTAGTCTTAAAAATTAATGACCGAGTTGTAGCTGGTGTTGATGGATTTATCAATATTTCTAACAACCTACCATCAGGAAAGGTAAAATTTGAAATATCAAGAGGAAATAAATTACTAATCAAAGAAATTGAAATAAATTAACAACACTAATCAACCAAAGCACCCTAGGGTGCTTTTTTAACACCAAATTTAAACCACATAGCCACCAATTTAGGTGGCTTTTTTAATGGAGCTGATATGGCAACATTAGCAACAAACGTCAGTTTTCAGTGTTTTGGGCCAGATGGAAAGCCTTTAGCTGGCGGCAAGGTTTATTCTTATGCTGCTGGAACAACGACCAATAAAGCCACATACACTACTATGGCTGGAACAGTGGCAAACCCCAACCCGATTACCCTTGACCAAAATGGCAAAGCTAAAATCTTCCTGGGTGATGGCGCTTATCGTCTACGCATTTTAGATAGCAATGACGCTTTAGTTGATGACATTGATCAGATTTCACGTTATGTCACACAGTCTGAATTCACCTCATTCCAGCAAACTGTTAATGATGGTGTGGCTCAACTAACCGAAGTGCGTGAGCAGATTGATGTTTATGTGAATGCATCGATTGGTGATCAAAAAGGCTTTGCGAATGGTATTGCGCCACTCAATGAGAATGTGAAAGTTGATCCAATTTATCTTCCAACATTACCAAATACAGCAATCCCAAAGGCAACTGAAACGGCATTAGGGGTTGTTGAATTAGCCACTCAAGATGAAGTGAATACTGGAACCGATGACGAGCGAGCAGTTACACCAAAAAAACTGTTAGCTGGTGTAAAAAACCACCTTAATGCTACGGGTAACGCACCAACTTATGCATGCCGTGCATGGGTAAATTTCAACGGTACAGGTACGCCAACTATTAGGGCAAGTGGTAACGTATCCAGTATTACTGATAATGGTGTTGGCCAGTATACCATTAATTTTACTACTGCAATGCAAGATGTTAACTATGCCCCCCTGATTTCCATAATACTGCCATCAGTAGGAAATGGAACACCTGTTTTTTATACACCAAGTGTATTAACAACCTCCAGTTTATCTATTGTAACGGGTATTAGAGATGCAGGAGCATCGTCATATGGTGATTATGCAAATATTTTTGTAGGTATTATTAGATGAAAATTATTTATAGAAATGAAAATGGTGGTGTTTCAATCATCACCCCAACACCTGAAGCACTCAAGCACATGACAATTAATGAAATCGCATTGAAAGATGTGCCAACAGGTCTACCTTTTGCAATCGTGGAAGACTCAGAAATCCCTACAGATCGAACATTCCGTGATGCATGGACTATAGATGATTCAATTTTAACCGATGGGGTGGGCGCATGATTCAGGTTGACATTTCAAAAGCAAAAGATATTACGCACAAGAAGCGCAGAACAGCACGAGCAGCAGAATTTGCCCCACTGGATATTTATTCAACTATTCCAGCAATGTCGGAGCAGGCAGAAGCTAAACGCGCAGAGATTCGCGATAAGTATGCCGATATTCAGGCGCAGATCGATGGGGCTAATTCTGTTGATTCACTGAAAAACATCATCACCCAACTTTAAACACAACAAACTACCACTAACCCTGACCTTTAATGAGATCAGGGTTTTTTATTGCCAAAAAATAGGGGGCAAAAGTGAATGAGCCGAGTGCATCACTTTGGAAAAAACTAAACGAAGTGTCGGATCGGTTGCAGAAGGTATCTGAGCAGCTGATTGAGGCAAATGCAATCAATAAGGGGTATCACCAGGCACTTGATCAACAGCGTGCAAAAGTCGAAATTCTTGAGCAAGATAACAACAAAGCACAAGGTGCCATTTCAATGCTCAAGTGGGTGACTGGGATTGTGCTTGGTCTCGCTATTTCAGGTGGTACGTGGTCAATCAACTCTATTAATCAACTCAAACAAGACATGGCGATTATTCAAAGCCATCGGGATGACAACAAATGAGCTTTACATCTGATAATCCAATGAAATATTTATCCGTAAAACTTCCGGTATGGGGTGCTTTTATCCTTGGCATCGTACCAGTAATTTTACAACAGGGCATTGATACACAAATCATCCCGCCACAATTCCACGCTATGCTTTTGACTGTAGTTTTACCGGCACTGGCATTATTCGGCAAAAAGAAATACCAGCCTGAATTACACCCAGAACCAACCGTTTTAGGATTTGCAAAGTTGCCTGCTGATTCGATTACTTTTGATGAAGCATTCCGTCGATTGATCGGGCATGAGGGTGGCTACTCAAAAGACAGTCGAGATCCAGGGAACTGGACGCTTGGTAAAGTTGGTGTTGGAACCTTAAAAGGCACAAAGTACGGTTTAGCTGCAAATACCTACCCAAACCTTGATATAAAAAACCTGACGCTTGAGCAGGCCAAAGAAATTTATAAAAAGGACTGGTGGGATAAGCTCGGCGGTCATGGTCTGCATTCAGCTATCACATTCCAGCTTTGGGACTTTGCGATTAATGCGGGTCGAAGTCGGGCCATTAAAGAATTACAGCAAGCGGTAGGTGTGACTGCTGATGGTGTGATCGGGCCAAAAACTATTGAAGCCGTAAACGCTCAAGATCTGAATGATGTTTTACTCTCACTGACTGCTGAGCGGTTAAAGTTTTATACAAGCCTGGACAGTTTCAAAACCTATGGCAAAGGCTGGACCAATCGGGTTGCTGAAAACTTAAAGTTTGCAGCTCAAGATAATTAAAAACAGGCCCTCTAAGTGAGGGCTTTTTTTAGGTTATAATAGAATTAATAAGCTCTCATTTACCTGTGGATAACTTAATAAAAACACCAAGTCTACACCAATGTTATGTAATTACTTGTTTTATATAATAAAATATAACCTACCAAATGTGGGTGATAAAATCACGGTAAACATTACCACTGAAGCTTCAGTTCCTGCGAAAAAATAAGCCTGAATTGGCTAATAAAAAAAGCACCCTTGAGAGGGTGCTTTTTTTATTGATTGAAATTTTACTTTAAATTGCTGAAATTTGTTTGAGATATGCCTGCAATACAGCCTGTGCCTGCAATGCTAATGCAGTGGCATAGCGTTGATTGTCGGCTCGCAAAGCCGGAATATTAACGTTAGCTTTTCTTAATTCGCAGGTATGGCCAATCAGCCATTTTTCCAGACTTTCTGGGGCCACTTCAAGATGAAATTGTAAGGCCAGAATATTTTTCCCCACAGAAAATGCCTGATGAGGATAAATCTCTGAACCTGCTAATAATGTAGCCTGTTCAGGCAAATCGAAGGTATCGCCATGCCAGTGCAATACAGCAGTTCCAGTTAATGGCTCAAGCAGATTATTTGCAGTATCTGTAATGCTGAGTTGGCTCCAGCCAATTTCTTTTTGATGGCCTGCATACACTTTGGCACCCAAGACATGAGCAATCAGTTGAGCGCCTAAACAAATACCCAAAGTTGGCAAGTTTTCTTTTAAGCGAACTTTTAGTAAGTCTATTTCTTGTTGTAAGAAAGGGTAGTCATCTGTTTCATACACGCCAATCGGTCCACCTAAAATAATGGTCAAACCTTTATGCTGAAATGCTTTGGTTAAATCATCTACACCGGCTTCAAAATAACGCACCCGAAAACCGAGTTGATAAAAGACATCTTCAAATGCCCCCAGGTCTTCAAAGGCAAGATGTTGAATGGCATAAATGGTGTCAGGAAAGTCTGAAGGAATAGTTATCATGCTTTTGTTTTCATGGAGAAGGAATCATAGCAATTTAGCCTGAATAGTCAGAAAAATGAAGATTTCTCTGTTGATCGGTTGCAATTTAAAGCAAAAAAGCGAACCGAAGTTCGCTTTTGAGATATTTGATACAACGTTCTGTTTAGAAGAAGCCCATTGGCTTGGTGGCATAGCTCACCAGCAAGTTTTTGGTTTGCTGGTAATGATCAAGCATCATCTTGTGGTTTTCACGTCCAATACCTGATTTTTTATAACCACCGAATGCAGCATGTGCAGGGTAGATATGATAACAGTTGGTCCATACACGACCTGCTTCAATCGCACGGCCTGCACGATATGACGTATGCGCTGAACGTGACCAGACACCAGCACCTAAACCATAAATGGTATCGTTTGCAATCTTGATGGCATCATCAAAATCTTTAAAGGTGGTCACTGCGAGTACTGGTCCAAAAATTTCTTCCTGGAACGTTCTCATGTCATTGGTGCCTTTGAAAATGGTCGGTTCAATGTAGAAACCTTGGCCAACTTCATGGCGTGCTTCACCACCCGTCAATAGTTGAGCACCTTCTCCACGGCCGGTTGCGATACATCCCAAAATCTTGTCTTGCTGTTCTTGAGAAGCCTGTGCCCCAATCATGGTTTCTGTATCGAGTGGATGACCGGTTTTAATGCGTTTCACACGTTCTACTGCAAGTTCCAGGAACTGGTCTGCAATACTTTCCTGAACCAAAGCACGTGATGGACAGGTACAGATTTCCCCTTGGTTTAGAGCAAACATGGTAAAGCCTTCCAGTGCTTTTTCTAGGTAGTCATCTTGTTGCGCCATAACATCTTCAAAGAAAATGTTTGGTGATTTACCACCTAGCTCTAAGGTTACCGGAATAATATTTTCGGTGGCATATTGCATGATCTGCTGACCGACAGCTGTTGAGCCAGTAAATGCAATTTTGGCAATACGTGGGTTGGTAGCCAATGGGCGGCCCACTTCAACGCCATAACCATTCACAATGTTTAATACACCTGCAGGCAACAGGTCCTGAATCAGTTCAACCAGTACCAGAATACTGACAGGTGTCTGTTCAGCCGGTTTTAAAACAATACAGTTACCTGCAGCCAAAGCTGGTGCCAGTTTCCAGGTTGCCATTAAAATCGGGAAGTTCCACGGAATGATTTGTCCGACCACACCTAAAGGTTCATGGAAATGGTAAGCAATAGTATCTTCATCGATTTCTGAAATGCCGCCTTCTTGTGCACGGATACAGCCGGCAAAATAGCGGAAATGATCAATCGCCAAAGGAATATCGGCAGCCAGGGTTTCACGAATCGGCTTACCATTATCCCAGGTTTCAGCAACTGCCAAAAGCTCCAGATTGGCTTCTAAACGGTCGGCAATTTTTAACAGGATATTGGAACGGGTCGTTGGCGATGACTTGTTCCATTGTGTTTTGGCTTTATGTGCAGCATCAAGAGCAAGCTCAATATCTTCAACGCTAGAACGCGGAACTTTGGTGAAAGCTTTACCATCTACAGGCGAAATATTGTCAAAGTATTCTCCTTTGACAGGCGCTACCCATTGTCCACCAATAAAGTTTTCATATTGGGCTTTAAACTGAACTTTTGAACCAGGTTGATTAGGATCGACGTAACGCATATGTATTTCCTTTGCTTATTTTAGTGTCTTAAAACCGTATCTACAGCTTTGGTATATAAGGTACTTGTGTACATTATATGATTAGCATAACCTGAATAAGGTTGGAGAAAGGTTGGATACAAGAAGGTTTACAATCTTTTCAATCCAGCATAAAAAATAGCGATTACAGTGGATGTAAATCATGAATTGTTGTGAGAATAAGGAATGATGACAAAACAAAATTTGATGCAAAAAAGGCATAAAATTGATCAGTTTAGGCAAAGTAGCAGTTTATCTGCCTTACATGCAGAACAACTGGGTCAAAGTATTGCGAGTTCTTGGCAACGTTCATCCTCGGCCGAAATTCCCAAGGATCGCTTGGCTGCTCCACTGGTTCACTTACAAAAAGAAACCTATCCTTCGGCTTTGGCAAATGCCTTGCAACATTGCGCACAGGATTTAAAGCATATTGCCGAACAGTCTTCGATGGTAATTGCAGTCGGGGATATCGGTAGCACCATTATCTGGTCAGCCTCCAGTCCACAAATGCAGCGTGCAGCAGAAAGTGTGCATTTTATTGAAGGCGGGCAATGGCGCGAGGAACTGGTTGGAACCAATGCCTTGGCACTGTCGTTAAAAACCCAGCAATCGAGTTGTGTGTTTTCCAATGAACATTATATGCCTTCCATTCATGATTGGGTCTGTTATGCTGCCCCGATTATTGATCCTTATTCCAAGCAGGTGTTAGGGGTGATTGACCTGTCGACCACCTGGCAAAAGCATAACAGTTTGGGACTACTTGCAGCGGAACGCTGTGCTTCGATTATTCAATCGGCTTTGCTGGAATACCAAAAGCAGCGTCTGTTTATCCGGGCTTTTTCCGTGCCTCAGGTTTTGTTTAATGGCAAGGTACTGGTTCTGACCCCCCGCCAAATTGAAATTTTGACCATCCTGGCATTATGTCCGCAAGGTTTAAGTCTGGATACTCTGCATCAGGCTTTATACGGAGAACGAAAAGTCAGTATAGGTACCTTAAAGGCGGAAATGTCGCAGTTGCGTGATGTACTGGGCGGTATGCTGGGTTCCAGACCTTATCGTTTATTGGCACATGTAGAGGCTGACTTTTTATTGACAGAACAGTCTTTGGATGCCGGCTATATCGATTCGGCCTTAAAACTGTGTACTGGCGTATTTCTAGCCAAAACCGAAAGTCCTTTTTTATGTGCCTGGCGCGATTGTCTGGAATCCCGTTTAAGTGATGCCATTTTTAAAGCCAATGAAACCGATGTGCTGCTAAAACATGTGGCTCGATTCCCTGAGGCGATTGATGCGGTGGAGCGCCTGATTGAGCTCATGCCCAAAACGCACCCTGTGCATCAAACCCTGCTGAAATATAAGGATGCCTGAGAGCTGTAAGATATATTTACAGCCCTTTAATTTCTAGCCATTCAAACAGCCGCAGATAGACATTCTGGCGTACCGATTTTTCCGACAAGACCAGATCATGTAAGCCATTCTTGATTTTAGCAATGGTGACATCACCTTTGATTTTTCTGGCATATTTGTCGATATGTTTGACATCTAGAATCACGTCACTGCTTTGCGCATATTGATGCCATTTTTTTGGATTTTTGCTTTGATCTGAATGCATTACCAACGCGGGTACCGTTAAGCTGACTCCCTGATGGATTTCTTTCTGTGCTTCAAAAATGGCCCGAACAAAACTCAAGCGAACCAGAGGGTAAGACTGCGGTTTCCAGTCCAGATTAAAGTCCCATTCGCCATGCAGATTTTTATGCAGACTGGGAACATACCATTTGTTCAGCTCACTGGGAAATTTTAAATCCGGGCAAACCTTACCCACCCGGCTTAAATTGGGAATGCCCAATTTTTTCTTGATCGGGTTCATATTGAAATCATAAAACGGACTATTGACCCACAGTGCCTTAATTAAAGGATGCTCTGGATGATGTGCCGCATACAGTGTGGTGGTTAAGCCACCGGTAGAATGGCCACTAAGTAAAATGGCATCATGGCCTTCTGCGCCTATAATGTTTAAGGCTTCGGTAATTTCAGCATCGTATTCGGCAATTTCACGCACATTATAATATTTTTGATGCGGCAGAATGGAGCGGCCATATTTACGTAAATCGAGTGCATAAAAGTCAAAACCATGCTGGTTAAACTGTTCTGCCATTTCCGTCTGGAAGAAATAATCAATAAAGCCATGAATATATAACACAGCTTTGGATGTGGTTTGGTCGGCTTTTTTTCTGACTAAGGTCGCTGTAACCTGACCTTCGTAATCATCCGGGAAATTTAAAGTGGCCTGTTCATAACCTGGGCCTAAGATATCGCGTTGATAAAGTGGGGCGGTGTTGCCATTGCTCATTTTTATACTCATAGAGAAGAATTTGTTTTCTCTTATCCTTCATGATGAGTGCTAATTTGTCAAATTGAATTATTTTTATAAAAAAAAGCAACCACAGTTCTTATCCTGTCATCAAGGACACAGGATCAGCCAGGAAAAGGGAAATGGTTTCTTTTCTTGGCGCACTTCTTGACGAAGTGCGAACATGGGTTGCTAAAAGTGTAAGTCAAAGAATTGGATAGAAGACTTACAGGGAGGTATTACATTGCTGCTTTAAAATCGACTACCGATGCATTAGGTTTCAATGCTGACTTAAAGATATCGACCACTTGAGCATGGCTAGCCTTACGTGGGTTGGTGAGCATGCAGGCATCTTTTTGCGCATTTTCTGCCATGATAGCAAGATCAGCTTCTTTGACACCCAGTTCAGCCAAACCAGATGGAATACCAATAGAAGCAGAAAGTTGACGAATGGCATTGATGGCTTCAAATGCAGCTTCAGTTACCGTCAGGCCTTCAGTGTTGACTCCCATTAACTGTGCAATTTTCGCATAGCGATCCGGGCAGGCGATCAGGTTAAATTCAGATACATGCGGAAGCAGAATGGCATTACAAACGCCGTGTGGCAGATTGTAGAAACCGCCCAGCTGATGCGCCATGGCATGAACATAACCTAAAGATGCATTGTTAAAAGCCATACCTGCAAGATACTGTGCATAGCTCATGGCATCACGTGCTTCCAGGTTTTCACCATTGGCAACAGCCGGGCTAAGCCATTCGCTAATCATGGTAATGGCTTTTTCTGCACAGGCATCGGTAATTGGATTGGCTGCAGTTGATACATAGGCTTCAACAGCGTGAGTCAATGCATCCATACCGGTTGCCGCAGTTAAGCTGGCTGGTTTGGCAATCATCAGTTTAGGATCGTCGATGGCAATCAATGGGGTACAGCGCCAGTCAACAATAGCCATTTTTACATGGGTATCGGTATTGGTAATAATACAGAAACGGGTCATTTCTGAAGCCGTACCTGCCGTGGTATTGATCGCAATTAGCGGTGTCATCGGTACAGTGCTTTTATCGATCCCTTCGTAGTCACGAATATGACCGCCACCCGCTGTCACTAGGCCGATACCTTTAGCACAGTCATGTGATGAACCACCGCCTAAAGAAACAATAAAATCACAACCCTGTTCATTATAGGCTTGAACGCCGTTATGTACGTTAATGTCGGTTGGGTTCGGTTCTGCACCCGGAAAAATATGACTGTCAACGCCAGCATCTTTTAAATAGTTTGAAATAGTATCTGCGACACCAAATTTGAATAAACCTGCATCAGTCACAATCAATGCCTTCTTGGCACCTAGATTTTGCGCTTTTGTTCCAATTTCTTTGGCACAGCCTGGGCCGAAAAGTGAAACACAGGGAATATAAAAACCGTTGGTTTGATCTGCAATATTTTTAAAAGCCATGGTGCGATTCCTTCTACCATTCATTATATTATCGGTGACTCTCACCGTAATTGGAGTATCGAATGAAGCTGAAAAAAATCCTACCTACCAAATACCTACCATTTTAAGTTTTTGAATTTTATAATTTTTTATTAAATATTGCCCGATTGTCTATTTTTGATGCATCGTTTACTCATATCTAGGCTATCTTGCAAACCATGTATAAGAGGTTCTCGAACTTTAGCATGTTTGAATCATATTCAGGTGATCAACCATTAAAAAGCCCTAAGCATCGGATTGATATTTAAGCCCGAATATCAGTTTTGAGGGCGGCGATAGGGTAAAGCTAAAAATCCTGACTGGTTGAGAAATCATAGAAAATTGGCAACGGCCAGAAGATTAAATTTTTCCGCTGAGCATAAATATAACCCTTATCTGGATGTAAAAAACCGGTGACTGGCACCGGTTTTTATCTTCCCGTTTAGAATTTTTTTTCTACACTGAGGAGTACACTTGGAATGGCCTGATTGACCCGTGATTCATACAGGCTGCTATCAGATTGATTGGTTAAACGTTCTTTATAATCTGTACTCAAGATATTGCGTGCACTCAAGGTCGTTGCCCAGCCATTATCAAAGCGTTTGCTCACACTGATATCGACATTGACCCGTTCATTACTGGTGCGGTCATAGGGCTGGTTATCTAGGGCACGGGTAAATTCAGGAACATAGTTCAGATTGACACTGCTGGAAAGACGCCAAGGTTGATAGTTATAAGATAAACCGGCACTGGCTGTATAAGGTGCCACATCACTGGCTAAACGTTGCTGATGATTGGTCTCTTCAATTTTTGCACGTACCGTCGACAGTTGACCATTCAACATCAATGCATGCCCATTTTCAGTTTGCTTTAAGGCATAACGAGCAGCAATTTCAACCCCATAGGTGGTGGCATTGTCCTGGTTTTGTGGGCGTTCTACAAAACGCGAACCTTCTTGACGAATCACTTTCTCAATGTAATCTTCAATTTCACGTTGAAACGCCGTAATATTAATACCGCCAGAAGGAGTGTTGTAGCCCAAGGTGGATTCAAAGGCGGTTATTTTTTCCGGACGTAAATTAGGGTTTCCACCACGATCCGGATTGTTCAGGCTGCCGGCATCACTATCGGTAGAAACAGAAACCGTAGGTAACAGCTGGTCGGTTTTAGGACTGCGGAATGCCTGGCTGATATTGCTTTGTAATGACCAGTGATCATCAAAATCAAAGCGGTGTGCCAAAACAGGACTAAAGTGCTGGTCACTATAATCCACAAGTCCTGAACGATGAATCCATTCCTGACGCGCACCCAAGGTCACGGTTTGCCGGTCTGTAAACTTCCAGCTGCCTTCGGTATAGAGCGCATAACGCTGTTCATCGAGTGTATCGGTAATATTGCTTTCAAGTTCACTCGAACGAATATCACTACCAAATTTCAGTTGTCGGGTTTCATCAAACTTACGCACCCCATCATAAGCCACACCATACTCATGGATGGTTTCATCGGTATAGCTGCTGAAGAGCGGTGACCGGGTCGATTCGGTTTCGTTCTGCTGTTCTACTGAAAGACGAATTTTGTCGGAATTATCCTTGTCTTTACGTTCATAACGGGTATTTAAACGGATGCTGTCATTCTTGTCATTTTGCGTCTGATCGCCACGGCTGCCGTCACTTTCATTATTGCGATAGAACAGTTCGGCAACCAGTTTCTGCTGGTCATCCAGTTCATATTCAACACGGGGTGCCAGCATTTGCGACTTGCGTTCGGTAATACGCTTTTGTTCGCGGGTTTGGCTGCTGTTTTGGGTCTGGGTGATCGAAGTGGTGTCATTCCACATCTGGTTGGCAGATAGGCTGTATAACCAGGCATTATCCCGGCCATCAGCCTGAACACTGATATTTTTACGTTCCTCTTCTTTTTGGTCAGATTTTGCCAAACCATATCCTGCACGAATGGTTCCGCTGATGCGGGCATGATCCAAGGGTTGTTTCAGAATAATATTGATGACGGCGGAAGATGCCACAGAAGCCTGAGCGACACTTGGCTGTTTTGTAATTTCAATCCGTTCGATCATGTCTGGCGTGATGCTGTCAACAACCGACATGCCACCGCGTGGGCCACCTTGAACCGGTTCACCATTGATTAAAAATACCGGGGCACCACCGCCACGAAAACGCATAGCTGAAGCACCGCCACCCCCACGTGGACCTTGTCCCGGTGTGGGCATCTGAAAACCGGCGGCACGGCGTAAGGCATCATTCACGGATTGATCACCAAATTGCAGCATTTCTTCACGCGTGACAATGGTTTTCGCTACAGCACTGATATCGGCATCTTTGCTCTGGGCGGGCGCTGCTTGAAATTTTAGGGTTGCCAGTGTCTGTACCGGGTCTGTTTGAACAACCGTGCTGTTTGTTGTGGCATCGCTAATCGTGTCAGCCGCCCAGCTTGGGGAGATAAAACTAAACAGTGCACAACTCAGGGTGCTCCATTGCCAACGCGGTTGTATGCGTTTCATTATTCGATGTTCCCTATGTAATTTTGCGTAAGATAACGTAAAAATATGGAGAAAATTTGTGGGAAACAGCAGAAATGAAAATAAACCATAAAACTGGATTACCGCGATAAAATAATCAAAATGAATGGCTTAACCCCAGCATTCTGATTATTTTTTTGTGGCCGGGGGCAATGCGGATGCTACCTTATTTCGTCAAAGATAAAATACAGTTTTGGCTGATGTTTTCAATCACCGCATCATTCAAGTGAATTGGGTTATCCCATTTCAGCATTTGTTGGGTCAGCCATTTAAAATCTTCTACCTTTGGCACAGATGTCTCATCGACAAAATTGCGGATAATATTTTGAATGGAGTGGAATTTTTGTACATGAATGTTGTCTGAGCATTGAAATTGCACAATATTGAACTCGGTCAGCATTTGCCAAACGTTGGCATAGTCCTGTAAATCTTTCAGTTCTTGCTGGGCTTTTTGAATGGCCTGCGTTAAAGCCTGATGCGTGTTTGGATGTTGCATTGCCCAATCACAGGTGACTGCCAAAACCTTATCTGCCACTTGGGGAATAATGTCCTGACTGGAAACGACAATTTGACCGATTCCCAGTAGTTCAGCCTGGCTGTTCCAGGGTTCACCGACACAAAAACCATCAATGACCTGATTGGCTAATGCCTGCACCATATAGGGTGGGGGAAGCGTGGCCAGTTTTATATTTCGTGCAATTTCAGGATTGGCAAGGGCGAGCCATTCTCTAAGGCAATAATGATGAATCGACTGTTTAAAGACATGGGCAAATTGAATTTTTTTCTGCGCCTGTATGGCAGAGACGATTTTTTGTGCCGATTGCTGTGCGCTGTCCTGACTGGAAATGTTCAGCTCAAAGCACAGTTTCTGACCCAGACTAATAAAGGCGCGGTTATAACTTAAGACCAAGGCAGTCTGGAGTGGAATACCGAGCTGGTCTTCACCGAGTGCTGCGGCAGGCAGCATGGCAGACAGGCAATGTGCAGCATCTAAAAAACCAAAGGCCAACCGGTCTCTTAAGCTGGCCCAAGACGCTTCCTTCACCAGCGTGACCTCTAAACCCGCTTCCTCAAAAAAACCACGCTGCTTGGCCCAAAGAATGGCCACACAATCCAGCAGAGGAATATAGCCGATCTGGATTTGAGTTTTTTCTAAATCTGGCATGGCTTAATCCTTCAATTGGCTTTGTAGTAGTTGCTGTGCATCCAGTAAACGCCGTGCCATTTCGCCAATGGTCATACGGTGGCTCATGGCATTTTTACGCAGTAACTGAAAGGCTTGATCTTCAGTAAGATGGTGCAATTGCATCATCAATACTTTGGCTTTCTCCACATCTTTACGGTCGGCTAGCTTGTTTTTGGTGTCTTCCAGATCGCCGAGCAATTTTTTATGTTTTTTAAACTGTTCAATCGAGATTTCTAAAATGCTGTCCAGTTTGGATGGGTCAATGCCATCGACAATATACGCCGTAACCCCGGCATCAATGGCGTTTTTGATGGTGTCTTTGTGGCTGTTTTTAGTGAACAGTACTGTGGGCAGATCGAACTGGCTGACACAGCTTTCAATGATGTCACGATGGGGATGATCCATATCCAGTAAAATCACGTCGGCATGCAACTGTTCAAGACGGAACATGTTTAAATGATCCGCGCTAATGCAGGCCACGACCTCGAAATTGTGTTCGATCAGGGATGCTTGAATGTAATGGGCACGGTCTTGATCGTCATCAATCAGTGCGATTTTGAGTTTTGGCATATGGGCTAAATATCATCAGGCCATGCCTGAAAGAAAAAGTCGTAATTCATTTAAAGCAATTAAAATGCCAAATGAGTTAAATCATTATGATTTCAATAAAAGTTCACTGAACCAAGGAACGGTGAGCAAAGGGCGCACTGTCTTAATGCAAAAATGCGCTACAAGGAAGCATAATCATTGTTGAGCTGAGTCAGGAGGTCATAGTTAAAGATAGAGAAGCAGCCCATTATTGGCATTGAAAAGTTATAAACATAAAAATAAAAATTATAAAAAATATAAACTTAGAATTTTTTCTGAGTTGTTGGCACGCGCATTGCTACATCTCTGGTGAGTCAAAGACGACTCTAAAAAATTGTAAGACGGCCAAAGACGTCCGTTCTGATCGAATCTGCTGTGCAGCTATCCGCATGACAGATAAAACCATACGTTCAGTTCAGGAAGGAGAGGGCTATGTCTTCAAATTTAAATGCTAAAAAAGCAACAAAAATAAGTCTTTTCAATTTCAGTAGCGCAGCAATGCGGGCCTTCCACATGAGTTGGCTCGCATTTTTTGTCTGTTTCTTTGCCTGGTTTGCCTGTGCCCCGCTCATGCCTGTCATTGCCGGCGAATTCCATTTAACTAAAGACCAGATTGCCAATATTAATATTGCCGCTGTAGCCATCACCATTTTGGTTCGCCTAATTGTGGGACCTTTATGTGATAAATACGGGCCACGCAAAACTTATACTGCATTATTGATGATCGGCAGTATTCCGGTCTTTGGTGTGGCTTCTGCCAACAGTTACGAATCTTTTCTTTTCTTCCGCTTGTTGATTGGTGCCATTGGTGCCAGCTTTGTGATTACCCAATATCACACCAGCATCATGTTTGCACCGAATGTGGTAGGAACCGCCAATGCTGCATCAGCAGGTTGGGGAAATGCCGGTGGCGGTGCAACTCAAGCCCTGATGCCTTTATTACTTGCTGCCTTGGTGATGTTCGGAGTTGAACAGACCATGGGCTGGAGAATTGCCCTGCTTGTCCCGGGGGTACTGATGCTGATTGTAGGTGCACTGTACTGGAAATTCACCCAAGACTGCCCGCAAGGAAATTTTAAGGAACTGCGGGCACAAGGCGTGCAAGTAGGCAGCGATAAAAAAGGCGGTCTGGCGATTCTGATGCATGCAGCACGCAACTACCGGGTCTGGATTTTATTTGGTGCCTATGCCGCCTGCTTTGGGATCGAGATTTTCATTCATAACATTATCGCTTTGTATTTTGTCAACAATTTCCAGTTTGGCTTAAAAGAAGCCGGCATGGCCGCAGGGATTTTCGGTCTGCTTGCTCTATTTGCCCGTGCCTTGGGTGGCATCATCTCTGACAAAGTGGCGATTAGAAAAGGTCTGGATGGGCGTACCAAAGTGCTATTCGGCATGATTCTGATGGAAGGCTTATTCCTGATCTTATTTTCGCAAATGAACACCGCAGTTCTGGCCATCATGACCATGACAGTTTTTGCACTTTTTACCCATATGGCCTGTGGTGCGACCTATGCTCTGGTGCCTTTCATTGACCGTGATGCTTTAGGCAGTGTGGCCGGCATTATTGGTGCAGGCGGTAATGTAGGTGCCGTGGCTGCAGGTTTCCTGCTCAAAGGTATGCTGGATATTCAAACCACGTTAATGGTGTTGGGTGGCTTGGTGGTGATTGCCGCTAGTTGTGTGCTGATGATTCGCTTCTCGGTCGAGCATAAAGAAAAAGAACAGCAGCTTTATGAACAGGCCATGCTGGAACGCAACAGTCTGGCTGAAGCCCAACAATAAAATTCCTCGGATCAATACGCTTAGATCCAGAGCTTAAATTAATAAATTGAAAGAAGTTTTTAAAGAATTGAGGATAAATACGATGAAACTGCTCATGATTGGCCATGGCATGGTGGGCCACAAATTTATCGAATCGGTTTTAGAATATGCAGGTGATGAGGTTGAAATTACCATTTTGGCAGAAGAGCCGCGCTTGGCCTATGACCGCGTACATCTAACTGAATATTTCACTGGAAAATCTGCTAAAGACTTAACCCTGTGTCGTTCAGACTTTGCCGATGCCTACGGAATTGATCTGCGCTTAAATACCAAAGCCACTGCCATCGACACTTTAAATAAAACGGTTAGCACCAATCAGGGGGATGTCATTAGTTATGACAAGTTGGTGCTGGCCACAGGTTCTTACGCTTTTGTACCGCCTATTCCCGGCAATGACCGTGAAAACTGTTTTGTGTACCGGACTATTGAAGATCTGGATGCCATTCGTGCTGCCAGTTTAACTGCCAAAACCGGTGTGGTGATTGGTGGTGGTTTGTTAGGTCTGGAAGCGGCCAAGGCCTTGCGTGATTTAAATCTGCAAACCCATGTGGTGGAATTCGCCCCACGTTTAATGGCGGTGCAAATTGATGATCTGGGTGGCAAGGTTTTACGGGCAAAAATTGAAAATCTGGGGGTAAAAGTCCATACCCAAAAAGCGACTCAATGCATTGAAGCCGGTGAAAATACCACGCATGTAATGAAGTTTGGCGATGGTTCTGAACTTGAAACAGATATCGTTTTATTTTCTGCCGGGATTCGCCCACGGGATGAATTGGCGCGTCAAAGCGGCTTAGCCATTGGTGAACGTGGTGGTATCGTGATTAACGATTATTGCCAGACTTCCGATGCAGACATTTACGCGATTGGTGAATGTGCGCTGTGGCAAAATAAAATATATGGTTTGGTGGCTCCAGGCTATGACATGGCGCGTATTGCAGCCAAGCATGTGATGGATCAAGCTTGCAACTCATTTGCCGGTGCGGATATGAGCACCAAATTGAAACTGATGGGTGTTGATGTAGCCTCTGTGGGGGATGCACATGCCATGACGCCAAATGCGCTCAGCTATTTCTATGCCGATGAAGATGCCATGATCTACAAAAAGATTGTGGTGAATAGCGAAAAAACCAAGCTACTCGGGGCTGTGCTGGTGGGCTGTGCCAAAGAATATAACGACCTGCTGCAAATGATGCTGAACGGCCTGGCTATCCCGGAAAATCCGGAAAGCCTGATCATGCCGGGTTATGCACAATCCGCAGCGAAAACAGGCGGCAGCGGTGTCGATTTACTGCCAGACAGTGCCACCATCTGTTCATGTAATAACGTCTCTAAAGCCGATATTTGCACTGCCATCGCCGATGGTTCAACGTCGTTGGGTGCCTTGAAAAAATGTACCAAAGCCGCAACCGCTTGTGGCGGATGTGCACCTTTAGTCACTCAAGTATTGAAATCTGAATTGCAACGCCAAGGCGTAACGGTAAACAACCACCTTTGTGAACACTTTGCCTATTCACGCCAAGAACTGTATCACCTGGTACGTGTTAATGAAATCAAGACTTTTGACGATCTGATTCAGCAACATGGTCATGGACTCGGTTGTGATATCTGCAAACCCACCGCAGCCAATATTTTAGCCTCCTGCTGGAATGACTTTGTGCTCAAGCCAAGCCATGCCGGTCTGCAAGACAGTAATGACTATTATCTGGGTAATATTCAAAAAGATGGTTCTTACTCGGTTGTACCGCGTATGGCAGGTGGTGAAGTCACACCAGAGGGCTTGATTGCCATTGGTCAGATTGCCAAAGAATATGGCTTGTATACCAAACTCACCGGTGGACAACGGGTCGACATGTTTGGTGCACAAGTGCATCAATTGCCGGAAATCTGGGAAAAACTGATCAATGCCGGTTTTGAGTCAGGCCATGCTTACGGTAAATCATTGCGTACCGTGAAATCTTGTGTCGGCAGTACCTGGTGCCGTTATGGGGTGGATGATTCTGTCGGCTTGGCCATTTTTCTGGAAAACCGTTACAAAGGCCTGCGTTCACCGCATAAATTGAAAATGGCGGTGTCTGGCTGTACCCGTGAATGTGCCGAAGCACAAAGTAAAGATGTGGGCGTGATTGCTACAGAAAAAGGCTGGAACTTATACGTTTGCGGGAATGGCGGCATGAAACCACGCCATGCAGAACTACTGGCATCGGATCTGGATACCCAAACTTTAATCAGATATATCGATCGTTTCTTTATGTTCTATATCCAGACCGCAGACCGTTTGCAACGTACCTCGGTATGGCGTGACAACCTGGAAGGTGGACTGGATTATTTAAAAGATGTGGTGGTGAATGACTCGCTTGGTGTAGCAGCCGAACTGGAACGCCGTATGCAGCATGTGGTCGGTACTTATCAGGATGAATGGCGTACTGCGGTGGAAGATCCGGAAGTCCGTAAACGCTTCGTAACCTTTATCAACGCTAAAGCTGAACAACAAAACGATCCACACATCCAATTCGCTGAGGTTTGCGGTCAAATCCGCCCAAAAACCGAAGCTGAACGTGATGTGACACGTATTCCTGTTGTTGAAGCTTAAAAGAATAAAGGAGAAAGAAGATGACAATATTTAAAGAAATAAATAAAACCAACGAGCTGGAATGGCTAGAAATTTGTGCCTTGGATGACATTACCCCGAATACCGGTGTGGGTGCATTAATTGAAAATCAGCAAATTGCCATTTTCCGGGTTGGTCATGAAAAACGGGTCTATGCCTTAAGTAACCAAGATCCGTTTAGTCAGGCTTTTGTGATGTCACGCGGCATCATTGGCGATCTGCAGGGTGAACGTGTCGTGGCATCTCCCATCTACAAGCAGCATTTCAGTCTGGCCACCGGGCGCTGTCTGGAAGATAAAGACCAGAAACTGCTGGTATTTCCAAGCAAGATTGAAAATGGCAAGGTCTGGGTCAGCCCGACACCGCAAAAAACCTATATCACCAATAACGGCACTTCCCAAGAAAAAATGAAACTGGTGTTGGTGGGCAATGGGCTGGCGGGTATGCGCTGTCTGGAAGATTTGCTGGATATGGCGCCTGAGCGTTATGAAGTGACCGTGATTGGTGAAGAACCGTGGGGCAATTACAACCGCATCATGCTCTCACCCGTGTTGTCGGGTGATAAAACCATTGATGACATCATGTTGCATCCGCATGCTTGGTATAGCGACAAAAATATCCGCTTTATTGCCGGCGATGCTGCGGTGAAAATTGATCGCCCACGCAAGCAGGTCTATACCGAAAAAGGCTTGGTGGTGGATTATGACCGTCTAATTCTGGCGACAGGCTCGAAACCTTTTGTTCCGCCGATTCCCGGTTCGGACTTAAAAGGTGTGATCAGTTTCCGTGATATCTATGATGTTAACAGCATGCTGGATTACTGCAAAACCAAGAAAAATACAGTGGTGATTGGTGGCGGTCTGCTGGGACTTGAAGCGGCTTATGGGCTGAAACAACGCGGCATGAATGTAACGGTTTTACATTTGATGGATCGGATTATGGAACGTCAATTGGATAGTCGTGCCAGCAGCTTGTTAAGACAAAGTATTGAAGCCAAGGGCATCAACATCATGACTCAAGCCAATACTGAACAACTGATTGGCGAAGAGGGTCATGTCACCCAAATCAAGCTGAAAGATGGCACTGTATTAGACGCTGATCTGGTGGTTTTTGCCGTGGGCATCCGTCCGAATATGGCATTGGCGCAAAGTGCGGGCTTACGTTGTAATCGTGGCGTAATCGTCAATGACACCATGCAAACCTTTGACCCAAGTATTTATGCAGTGGGGGAATGTATTGAACATCGTAATCAAACCTTCGGTCTGGTTGAACCACTTTGGGGCCAAGCCTTTATTTGTGCCTCACATCTGGCCGAACACGGCAGCTTAACCTTTAAAGCACCGACAGTTCCGACTCAGCTTAAGGTTAGTGGCTGTGATGTATTTTCAGCGGGTCGAATTGATTTAGAAAATGGTGAACCACAGGACGATTACGAAGACATTATCTTAAATGATGAAAAACGTCAGATTTATAAACGCATTATTATTCAAAAAGATAAAGTCATTGGTACAGTGCTGTTTGGTGATACTGAAGATGGCACATGGTATGCAGAACTGATTTCTGATCAAACGCCAATCAGTAATATTCGTAATAAATTGCTCTTTGGTAAAGATTTTGCATTAAAGAAAGCAGGTTAGTTCATTCAGTAGAGAAAGCTTTATTGTGGATGTATCTCAGCGGTAAATAAAGCGTATGAATAGGTAGAAATCTCCCCTAACCCCCTCTTTGAAAAAGAGGGGAATAGCCTGACAAAAAGCTGATCAAATCAAGAAAAGCTCCCTCCTTTATTAAAGGAGGGTTGGGGAGGATTAAAGATGCTTAGGTAAGGAGCTAAGGAGCGATCATGAATAGTATTCCCATTATGGAACTGCATAGCTCCACAGAAATAAATACCAAAATCACCAATACCACCTGTCCCTATTGTGGGGTAGGTTGTGGTGTCACTGCGACTGTGCAGGATACTGCTTTAGGGCAAAAAGTGTCGGTTGCAGGGGATGTCAATCATCCATCCAACTACGGGAAACTGTGCATTAAAGGCAGTAATCTGGCCGATACCATTGGCCTCGAAGCACGCGTTCTCCATCCTATGCTTGGTCGCAAGAAAAAGCGTGAAAAGACCGACTGGAATACTGCAACGGATTTAATTGCCAATAAGTTTCAGCAATGCATTGATCAATATGGTCGTGACAGTATTGCCTTTTATGTGTCCGGGCAATTGCTGACGGAAGACTATTACGTAGTGAATAAGTTCGTCAAAGGTTACCTCGGTACAGCCAATATTGATACCAATTCACGACTCTGCATGTCTTCCGCAGTTGCGGCACATAAACGTGCTTTCGGTGAAGATATTGTACCGGCGAGCTATGAAGATTTTGAACATACTGACATGGTGGTGCTGGTGGGTTCCAATACGGCATGGTGTCATCCGGTGCTGTATCAACGCATCATGAAAGCCAAAGAGCAACGTGATCTGTTTGTGGTGGTGATTGATCCGCGCTTTACTAGCACCTGTGAAGCGGCAGACTTGCATTTACCGATTTTACCGGGACAGGATGTCGCATTATTTAATGGTTTATTACAATATTTATCGCAAAATGGTCATGCTGACCCAGATTTTATTGCTACACATACGCAAGGTTTAGAGCAAGCTTTGGCACATAGCCAAACTGAATCGTCCATTGAAGATGTCGCGGTACGTACCGGTATTTCACTGGAAAAACTACAAATTTTTTATCAAAAATTTGCCCAAACTGAAAAGGTGATGACCCTGTTTTCCATGGGAGTGAATCAGTCTTCACAAGGGGTAAATAAAGCCAATAGCATAACCAACTGCCATTTATTCACCGGAAAAATTGGCAAGCTCGGTGCTGCGCCATTTTCCATGACTGGTCAGCCGAATGCTATGGGCGGTCGTGAAGTCGGTGGTTTAGCCAATATGCTGGCGGCACATTTAGAACTGGAAAACGAAAGCCATCAGCAACTGGTGCAAAACTTCTGGCAAAGCCCTTATATTGCCAAGCAGGCTGGCTTTAAGGCCGTTGATTTATTCCATGCGGTAGAAAGTGGCAAAATCAAAGCCATCTGGATTATGGCAACCAATCCTGTGGTGAGCTTACCTGATGCCGATCAGGTCAAACGTGCCTTAGACAAGTGTGAATTTGTGGTGGTGTCCGACATTTGCCAAGACACCGACACCACACAATATGCCAATGTACTTTTACCGGCTTTAGGCTGGGGTGAAAAAGATGGCACAGTCACCAATTCTGAACGCCGTATTTCCAGACAACGTGCATTTTTAGAAGAGCCAGAACAGGCTAAGGCTGACTGGTGGGCGATTAGTCAGGTCGCTAAAAAAATGGGCTTTAGCGGTTTTGATTTTGACAATAGCCATGACATTTTTCTGGAACATGCCCGTTTATCGGCACATCAAAATGCAGATTTAAGCCTGTGCGATATAACGCCATATTTCCGCTATTTTAATTTAAACGGCTTAACGGATTTAACCTTTAATGAATATGAAGCCCTGAAACCGGTGCAGTGGCCGGTCTGGACTAAAGATCAGGCAGATGGTTGTGTAGCGCGACTTTATTCCAAAGGTCAGTTTAGTCATGCGGATGGCAAAGCCCAATTTATTACCATTAGCGCAGTTAATCCAGTCAATCAAATCTGTAGCGAATTTCCTTTAGTGCTGAATACCGGGCGCATTCGTGACCAGTGGCACACCATGAGCCGTACCGGTTTATCCGCCAGTTTAAGTACCCACCGTGCAGAACCCTATTGTGAAATTCATCCACATGATGTCCTGAAATACGGCATCAAAGATGGCGAACTGGTAGAAGTCAAATCGAAATGGGGGAGTTGTATATTACGCGCGACGGTCAGTGACAACATCCGTCGTGGACAGGTTTTTGTACCGATTCACTGGAACGATCAGGTCGCGTCCGATGCACGGATCGGCAAGGTGGTCAATCCGGTGGTGGATGCCATTTCTGGTGAACCTGAGTTTAAGCATACCCCAGTCATTATCCATCCATTTTACAGTCAGTGGCAAGGTGTCCTTTATGTACGTCAGGGCTTTGAAAAGATTGTGCAATCATCCATTCAGAATACGGTGTGGTGGACCAAAATCATCACCGCCAAAGCTGTACGTTATGAACTGGCTGACCGTAAAAAATTTACCCAGACCACAGAGCAGTTAAAAGAGCTGTTACCGTTTCAGGATGAAAGTTTTGAGTGGCTGAACATTGAAGATCAGACTGCCCATATCAGTCACAGTGTGGTGCTGAAAGATGGGCATTTGATTGCCAGCCTATATATTGCACCGAAAGCGTTATTACCGGATCGTGACTGGGTCGCCAGCCTGTTTAAACGTGAACGTTTAAGTGCCATGCACCGTAAAGCCTTACTGGCCGGACAACCGATGTCGATGGCAAATAATGAAGGTCCATTGGTATGTAGCTGCTTTAAAGTCGGTAAAAACCGCATTATTGAAACCATTAAAGAAAAAAATATAACCAATGAAAAACAGGTCACTGCCTGTTTAAAAGCGGGCGGTAATTGCGGTTCATGTCTGCCTGAAATTCGTGGCCTCATTAAAGCCTGTCAAATGGAGGCGGTAGCATGAGAAAAACCTTAAAAAATGCTGTTTATCCGAGCACAGATCTGGTGATTTTAGCCGGGGGGCAGGCACGGCGCATGAATGGCATCAATAAGCTGTTGCAGAAATTTGATGACCAGATTCAACTGATCAAAATCCATCAACAGTTAAAATCCGATGTAGCGCACGTCTGGATTAACAGCCATCGGGATGATTCGATTTACCAGAAAATTATTCCCAGCATTCATTGTTATCAGGATGATGAAAGCGGCTTTTTAGGTCCACTGATGGGTATGAAAAGCGCCTGGGCACATGTACAGGCCGACTATGTGCTATTTGTCCCCTGCGATGTGACCTATATCCCTTCACGAGTTCTACTCAAGTTGCATCAGGCTTTGGCCAAAAACAGTCTGGCAGAGGTGGCTTATGTGGAAATCAACGGCAAGGCACTCTATCCATTTTGTCTGCTTAAACGCAGTAGTCTACCTACCTTCCTCAGTCATCTCGAACAAAAACAGCGCAGTCTAAAACACTGTTTTACCGACTTGCACGCTCAAGTGGCAAGTTTTAAAAATCGTGCCCTGTTTTTTCACAGCATTAATTCACTGGATGAGCTGCAGCAGCATCAACAACTTAAATTTCTGCATTAAAACTGAATCTTTTGCCTTTGGCACAAAGTTGGAACACTTATTGCAATTCTAACAATAACAAGATTGGGCACTTTAAATCTTGCGCACAATTGCTGTGCGGTAACAGGAAGTTGCTCGAAGATGGATGTTCAACATGAATATGATGACAGAACTTGAAACCGAAGCGCGTTTTGTCGATCAGTTTGGTCGCAGCAAACGCAAATTACGAATTTCAGTGACCGATCGCTGTAATTTCAAGTGTGTCTATTGCATGCCGGAACACCCTGAATGGATGAAAAAACACGATTTGCTCAGTTTTGAACAGCTTTATCATTTTTGTGATTTTATGGTGCGTCGTGGCATCGAATCTATTCGCATTACCGGTGGTGAACCTTTAATGCGTCAAGGCGTGGTGCATTTTATTGCACAACTGCAACAGCTAAAAAAGCTGGGTTTAAAACGCATTTCCATGACTACCAATGCGCATTATCTTGGACAATATGCACAGGCTTTAAAACAGGCCGGACTGGATGATCTGAATATCAGTCTGGACAGTCTGGATGCCAATCAATTTAAACAACTGACCCAAAAAGAGCTGGCCCCGGTACTGGATGGAATCCGCGCTGCACAAGACGTGGGACTGTCTATTAAAATCAATACCGTATTGATGAACGGCATCAATGACAACCAGATTTTGCCGTTGGCTCGCTGGTCGGTGCAGCAAAATATCCAGCTACGTTTTATTGAGTTTATGCCGCTGGATGGTGACCGTAAATGGTCGAGCGCACATGTGGTCAGTGAACAACAGATTTTAGACACTCTAGCCACTGAATTTTCAGTCACTCACCAGGTAAATGATGCAGCTCAGTCAAGCTCAGATCCGGCACGACAATATCTGATTGATGGTCATCCAATTGGCATTATTTCTACCATTACCCATTCATTTTGTGGCAGCTGTGACCGGCTGCGTTTAACTGCACAAGGTGAATTCTATAACTGTTTATTTGCCCCCAAGGGCTTGAATCTTAAAGCTGAAATTAAAGCCCTGGCTGCATCTATACCTTTGAGTGAACTGGGCTTGCATCGCACTGTATCAAATTATATCTGGAATAAAGAACAGGGCTTTCATGCCATTCAACAGCGCTTGAAAAATGAGCCATCCCGTAAAATCAGCATGCATATGATTGGAGGTTGAAATGCCACAAATCAAGATCAAAATTGAAGCCTTTGGTGCAGTAGAACGACAGTTACCTGCAAATTTAGCCCTGTTATGCAGTGCTCGGAGCACTGTTACCGAGGTTTTGCTACAACTCGGACAGGATTATCCGGCAGCTTTTGCCATGCTTGAACGTTGTGCCTGCGCCATCGGTGAGGACATTATTCCCCGACAAACCCGGCTTGATGCAGACAGTACGTTGGTGCTGTTGTCGCCAGTGGCAGGAGGCTGAAATGACGCTATTGAAAACATTTTGCAGAATTCAGGATACCTCCTTAACTTTAGACAGCTTTGATCAGATTGAGCAGTTTCCTGAATGCGGTGGCATAGGGGTGTTTATCGGAACCGTGCGTAATCATCATGAAGGCAAAGCGGTTAAAGCACTGAAATATACCGCGTATGCACCCGTGGCGGAAAAAATGATTCGCCAGATCGAGCAGGAGATTCAGGCTAAATATGGCGTGTCCTATGTACGGGTCATTCACCGGATTGGTGCTTTGGCGATTGGTGAAAAAGCCATTATTGCCATGGCCTATGCTGCACATCGCCGCGAAGCCTTTGCTGCTTGTGAAGAAGCGGTAGAACGGGTCAAGCACGAAGTACCGGTGTGGAAAGAAGAATTTTACCTGGATGGCAGCAGTCAATATGTAGAAGGTTGCTGTATCCGTAAAGATACAGCAGAGCAGGGGCCTGCACATCATCATGCAGATAAACAATCTGCACACAGTGATCATGCCCATTGTCATCATTAAAACCAGATTAAGCTACTCATTGAATCTGAGTAGATGTTAGCTAACAGCATTATTTAAAGTAAAAATGAATTCAGGAAAGATGCAATGAAAAATGTCGGGATGAAAGCCGAGAGTTATCGTACTGCAGTGGCCACAGGGATTCTATATGCCCCAGCACATTGCATTGAATTGTTACGTCAGGGCAATACCGAAAAAGGCGATGCGCTGAAGACGGCACGAATTGCAGGGATTTTAGCAGCCAAACGTACCGATGAACTGATTCCGCTATGCCATCCGCTACCGATTTACCGTGCCGATGTGGAATATGAACTGTTTGATGCGCATGTTGAAATTATTGCCACGGTGGAAACCATTGGGCCGACCGGGGTGGAAATGGAAGCTTTGACCGCAGTCAGTCTGGCCGGTTTAACGTTGTATGACATGCTGAAACCGCATTGTGAACCGGAAGATTTATGTCTGGATCAGGTTAAGTTACAAAAGAAAAAAGGCGGAAAATCACATTTTACCCGTGCCTTAAAAGAAGCAATGCCTGCCTCTATCATTGTGCTGTCGGATACCGTGGCTTTAGGCAAAAAACCGGATACGGCAGGGCAGAATGTACTGGAAATTTTACAGGAAGCTAATTTTGACAATATTGCTTACCATGTTATTCCAGATAGTCCAGAACAGTTACTGGCATTGATTGAACAGCAGAAAAATGACTATCCCCTGATTTTAACCGTAGGGGGGACAGGATTGGGGCCGAAAGACTTAACCGTGGAAACCATCCAGCCGTTATTAAAACGGGAAATTCCCGGGCTGATGGAAGCCTCACGCAGTTTTGGGCAAAAACGTACACCTTATGCCGCCTTAAGTCGTGGTGTGGCCGGATATATCGAGAACAGTTTGGTGATGACCTTACCGGGGAGCCGGCAAGGGGCGAAAGAATCGTTGATTGCAGTTCTGCCAGCATTGGTACATTTATTTGATGTGCAAAAAAATATTCCCCATTCAGGGGGTTACCAATGAATAGTCTAATGTCAGGATGTGGTGCTGAACACGGCCTGATTACGGTGGATCAGGCACTGGATTTAATCTTGCAGCACACTCAGATGTTAGCAACTGAACGCCTTGAGCCTAATCAGGCTTTAAACCGCTATTTGGCGCAAGATGTGTATGCTGCCATCAATTTGCCCTTATTTTCACAAAGTGCCGTAGATGGTTATGCACTGTGTGCCCAGTCCGTAATTGAGCCGCATAGCGAATTTGAACTGATCGGTGAAATCCGGGCCGGACAACAGGATGAGCTGCAACTGAAAGCCGGACAAGCGGTTCGGATTTTTACTGGCGCCAAAATTCCGTTTGGAACCACCACAGTGGCACGTCAGGAAATCGTCAAGCTCATCGATTCAGGCAAAATCGCAATACTCGAAAACCTGCATGCTCATGCCGACATTCGTGATATGGGGGAAGAAATTACCACTGGACAGCTGCTAGCCAGTAAAGGCCAACAGCTGTCTGTGGGGGCAATTGCCAGCTTAAGTATGGCTGGCATTCACAGCGTTGAAGTTGTTCAATATCCCAAAGTTGCGGTCATAATTAGCGGGGATGAAGTCGCGAGCAGCATTGAGGATTTTGCAGCAGGTCAAATTTTTGATGCCAATGGGCCCCTGATTCAGGCCTGGTTTCAAAATGCAGGACAGCAAGTTGAAATTTTCCATGTAGCCGATAGCAAAGATGCAGTAAAAGCATTAATTCAGCAATTATCGGACAGCTATGATCTGGTTTTAAGCACTGGCGGTGTCTCGGTAGGGGATTATGATTTCATCCGTCCGGTTGCCCTGGCTTTAGGCTTTGAACAAGTGTTCTGGAAAGTGAAACAGAAGCCGGGCAAGCCGATGTTTTTTGCAGAATTAACGCGAGCAGACCGCACACGTTGTTATCTATTGGGTTTGCCGGGCAATCCCGCAGCCGTGTATGTGGGCATGCAAATTTATACCGCAACTTTATTACATGCCTTACAGGGACAAAAGCAGCAGCTGGACTGGTTTAGTGCAGTACTCAGCCATGATTTAAAAATGGACAGCCGAGAACGTTTTTTAAGAATGTCCGCCCATTTTGATCAGTCAGTTTTGAAAGTAAAAAGTCTGTCCAAACAGCAATCGCATATGCTGAGCAATTTAATGCAGGCCAATTGTCTGGTGCGTATTCCCGCAGGGCAAAGCCTGCTTGAAGGGGATATTGTCCAGGGCTTATTTATTCATTAAGGGGCAAAAGAATCATGAAAAAATCTCTGTTTTTCTCAGTATGTCTACCGGTTTCACTTTCAGTTGCACATGCTGAAACAGTCAAAATTTATGCTGCTGCCAGCCTGACCAACGCCATGAGCGACATTGAAAAAATTTATGCAAAGCAACATCCGAAAACAAATCTTGTATCGGTATATGGGGCTTCATCCGCGCTTGCAAAACAGGTTGAAGCAGGGGCAAGCAGTGATATCTTTTTTTCGGCAGATCTGGACTGGATGAATTACCTGATCAAAAAGAACCTAATTAATCAAAACAGAACCAAGCCCTTATTGTTTAACCAGCTGGTGGCCATCAGTCCAAAAAATTTAAATATTGCATTTAAGCCGCAGTCCACTTTTAATTTTGCCCAAGCGTTTAACGGACATCTTTGTACGGGACAGATGGAATCTGTGCCTGCGGGTAAATATGTCAAACAGAGTCTGATTAAACTGAACTGGCTGAATAGCCTAAATAGACGGATTGTAGGAACGGATGATGTGCGCTCGGCTTTGGCTTTTGTTGAGCGTGGTGAATGTGAGGTAGGCATTGTTTATAAAACGGATGCCCTGATTAGCCAGAAAGTCAAAATCATCGGTACTTTTCCCGCAAACTCACATAGCCCGATTGCGTATCCGCTGGCTTTAACCAAGCAGGGAGAAAAGAATAAACAGGCAGTACAGTTTGCACAGTTTGTGGAAAAAAGCGCTCAGGCCAAAGTAATCTTTAAAAAATATGGTTTTAGCCTGAAATCCTAAGCAATTCCTTGGGAGATAAATCAACGATGTTAAGTCCAGAAGAGCTGAGCGCCCTGTATTTATCTGCCAAAGTAGCCGGTTTTGCCACCTTGTTCTGCTTACCTTTTGCCATCGGCTTGGCTTGGGTACTGGCACGACATGAATTTCGGCTGAAATTTATTGTGGAAGCATGTTTACAGTTGCCGATGGTTTTGCCTCCAGTCGTATTGGGCTATTTGCTGCTGGTACTGTTTGGCAATCAGGGCATCATTGGGAAATATCTGCACACACTGGGCATACAGCTGGCCTTTAACTGGAAAGGGGCTGTATTGGCCTCGATGATTGTGGCATTTCCCCTGATGGTGCAACCGATTCGGCTGTCCTTTCAGTTGATGAACCAGCAACTGGAACAGATTGCCGGTTCATTGGGGGCTGCGCCGTGGAGAGTCTTTTTCAGTATCAACTTGCCTTTGGCTATTCCTGGCATCGTGATGGGTAGCATTTTATGTCTTAGTCGTAGCCTGGGGGAGTTTGGCGCCACCATTACTTTTGTCGGTAACATTCCTGATGAAACCCGTACCATTCCCATCGCGATTTATTCCTTGCTGCAACAACCCAATGGTGAAGATATGGCAATGCGTTTGGTGGCCTTATCCTTATTTTTGGCTTTTAGCGCCTTAATTGCCAATTATTTTATTTTGCAAAACTATCAACGCAAATTGGGAGCCTGAAATGTTGAAATGTGATTTTCAATATCAACATGCCGATTTTAGCTTGAATGTTGAACTGGAGATGCAGCAGTCACTTCTGGGCATTGTGGGTGTTTCTGGGAGTGGCAAGAGCACCTTGTTAAAAAATATTGTCGGACTGTTAAAACCGGATCAGGGGTATATCCAGTTTAATCAACACATTTTGGTGGATACCCGGCAAAAAATTCATCTGCCCATGCATCAACGCAAAATTGCTTTAATTTTCCAACAGGCTTTGCTATTTCCGCATCTGAATGTCAAACAGAATTTATGTTATGCAGAAAAATGGCTGGCACCCTCGGAACGAAAATTCCAGTTTGATGACATTGTAGATTTGCTGGACTTGAATGGCCTGATTCAGCGTAAAGCCCGGCAGCTTTCAGGCGGGGAAGCACAGCGGGTATCGATTGGACGTGCCTTACTGTCTTCTCCCAACTTGCTGTTATTGGATGAACCATTAACCGGATTGGATACACAGTTAAAACAGCAAATTTTACCCTTTTTTAAACGAATGAAAGATGAACTGAATGTGCCGATGATTTATGTCACTCATCATCTGGAGGAACTGGAGTATTTAGAGGCTGATACTTTGCAGTTAAGCGAAGGTCAATTACAACATAATTAAATTGAGCATCGTTAAATGATATAGTTTGAAAAATAGCCTAAGCAATTTAAATCCTAAACTGCTTAAACTATTTCTATAAATATCAAAAAAGCATCTTAAAAGGATTATGGAGTATGTTTAACCACCAGCACGGGAACATGACTTGCGGTCAGAATATCTTGGGCAATACTGCCAATAAAAGCTTTTTTCAAACCGGTACGCCCATGCGATCCAACCACAATCAAATCAGCCTTTAATTCATCGGCTAGTTCAGCAATGGCCTCACTGGGGGATTGTTTAGCCAGAAGTTTAGTCTCTGCGGCAATGCCTGCTTCAGCAAATCTGGCACCTAGCTCAGCTAATATATTTTTAGCGTGGGCTTGGGCCTCCATAAAATAATCTGTGACTCCAGGTACATTTTTATAAAAACTGACACTGGTTAAAGGGTCGATAATCACCACACTGACTATAGTCACTTTACTTCCTATAGCTTTAGCCAACATCATCGCTTGGTCAGCGGCAGCGAGAGAGATAGGGGAATCATCCACAGAAACTAAGATGTGCTGGTAACCCATGATGTTATCCTCTTGTTTCAATATTTATTATTTGTTCAAAGCTTAACATAGTTAGAATGCTGGAAGGAAAAAAGGTAAAAATGTATCTTTTATATTTAATTCACCAAAATATTAATCATATGAATACACTAAAATATTCATTAAATTTGAAAATTATCTTTTGACTTATAAGAATAAATATCAAACCTATTTTTAATGATAGAAATTTCAGCAGCAAAGCCTGGGAGGATCGACATTTCCAGCTCTTGGCTTTAGTAGCTAACTAGCGTGCCCCTTTGCCTAAAGAGATGACATAGTTGCCAGCATTATGCATGGTTTTGAACACCTAGGGGCTTCTTGGGATTTTTTATCCAATCAAGAAGATTTTGAATTTTTTAGAAAGCTGTTAGATGGCTAATAGTAGCTTACTGCAGACTTGCTTATCTATCTGTCCATGTTGATATTATCGATTGGTTTGGAATCGATCTGCTTTTGTTTAAGCTTTTAATAAAAAAGATTGGAAGATAGAACGATAAAAATTAGCTTATAAAAAAAGCCCCAATCTTTCGATTAGGGCTTTTTCGTATTCTGGAGCGGGAAAGGAGACTCGAACTCCCGACCCCAACCTTGGCAAGGTTATGCTCTACCAACTGAGCTATTCCCGCAATATGGAAGTGAATTATAGAGAGTTTATTTCAACTGTCAACTCTTTGTGCTTCCAAATGTTTAATTAATCAGCACGACGCCAGATGGTGCCTTGACGGGTATCTTCCAGTACCACGCCTTGATCGAGTAAATTCTGGCGAATTTCATCAGCTTTGGCAAATTCCTTGGCCTTTTTCGCATCTTTACGTTGCTGAATCAAATCTTCAATCTGTTGTTCCGACAAGCCTAATGCTTCCTGACCAATATCTGATTTCAAAAAGTCGTCTACATTGTGCTGTACCAAACCTAAGATATTGGTCAAGTGACGTAAAGTTGAATAATACACTGCAGCCTGTTCAGCATTTTCATCTTTCACTGCACGGTTCAGCTCTTTGTTGACTTCAAACAATACGGCAATGGCTTCAGCGGTATTGAAGTCATCGCGCATAGCAGAATTAAAACGTTCAACCAATGCTTCATCTAGAATTTCTACAGTTTTTTCACCATAGGCTTGTTGATATGCCTTAAATGAGTGATAGAAACGGGAAAGGGTATTCTTTGCTTCTTTAAGTGCCGTGTCAGAGAAGTTCACCGGGCTACGGTAATGCGAAGAAACAATAAAGAAACGGATCACTTCCGGATGGAATTTATCCATCACATCGCGAATGGTGAAAAAGTTACCTAAAGACTTCGACATTTTTTCGCCACCGACATTAATAAAGCCGACATGCATCCAGTAATTCACATACTGTTCGCCAGTTGATGCTTCTGATTGGGCAATTTCATTTTCATGATGTGGGAAGGTTAAATCTGAACCGCCTCCATGAATATCAAAATGGTTGCCCAGACAGCACGTGGACATCGCTGAACATTCAATATGCCAGCCCGGGCGTCCATTACCCCAAGGTGAAGCCCATGAAGGTTCATTTTCTTTGGCATGTTTCCACAGCACAAAGTCAAACGGATGTTTCTTTTCTACTTCCACATCGACACGTTCAGAGGCACCGGCTTGCATATCTTCCAGTTTACGGCCAGACAAACGGCCGTATTTGGCAAATTTTTCTACTTCAAAATAGACATCGCCATTTGCAGAAGGATAGGCCGTGCCTTTATTGACCAGATTGCCAATCATGTTTTGCATCTGGTCGATGTAATCAGTCGCACGTGGAGCTTCATCTGGATGCAGACAGCCCAAGTTTTCAGCATCTTCGTTCATTGCTTTGATAAAACGATCGGTTAGCGCAGTAATGCTTTCCCCATTTTCATTGGCACGGGCAATAATTTTGTCATCAATATCGGTAATGTTACGTACGTATTTTACCTTCCAGCCCTGACTGCGCAGAAAACGAATAATATAGTCAAATGCAACCATAACTCGAGCATGACCAATATGACAGTAGTCATACACGGTCATACCGCAAACATACATGTCGATATGACCTTCTTTACGAGGTACGAATTCTACTTTTTTACGTTGCTCTGAGTTATATAGAACAAAAGGTTGCATAGGTCTTCAAATTGTTTCTACCAAAAGATGGCTCATCTTAACCTAAGCATTTTTTTTCATAAAGTTAAAACGAAAAAAAGCAGGAATTTTTTAGGGATATATGGATGTATAAATGTTGAGTGCCATGACTGATGATGCGCAATGCTTTATTACAAATAAAATCATCAGTGAGGGCTGCCGGATCTGTCCCCGTTTTTCTGGAGCATTTAAGACCAGAGCCTTTTAGAAATAGGCAGATGTAATATCCAGATTTTATAGATCAAGTGAACACTATATATCTCATCAATATTTAACAGATCAAGAGCAGTCTATATTCACCTGCTTCATGAGGCGCTCTATGCACGCAAGGTAAAACGGGCTGTGTTGGATGATCGACTGCCAGGCGCCAAAGATGTCCTTGACCTAAATTGATCGGGGTTGCATCCGCTTTGGGTGCATAATGTAAATCAAAGAAATATTCTTCCAAAAAATTTGCGAACTCGGCTTCTGGACCGTCATATAAGTCTTTAAGCTTTGCTCTTATTTCTGGAATTAGAATCTTTTGCTCAACCTGATCGTTTGGCAAAATATCACTGGCATAACCATAATAAGTACATAAAAAAGTATCTGTTTCTATAGGTGAGCGGTCAACATGGTAGGAATACACATCTGTTGAAATGAAATCTAACTCTTCATCCCGTTCATAACTTTTAAGTAAATTAAGAGAAGGGGATGCTCCAAAATCAGTTAATAGCTGTATATCCCTTAAGATCATTTCCCGAGCCAGATGACCTTGTTCGGAAAGTTTTAGTGCTAAAAGATCTTCAACAGAAACTTCGGTAATATTCTCTTTTAATTCAAGTTTGGTAACAATTTCTTTAAAATCCCCAGCCAGATTTCTATACCAGCAAAGGGCATTCATATTTCCTTGAAACTTCGAATTGACCAGTTCAGGAAAAGTGGAAACCATCCTAATTTGCTCGTGATCAGAAAGTGTATTTTTCATATTAGAATTAAATAATAAAACCATGTCGAATAATATAACTCAGCTTGGTATAAATGAAGCATGATGAATGAAACACGACACCTATGCATCAAGTGTCTGTTTGCAGCTGGAATAACATGAGTTCATACAAATAAGAATGTATATCAATTCAATATCTTAAGATTGCTATAGGATACTGGCTAAACCTGAGGTTAGGGAAGCTGAGGTTCGCTAGGAAATTAGGGTAGTTCATGACCATCATTTCTACACAATTCGTGGAATCTTGTACATTTAGAAACGTGACATTTGCATAGATATGATAAAATTGCGAAAATTATTTTTTGCTTGATTGAATCAGCTCTGTATAGAGTAAAGGTAAACCTATTTTGAACCCCTCAAATATGCCAAATCAAATAGACTTTCAAAAAGTTGCACTAGAAACTTTGCGTATAGAAGAACAAGCCCTGGAAATATTGGCAACGCAAATTGATGATCGTTTTAATCGTGCCTGCGAAACCATTTTGCAGTGCCGGGGACGTTTAGTCATTACTGGTATGGGAAAATCAGGGCATATCGGCCGTAAAATGGCGGCAACGTTTGCTTCTACAGGTACGCCATCATTCTTTATGCATCCGGGAGAAGCGGGGCATGGTGATTTAGGCATGCTGGTTCCTGGCGATGTGCTGATTGCCATTTCTAACTCGGGCAAGAGTGATGAAATCATGATGCTGATGCCTTTGATCAAGCGTCTGGAAATTCCTCTAATTACCATTAGTGGTGATGACAAAGGCCCTATGCCGCAAAATGCCGATGTCGCTTTAACCTTGGGAAATATCCAGGAAGCCTGCCCACTGGGTCTGGCTCCGACTTCAAGTACCACGGCAACTCTGGCTTTAGGTGATGCCTTGGCAGTTGCCTTACTGGATGCACGTGGTTTTACTGCTGATGATTTTGCGCTGTCTCATCCTGCCGGTGCATTAGGTAAACGCTTGTTGTTACATGTCGAACACCTCATGCACACAGGTACAGAATTGCCAAAAGTCTCTCCAGATACACCAATGAATCAGGTTTTATACGAAATTTCAAACAAACGCCTAGGTTTAACCACAATTGTCGATCAAAATGACGTACTGCTCGGGATTTTTACTGACGGTGATTTACGTCGTTTAATTGATAAGCAACAAGGCTTTGATGTGAAATTGCCGGTTTCTGAGGTCATGACTAAAAATCCATTGACCATTTCGCAAGATGCGCGTGCGGTTGAAGCTTTAGAGCGCATGAACGAAAAGAAAATCAATCAATTTGTTGTTGTAGATGATGTACATAAGGTCATTGGTGTGATTAGCATGCATGACCTGATTCAAGCCGGGGTAAATTAATAAATGGCATCTTATATTTTATTGGAACAGGCACGTTATGTTGAAGCCTTGGTTCTTGATGTCGACGGGATTCTGAGTGATGGTTTTGTCACCCTGACCAATACCGGGGATGAAATCAAGTCCTTTGATATCCGTGATGGTTTAGGTATGAAACTCGTACAGAAAGCCGGTGTAAAAGTCATTATTATTACTGGACGTAAAAGTAATATTGTGGAAAAGCGCATGTCTGACTTGGGCGTAGACCTGGTTTTTCAGGGTCGTGAAGATAAAGGTACTGCATTACGCGAAGCCTGTGCCCAATTGAATGTTGCTCCAGAAGACTGTTTGTATATGGGTGATGACTGGCCTGATCTTTCGGCATTTGCAATTGCAGGTATGAAAGTGACTGTTCCCAATGGTCATGTCGAAGTTCGACGCCGTGCTGACCTTGTAACCCAGGCCATGGGTGGTCGTGGTGCAGTGCGTGAAATCTGTGACATGATTCTGATGGCCAAAGGAGCTTATGAACAGCTACTTGAAACCTATACCGCTGCCCCACATTAATTGTTAAACCATTCATTGAATTTGAGTTAAGTACCACACTTATGGATACAAAAGTTTTATACCTAACTGCTATAGCAATTGCAGCTATAAGTGGTGGTTACTACTATTACAGTGGTAAGGGCAACAAGCTCGAGGTTGACTCAGCCAGAAGCATGACCTATTCCGCTGAAAAAATTAACCTGACTCAAACCGATGACAACGGTAATTTGTATGCCCGTGCTCAGGTCGATCGTATGGAACAGGACATGCAAAAAGAAACGGCCAAACTCGAAAACCTGAATGCTTCCCTGTATAAGAATGGCGCAGTTGATGCTACTTTTTATGCCAAAGTGGCGAACAGTTATGATGATAATCAAAAGGTGATTCTGTCGGGCAATGTGGTGGCGACCAAGTTGATGCAACAGGGCAAAATGCAGTTTCAGACTCAGGAATTAACCGGATATCCTGACACTCGGGAAATAGAGACAGATAAACAGGTCATTGTGCAATCTCCGCAAGCTGAATTTGTAAGCCAGGGGCTGAAAGCCAATTTAAATGACGGTCAATACGAATTTTTTAATATTCGAGGAAAATATGAACCACAATCTTAAGCTTACATTGCCTAAAACCTTGCTTAAACAAGCAGCTTTAGCCGGTTTGGTTGTATTCTCGTCGGCAGCTGCATTTGCCATTCCATCTGACCGAAATCAGCCTATTTCATTGGTCGCCGACCGTGCAACCTATAATGAAAAAACCGGGGTGACGACCTATAGCGGGAATGTCATTATTGAACAGGGCACCATGAGATTGCAAGCCAACTCTATTGTTGCCAATCTGAACAGTCAAAAACAGATTAGTAGCATTACAGCGACAGGCGGTCCGGCACGTTTTCAACAGCAAACCGAGGTCAATAAAGGCTTGGCAAAAGGTCAGGCACAAAAGATTCTTTATAATGCCCAAACAGGCATTATCACCTTGTCCGGCAATGCATTTTTACAGCAGGATGGGGCAAGTATTCGCGGTAATACTTTGAAATACAGCATGAATAAAGGTGATGTTGAAGCGACAGGTACACCGAACAATACTGGCTCATCTTCAGGTCGCGTACAAATTATTATTCCACCATCTAGCTCAAAAACGTTCCCAGGAGCACGTGATTAATGGATCAACCGCTAAATCAGCCCCAAACATTGTGTATTAAACATCTGGCAAAAAACTATAGTAAAAGATGGGTTGTGAAAGATGTCTCTTTTCAGATGCAGAGTGGACAGATTGTAGGCTTACTTGGTCCAAACGGTGCGGGTAAAACCACAAGTTTCTATATGGTGGTGGGTTTAGTTCGGATGGACAAAGGTGAGATTCATTTGGATGATCTTGATTTGTCAGACTTGGCCATGCATGAACGTGCCCGTAAAGGCATTGGTTATTTGCCGCAAGAAGCCTCAATTTTTAGAAAACTGACGATTTCTGAAAATATTATGGCAATTCTTGAAACCCGTAAGGATTTGAACAAGCAACAGCGTCAACAGCGTTTAAATGAATTACTGGCAGATTTTAAAATCACGCATATTAAGGATTCACTGGGAATGAGTGTGTCTGGTGGTGAGCGCCGCCGTGCTGAAATTGCCCGTGCTTTGGCTGCTGATCCCAAGTTCATGCTGCTGGATGAACCTTTCGCGGGGGTCGATCCTATTTCTGTAGCGGACATCAAGGATATTATCCGTGAACTTAAAGACCGCGGAATTGGTGTACTGATTACCGATCATAATGTACGGGATACATTGGCGATTTGTGAGCATGCCTATATTGTCAGTGAAGGTGCGGTAATTGCAGAAGGTACACCGCAAGAAGTGCTTGAAAATGACACTGTGCGCAAAGTCTATTTGGGTGAAGATTTTACTGTTTAATTAAAGTTTAATCAGAATGATTTAATCTTATAAATTACAGTATCATTTAAGTTTAAATATTTTTAATTCTTAAGAAACCTTCTTTTATAGGAGGTTTTTTTGTATCTGCAAGCGGTTCAAAACAGGCTATACTGCTGCTGTATTGTTATTTATTCTAGATTTATGCCATTTACAATTGCCTCATCCGTTACTTTCGAAGAAGACATTAAAAAAAGTCGCTTTCAGGCGATTGCTGCACCAGTAGAAAATGAACAGGATGTAAAAAACTTTTTAGAGTTTCATAAAGATATCACCACAACACATCAGTGCTGGGCCTGGAAAATTGGCCATAATGTCCGTTTTAATGATGCTGGAGAGCCGTCCGGCACAGCAGGCCGACCGATTCTGGCAACAATTGAAGGCAATGAATTGACCAATGTCATTGTTCTGGTCAACCGTTGGTATGGCGGAATTAAACTGGGCACAGGCGGTCTGGTCCGTGCCTATGGCGGTTGTGCAGGGCAGTGCCTGTTACTGGCGGAAAAAATTGAGCTGATTGAAAAGAAAAAAGTCAGTTTTGCCTGCCAGTTTAATGAGTGGGCTATTTTTCAATATGAGCTGAACCAGCAACACATCGAATTTCAGGAACAATATACCGCCACAGGCGTACAGGTCGAGGCCCTATTACAAGTCCATCAGATTCAGCCTTTGGCACTGAAAATACAGGATGTGACCCGTGGGCGAGAACAGCTGAAAATTATAGAAGAGCCTGAACATGACTGAGCAAGACCGATTATTAAAATATCGTGAACAGCATAAGCATCGTTTGAATTATATGCCGTGGCTATACTGGTCATTAAAACCGAAAAATCGCGGCTGGGCAGAACAGTGGCAAAAAGAATATCAAGCTTATTTGATGGAAATGGAAACAGTAGAAATTGGTGAAAACTGTTTTATTTCCCCGCTTGCCCATATATTTGCCGAGCCGGGCCGGAAAATCACGATTGGAGACAATAGCTTTATTGCCGCAGACTGTACCTTGCATGGTCCTTTAGAAATTGGCAATGAAGTGGCCATTAACCATCACTGTATTCTCGATGGTGGGCGCATGGGAATCAAGCTGCATGATCAGGTCCGTATAGCTGCATATTGCCATTTATATGCCTTTGACCACGGGATTGAACTTGCACAGCCCATTTACCAGCAAGCGGTACGTTCTCAGGGCATCGAGATTGGGCAAGATGTCTGGCTGGGCGCGCATGTGGGGGTCAAAGATGGTGTTAAAATTGATGCTCATGCCATTGTCGGCATGAACAGTATGGTCACAAAGAATGTTGAAAAGGCAACTATTGTTGCAGGTAATCCGGCCAGATTTATTCGTCATCGGGATTAAAAAATCCAAGAAAATGAAGATGAATCAGGGAGTAAGTTTAATTACATAAAAGCCTGCACAGCGGTGAAGAGTTATGCTAAGTTAAAATAACAATTAGACTTAAAGCCTGTATGGGCGAAAAGCGAGGCGAAAATGAAACGTGTAATCGCTTGTATTGATTCTTCTCCATGTGTAAATGCAGTGGCTGAAGCTGCGGCATGGGTTGCAAAGCAGACACAACGTGAATTGGTATTATTACAGGTTTTAGATTATTACCCGGCTAGTTATCATTTGGGGGAAATTAGTGGGGTGATCGGGTTTGAAAGTAATGCAATGTTACTGAAAGAACTGGCAGAACTTGAACAAAAACAAAGTGAACTGGCCCTGGATTATAGCAATAACCTTTTAAACCATATTTCTGAGATGATTCAGCAGAAGTATCAAATTAGCGCCTCGCATCTACAAGAAAAAGGCGATTTCCTGGAACAGAGTTTTCATGTGCTTAAAGAAGATGACATCGCCATTATTGGCCGGGTCGGAGAGCGTTCTGCGGAACGAAATAAACCAATAGGCAGTAATGTAGAAAATTTTATCCGTGGTGCAAAATGTACCGTAATGACCGTCGGGGAACAGTTTAAGCCACCCACACGATTCATTTTTGCCTATGAATATTCACCAACCTGCGTTAATCTGATGAAACGTGTCGCACAAAGTGATTTATTAAGACTCTTACAGTGCCATCTGTTATATGTAGGTGATCATCCGGAAATACTGAATGAACCTTCGCAGTATTTACGTGATGCCGGGATGGATGTGGTGACTGAATACCGTTATGGCGATGTTTCGGAAAATATACTGGAATACCAAAGTGAACATGGCATACAACTGATATTACTGGGTGCATTTAGTCACAGCAAGATTCGCCAATTCTTTTTGGGAAGTGTGGCAACCAGTATCTTCCGAAACTCAACCGTACCCTTATTGGTGGTGAAATAACTGAGTCAACACCTAACAGGTTTGATTAATAATTGCCCATAGTTATCCGCATAAGTTGTGGATAACTATATGGACAGTGTTTGTAAGTTATTAATAAAAAACAAAAAAAACAAAAAGATTGTTTTTTAACCTTTGTGTCATATTATTTCACTATGGCAAGCGCAAAGCCATCATGTCCTTTGCTACCAACTGTTTGTAATGCAGTACAAGACAAAATTCGAGGATGGTCTTGCAAGGCGACAAACATATCGCGAATACCTTCAATACTAGGTTTGTGGTTTGCAGGATTAATGATCTCGCCAGCACGAATCACGTTATCCAGCACAATAATAGTCCCTGAATGGGACAAGTTTAAGCTGAGTTCTAGATACTCTGGATAACTCTGTTTGTCGGCATCAATAAACACAAAGTCAAATGGTTCAAAATCTGCAGGCAATGCCTTTAATACATCTGCTGCACGCCCCACTTTAAGCTCAATGGTCTGCGGAAGTTTGGCATTATCGATATTTTCCTGACCCAAAGCTGCATGAGTATCACGACCCTCAATGGTCAGAATGTAGCCATCTTCTGGTAGCGCACGAGCCAACCACATTGTACTGTAGGCAGCAAAGGTACCCAGTTCCAGTACACGTTTGCACTTGTTCATCTGAATCAGCATTTGCAGCAGCATGCCCTGATTGGGCGCGACTGCGAGGTGATCTGGAAAACCTTTATCTTCAGTATTTTTTAATGTCTGTAGCAGAATGGGGTCTTCTGGAATTAAATGTGAATCGATGTAAGCATCAATCTCTGTCCACATTTGTTGCATAGTCTGGTCACCTGTGTTGCGATGCATGCATTTTAAACTTTTCCATTCAGAGTGCAATTTATCGTTTTGATTTATTGAAAATAGGGCAATAAAAAAGAGATCAGCAGGATCTCTTTTTTTACCGCAATACACGATTTTAAAAATTACACATCGAGCTGTGGCGTGAGTGGTCTGGACCCCAGGTGCGGTAACCTTGAGTATCAATATGGATTTGACCAGAAGCATATAGCCCAAGTCCCATATTCAGGCTTTGTCCGTACTGCACCCAGAATTGACATAATTTAAATTTGCTATTTTCAATAAATGCATAATCTTCTGCTTGGGGCACTTCAGGCCCAATACGGAAATCGATCGCCGAATTAAATAAGTGGCGTGATGAATTTGCGCCACCGGCACACTGGTTAAGTGACAAATCCCGGTAAACGGAGGTCACTTCAAAGTCAGTAAGCACTTTGGCAGCAACCAGGTATTTAAAGACTCGCAAAGTTGTAATTTGATTGTTCCACAATTCACGGTTAGGAATCATATATTGGGGACGGCCGCATTTTTGCCAGTCACGGGCAGAACGCAACAATTCGAAACTTGGGATAATATTGCCGACACCATTACGTTCCAGAAAATTTTCATATTCACGGACACGATGTAAATTATCGCCGATGGCAATCCATGAATTATAAACATAAGGTACTGTTTTAGGTGGAATTGGGCGTTCAAGGCTAATGCGTTCTTGAGGAATGAAGATCCGTTTTCCATGGGGCATTTGCCCTTGTTTCTGAGGAGATGTGCTACATCCAATCATGACAAGTGGGACCAAGCTCAAGCCCAGTAAGCCCTTTAAAACATGCTTCATTATAGAAATCAGATATTTATAAATACATGCTATTTTAATCTAATTTGAAGGATAAAATTTGAAAATATTGCAATCAAATGTTTTTTTAAGTATAAAAAAAGATCAGCATAGGCTGATCTTTTTCAGGCTCAGAAACAGTCTTATTTTTCCAAGTATTTTAACTTGTCGGCTTTACCGTTCCATTCTTCGCGATCGGCAGGCTGGTCACCAATTTGAGTGATGTTTGGCCATTTTTGTGAAAGCTCAGCATTCAGTTCAATAAAGACTTCCTGACCTTCAGGCAATTCATCTTCCGAGAAAATAGCATTTGCCGGGCATTCAGGTTCGCATAATGCGCAGTCAATACATTCATCTGGATTAATCACGAGGAAATTTGGACCTTCGTAGAAACAATCTACCGGACAAACTTCTACGCAGTCTTGGTATTTACATTTAATACAATTTTCAGTGACAACAAAGGTCATGGCGACAGCTACCTAAAAAATATGGTTCTAGTTACTCTTGCTGTATTTTAGGCAAAAATGCTGCTAAGTAACAATTGCTTTTATTGATATTTATTATATATAAGGCTGTTAATTTTAGTAAAAATTGAATATTTCATTAAATATATGTAGTAAATGAAAAAGACTTCTATTTAGAAGTCTTTTTCTGGCACAGATTTAAATTAGTTTTCCAGGGCATCTTTTAAAGCATAAATCTGTTGCAAGGCTTCCCGGGGAGAAAGATTGTCTACATCCAGCGATCTTAACAAATTTAGTGCAGGGCTATCTTTTTCAATTTCCACTACACGTTCAATAATTTCTACAGCCGGTTCATCGATCGCACTAAACAAGTCATTTTGTACTACCTTATTGACCTGTTGATGTTGCTGTTTTTCCAGAATCTTTAACCGATTTTGTGCTTCTTTAATCACGCTGGCAGGAATACCGGCCAGTTTTGCTACCTGTAAGCCATGGCTTTGACTGGCAGGGCCGTGCTGAACCTTGTGTAGCAGGATTAAATTACCGTTCAGCTCCTTGGCTGTGACATGATAGTTATCAATTCCTGATTCCTTGCCCAGTTCGGTCAACTCGAAATAATGAGTCGCAAACAGGCACAGGCACTTAATCCGTTTGCTCAGGTCAATCACACAAGCCCAGGCTAGAGACAAACCATCATAGGTACTGGTTCCACGTCCGACTTCATCCATCAGTACCAAAGACTGGTTGGTGGCATGATGCAGAATTTGTGATGTTTCAGTCATTTCCACCATAAAGGTCGATTTACCGGTCGATAAGTCATCTGCTGAACCAATACGGGTAAACACGCGATCAATCGGGCCTAATACTGCGGACTTTGCAGGCACATAGGAACCGCAATAGGCCAGTAAACTGATCAGTGCGGTTTGACGCATAAAGGTGGATTTACCGCCCATATTCGGACCGGTCACAATGGCCATACGGTGGTTAAAGTCCAGTGTGGTATCGTTCGGGGTAAAAGCGGTTTTACTTAAGGCTTCCACCACAGGATGTCGTCCTGCAACAATTTTAACCCCAATTTCAGGGCTGAATTCTGGACGAGACCAGTTGCGTAAACGGGCCTGATGGGCAAAATTGGCCAGCATGTCAATCTGTGCAATAGCACTGCTCATCATCTGTAAATTGCCAATGTCTTGACGCAATTCATCCAGCAGCATTTCAAATAGCATTTTTTCACGCGCCAGGGCACGTGATTCACTGGACAGGACTTTATCTTCAAAAGATTTTAGTTCTGGCGTGATATAACGCTCGGCATTTTTCAAGGTCTGGCGACGGATATAATGATCTGGTGCCTGCTCGGCTTGAGCACGAGTCAGTTCAATATAGTAGCCACTGACACGGTTATAGCCAATTTTCAGTGTTGAAATGCCGGTGTTGGCACGTTCTTGAGTTTCCAGATCAATCAGGAACTGGCCCGCATGATCACGGATTTTACGCAGCTCATCCAGTTCACTGTCAAAGCCTTCTGCAATGACATTGCCATCACGGAGTAATACCGGAGGGTTTTCGACAATGGCGGACATCAGGCGTTGATGCAGGCCATTAAAATCACCCAGCTCATCTGTCAGCTGCTGAATCAGAACGGATTGCTTAGTCTGCGTCATTGGTTGTAGGGCATGGCGTAAAAAAGGAATTTGCGCACAGGCCTGACGTAGCTGTACCAGATCACGTGGACGCGCACTGCCTAAAGCGATACGGCTCAGTACACGTTCAATATCGCTAATTTCTTTCAGGACCAGACGAATTGGTGTTTCATGATAACCGCTTAACATAGCAGCAATGGCATCCAAACGGGCATCCAGTATTTTGGTGTCGCGTAAAGGCTGCATCAGGGTACGGCTGAGCAGCCGGCCACCCATGGCGGTCTGGCAATCATTGATCAGCTGGAACAGGGAGGTTCCATGTTCAAATAGAGGTTCAACCAGTTCCAGATTGCGACGCGTGACCGGATCTAGTGCAATAAAGTCACTGCTTTGTTCCAGCTGAATCGAGCGGATATGCGGTAAAGCAGTTTTCTGGGTTTCTTTGGCATAATGGATTAGTGCCGCTGCCGCCGCTTTGGCCAGCGGTAAATGATCAATCCCAAAACCAGAAAGGGTAGCGACTGCAAACTGGTCACATAAGGTTTTTTGCGCATTGTTCAGGTTGAAATCGACATTCGGACGACGGGTCACAGGGCAGTCGAGCTGTTTTTTAATCTGCTCGATAATATTGGGATCGACAATATCTTCATCTACCACAATTTCACTTGGCATTAAGCGGGAAAGTTCAATTGCGAGTTGCTCTTGTTGAAATTCCTGTTGTTGTACCTTGAAAATACTGGCACTCAAATCCAGCAGCGCTATACCAATCTGGCCTTGCTGTAGACAGAGTGCCACAAGATTGGAAGATTGATGGCTGTTCAATAGTGCATCATCGGTTAGGGTGCCAGGAGTAATAATCCGAACTACACCACGCTCCATAGGTGCCTTTCCGCGAGAGCCTGCACTCTCGCCCTCACCCAGTTGTTCGCAAATGACCACGGTTTCGCCTTTTTTAACCAGGCGAGCCAAATAGCCTTCAGCAGCATGATAGGGAACGCCAGCCATGGGAATAGGTTCACCATTGGCCTTACCACGGTGGGTTAAGGTAATCCCCAATAATTTGGCGGCTTTATGGGCATCGTCAAAAAACAGTTCATAAAAGTCACCCATGCGATAAAACATCAGGGAGTGCGGGTGCTGCATTTTGACGCTCATGTACTG
This sequence comes from Acinetobacter sp. SA01, assembly GCF_011319235.1. Taxonomy (NCBI): domain Bacteria; kingdom Pseudomonadati; phylum Pseudomonadota; class Gammaproteobacteria; order Moraxellales; family Moraxellaceae; genus Acinetobacter; species Acinetobacter sp. SA01. The sequence continues at coordinate 92,757 of NZ_WXXM01000002.1, forward strand.
TTGCATCATCGGCGTTAAAGTGGAAAGATCAGCCATGATTTCCGGGTAACTCATTGAGGTAAAATCCTTAAATATTTAAATACATCTCATCGTTAAAATTTGGCTGTCTCACCAATTTCAAATTTATGCATGAAACGATATGCGTTAAATCCTAGACTCTGGCTTTGTTCTTGTTGTGATTTTCAAGCCAACCCGAGCTATGGAAAAACGCTATTTCATTTGCTCAGACATCTTATCAAATTTGCATGAATTGCGAAAAATGCTTTGCAGTAAATGAATAAAAATTAGGAGAACAGTTTGAGGGGTTTTATCGCAGTGCTGATTGTACCGGCAATGAAAATGACGCTGCGGGTTGATATGAAACTGGAGAACTCAAGCGGACATTATGGCTGATGCAAACCAAGTCTGGTTAAATGTAGACGCAAGATACGACGCAATTCTAAAACAGCTTCTGGTGTTTCCTGAATGGAATGACCACCTTTAATAATTTTTTCCGAAATAGCACCCTCCAGATGGGCACTCTTATAGGGCACTACGTCATCAGTGATCACATGGATATCATTACTGTTGGTGATGTTGCCAATAATGGAATGAAAGACCAATCCTTTACGCGGGTTAATGTCTTTGGTCAGTTCAATAAACTTGGACTGATAACTTAAATCACTCGGTCCATTTTGAATCAGGCCATGATCAATCTGCTGTAACAGCTCTTTCAAATCCAGATCCTGAGTTTGTATGCTATCGCTAATCGCAGAGAGGAAAGCCCCGGGAATACGGATGATTTTACGTGCCGCCTTGGTAAACCAGCGATCGGCATAATCGGTTCCCCGATGCGGTGTGGCCAGAAAAATCGCCCGAGAAAAATTAGGAATGTCCTTGATGACCAGGCGCTGCGAAATAATCGGTAATTTCTGAAACTTGTTTAACTGGCGATTATTCATCATGGATAAGGCTTTTTGGGTCACGTCTGCATCACTGACCAAAAGCCGGGCAATAATGCCCCCCATACTATGCCCGACCAGTACTGCATCCTTTTTTGCAGCAGCTTTGGCATCTACCTGAGCAAAGGCCTGAGTCAATAGGGCATAAATCTGGAAACGGCTTTCCATAATCGGCATATTGGTTGAATAAAATATCTGCCAGACCTGAAAATTTTCCCGTAGTACCGTGTCCCCCATAATATCGTTAGTCAGACGAATCCATGCTTCCGGGCTACTGGCCAGACCATGGATTAAGACAATCACTTTTTTATTCGGATTATAAGGTTCCAGCATATATAAATGCGGCATGGTGAGATGATCATCACGGTCAATCAGGGTTAAATAGGCTGCACGGCCCAGATTGTTTTGTGCTAGCCATAAGCCATAAGGCGTAGAAAAGTTTCCAGCCAGCGGATAGGTCTTGCCGGCCATATTGACCTGATCATATTTGTACGGATCAAAGGCTTTTATTTCAAATTCTGCATTGTTTAAAATGTCTTCTACACTGCTGGCTGCTTTAGGCTGGGCAGTTAGGGTTGCGGCTAAATAGCGGGCCTGATGAATATTGGGATTGACCCCGTTTTTGTAGCTGAAATTTATTGGGTTAATAATATATTTATTTTTTCCTTCGCTAATACCATCCTTGACCTGCGGTAGAACCAGGACGAATTCTGAGCCAAAACCATCGCGACGGTTAATGGAACGTAAGCCTGAAAAATTCAAGTTATAACTGGAAAGCAGCTGCTCGATTTTCTGGTTTTTCAGTTGGGGATAGTGATCAAAGTTGATCTGATAAATACTTTTACCCACCTTGACCTGCGGCTCAACTACAGTAGGTTTATGACGCAAGGCATAAGCAGTCACCAGTTTGGCCAGTGCCAAATTATAAAAGTCACGTATTTGTACCTGCCGGTTGTCAAAAATGCGGTCTTTGGGCTGTCGTTTGGTTTTAAACATGTAGGCATAGCTGTAGCGGATACTTTTATCCAGCATATACAGTTGCTGATCCAGACATTGATCGTATGTGACTTGTTGCTGTTTCTGTTTTTCTTCGGATCGGGTACTGGTTAATGAGCTGGCTTTACAGTCAGAAGACTTTTCAAATTCCAAGGCTTTGGCCAGGTAGATTTCGCTGGAGGTAGAGAGCAGCTGTTCATCCTGAATTTGCGGAATCTGTTGCAGTTCCTGAATACATTGGTCGGGTTGGTCGGAACAGATTTTAGCTTCACGACCGGTCATGGACAGCACGTTTAAACTGGCTTCACTTAATTTACTGCGGGTGAGGATACTTTCACGTTCATTGGCAATGGTGACATTAATGCCCTGGCTTTTGACACTGACAATTTGACAACCTGTAAGCAGATAACTACTCAGCAGCGAGGCAAATAAAAGCTGATATATTTGTTTTGGCATAAAGTATGTCTACGTTCAGTATTTATTTGAGTTTTGTTCATCATACGATGATTCTTCTAATTTTCAATTCGTACATATAAAAATAGACCGTTTTGAACGGTCTATCTGAAAGGTGAATGGACAAAGTAAAAATTAAGACGTTTTAGCCGGATTAAGTACTTGCCATACATTCCAGCGACCTTGCTTTTCAATTTCGGCAATTAAACGGTCAGCAACTTCAGCTTCTTGCGGATATTTCACTTTGTAATTTTTCAAGACCTGAATCGCATTTTTCTTTTGTTCCATGGCAATGTAATTGTTTGCCGCGGATAAATAGGCTTCCTGCACACCTGCCTTCATGGCCTTGTCTAAATAAGGAATGGCTTCACGTTGACCACCACCTTCAGATAAGCCAAAACCGAACCAGAAGTTTGCTTCGGCATCTTCTTTATTAATTTTCAAAATGCGCTGTGCATAAGTTAAAGACTTGGTGGTATAGACTGAACCCAGGTCCAGGTTACGTGCCATAACACTGGCTTTAAATGCACGAATCAACACATCAAAAGAGGCATTGTCTTTGGATGCCAGGGTATCGAGCTGTTGAGTCACTTGTTTCAGTTTGGCTTCAAAGCCTTTACGTTCCTGACGTTCAGTAAAACGAGGCGGATAATGGCGTGCTTTGCCTTCTACCAGCTGCAAGAAGTCATCAATTTCGGTGATATCTACTTCATTGTCACCCGCCACAACCGCATATTTTACATTACGTTGCTTGCTGTTGACGGTAGGAATAATCAGCTTATTGACATCAAGCATCACTTTTTTCTTTGGATCACCCGGCAGTGTGACTTCCATTTTGGTTACCGGCTGTGCAGCAGCTTTTTGTAAGGCAATTTCAAATGGAGGTGGGGCATCATAGTTAAATGGATTTAGTGCATAAAACGGAGCAGTCAATTCAGGTTCAGTGAAAACGATCGGTGCATTGGAATTTTTATCTTTTGTTGGTGTCGAGCTACAGGCTGAGAGTAAAGAAACAGCAATCAATGTACATGCCAAAGGCTTAAGGGTCATAGGGGTCATCCGTTCATTTAATTTTAAAATTAATTAGTAGGTATGTTCCTCAGTCTAAAAAAACTTTCAGGAACATACAAGTCAGGGCTTGTTAATATTCAGGACAGCCGTTCAGGCTTTGGATTGACTGCTTTGCGCTTCGCATTCACGGCGAACGTCCTCCATAATTTTTAATTCTTCTGCACTAAAAGGTTGTTCATTCTGCTGCTGCTTTTTAAATGAAGGATCAATCACTGATAAACGCTGACATAGGGTATTCATACGTTTTTCATTAAGCTGAATCCGGTCCAGCAGTACGCGCATGCCATCCAGAATCGGGTCAGACTGGTCCTGTGTGGCTGCATAAGGCTGAAAGCCAATACTTTCTGCATAATCACGACGGCGGGCTTCTTCTGCATCTTTAGGCTTATCTTTGGTAATAAAGCGCGCCGGGTTTCCTACAGCAGTCGTATTCGGTGGAACAGCCTTGGTTACGACGGCATTGGAACCGACTTTGGCATTTTTACCCACGGTAAAAGGGCCCAGAATTTTGGCACCCGCACCAACCACCACACCATCTTCCAGCGTAGGATGACGTTTGCCCTTGTTCCAGGTGGTACCGCCCAAAGTGACGCCGTGATAGAGCGTGACATCATCTCCAATTTCAGCCGTTTCACCAATTACTACACCCATGCCATGATCGATAAAGAAACGGCGCCCGATTTTGGCACCCGGATGGATTTCAATGCCGGTGGCAAAACGGCTAAAAGAAGACAGCAGGCGGGCAGAGCCTTTACACTCTTTTTGCCAAAGTTCATGGGCAATACGGTGCATGATCAGTGCATGAATGCCGGGATAGGTAGTGAGAACTTCTAAAGTGTTTCGTGCTGCAGGATCGCGCGCGAATACAGCTTGGATGTCTTCTTTGAGCTGTTTAAGCATTGGATTGATCCTCTGAAGAATCGGTTGTTTTGTCTGTAGATTTTTTCCATGTACCATTGTTCAATGCCTGTACACGGCTAAAGATGCCACGCAGTAAATGATATTCCATACGATCTAATTGTATACGTCCAAATAAACGACGCAAGCGTAAAGGCAATAATCGTGGGTTTTTCGGGTCCATAAATTCAATTTCGGCCAGCATTTTTTCAATATGCGGGTAAAACTGTTCCATCTGTTCATGCGTGACCAAAGGCTCATCCCATTGCATATCAATGTCATCAGTGACATGCATGATGGCTTTAGGGTCTTCCGCCTGTTCGGTCAATGCCATGGCGGCCATGCGCATTTCATAGCAAATCACCTGAATGGCTTGAGCAACATTCAGTACGCCATAATCACTATTGACCGGAATGGTGACATGATAATTGGCCATCGCCAGTTCTTCATTGGTCAAGCCACGATCTTCACGACCAAATACAATCGCGATTTCCTGTTTGTCCTGTACCACAGCCTGCAATGATTTTTCTGCAGCCGGGCGGGCATCGAGTAAAGGCCAGGGAATGGTGCGGTTACGTGCACTGGTACCAAAGACCAGATGACAATCCTTAATCGCTTCTTGCAAAGTCGGCACAATTTCAATCTGTTCAATCAGATCGGTTGCACCTGCGGCCAGTGCATCAATATCAGGATGCGGATAGATTTTAGGCTCTACCAGTACTAGTTTGGATAGGCCCATGGTTTTCATGGCACGTAAGGCGCTGCCGATATTGGCAGGCAAGGTAGTATTGACCATGACAATACGCACATGAGAGAGATGTGCGGAAACCACAGCATTGTCAACTTGACTCATAAGGTGTCCGATTTGAATTTAAATATTTAAAAATTAAGAATATTGAGTGGCTTCAGCCTGATACATATCCATCGCTTCATCCATGCTCACATTGGCTGGAGGCGGCGGGACATTCGCAGGCATGGCCTGCTCGTAACTCACAGCTTTGGCTGCCTTGGATTTGACCTGATATTCAATATGAATCACGTCTTTACCAAAATAGTCACGTAATTTCGTCAGCAACTCATCTAGTGGAGCCACCTTCCAGTTCAGGCCCAGGTTGATATCAGCAGAGGCATAGGAATAATCAATGTGTAATTGCATCGGGATATGATTGCACATATCGACATTACAGAATGGCGTTAAGATTTTGCGTAAATCCTGACTGAGTGAAGGGTTGAGGTGTTCCGCATTCAGCTTGATTTGAATACTGTTGGCACGTTTTTGACGGATTTCATTCAGGCTAAAGGCTTTAGTCAGGCGTCCCATAGGGCGGTCAAAACCTTCACGTTCATAAATTTCGCCTTCAATCACCACCACTTTTTCATTTTGAATGATGTCTTTAAAGCGCTGGAAACGTTCGTGATTAGCCGAGACTTCTATACGTGCAGTGCCATCATCCAGAGTGACCATCATACGGTTCGGGAAGTTGGCGACATCGACCACCAGACCGGCAAATACGGTAGTCACACCACGGCGTGTAGGGGTGAGCTCATTAATACGTGCAGGAATAAAGGATTTAAGTTCTGGACGATACACATCAATCGGATGTCCGGTTAAATACAGTCCCAAGGTGTCTTTTTCACCTTTGAGGCGGACTTCATCTGACCACGGTTTGACCGGTTTGGCTGGTTTGCGCTGAACTTCCTCAACTTCACCAAACAAGTCCATCATGCCGGTTTCACGGTTTGAACGCGCCTGTTCTGCGGCTTGAACCGCTTCAGGAAGTTGCGCCATGAGGTCAGCACGTTCAATGCCCAAACAGTCCATCGCACCTGCACGGATGAGTGCTTCAAGGGTACGTTTATTGATTTTTTTCAGATCGACTCGGTGGCAGAAATCAAACAAATCTTTATAAGGACCATCCTGTATGCGTGAATCAATCACCGACTGCATTGCAGCTTCACCCACGCCTTTAATTGCACCTAAACCATAGACAATGGTATTCGGACTGCTGGCATGGAAGTTATATAAGGACATATTGATAGATGGGGGAAGAACCTCTAAACCATTAATACGGCAGTCATCAATCAAGAACACGATGTTGTCGGTGTTTTGCATTTCCGAGGTCATCACCGCGGACATGAATTCTGCAGGATAATGCGCTTTTAGCCATGCGGTCTGATAAGCAACCAGGGCATAGGCGGCAGCATGCGATTTGTTGAAACCATAACCGGCAAATTTTTCCATATAGTCGAAGATATGGTTGGCGGTTGCTTCATCAATATCTTTTTCAGCAGCACCCTTAATAAAGATCTGGCGCTGCTTGACCATTTCCTCAGGTTTTTTCTTACCCATGGCACGGCGCAGCAAATCCGCACCGCCCAGACTATAACCGGCACAGAACTGTGCCGCCTGCATTACCTGTTCCTGATACACCATAATGCCGTAGGTTGGTTCCAGAACTTTTTCCAGTAAGGGATGCAGGTATTCAAACTCACCACCATGCATACGATGAATAAAGTCAGGAATCAGATCCATTGGACCTGGACGGTACAAAGACACGAAGGCAATAATTTCTTCAAACTTACTTGGGCGTGCCTCTTTCAGCATCTTTTTCATGCCGACGGATTCAAACTGGAATACCGCAGTAGTATTGGCGTTGGCAAAGATTTCGTAGGCCGGTTTATCATCCAGTGGAATATAGGAAATATTGACCGGTTCAGTGACATCCGGACGTGCATTGATATGCTTAATCGCATCTTCAATTACGGTCAGGTTACGCAGACCCAGGAAGTCGAATTTGACCAGACCGGCTGCTTCGACATCGTCCTTATCGAACTGGGCAACACGGTTAGTCCCGTCGGCATCACACATCACGGCTGAGTAGTCGGTCAGCTTGGTCGGTGCAATCACCACACCACCAGCATGTTTACCGGTATTTCGGGTAATGCCTTCAAGTTTGAGTGCCATTTCCCAGATTTCAGCGGCATCGTCATTGTCCGGGTTGGACGGATTGGTGACAATATCCTTGAGCTGCGGCTCAGCTTCCAGCGATTCTTCCAGACTCAAACCCAAAGGCTTGGTCGGAATCATTTTTGAAATACGGTCAGCCAAACCATAGGATTTACCTAAAACACGTGCCACGTCCCGAATTGCACCTTTGGCCGCCATGGTCCCGAAAGTGGCAATCTGTGATACCGCATCTCGGCCATAAGTACGTGCCACATAGTCAATTACGCGGTCACGGCCGGCAATACAGAAATCGACATCAAAGTCGGGCATCGACACACGTTCCGGGTTCAAGAAACGTTCGAACAGCAGGTCGTAACGCAGTGGATCCAGATCGGTAATTTTTAAGCTATACGCCACCAGTGAACCGGCACCTGAACCACGGCCCGGGCCGACAGGTACACCGTTACCTTTGGACCATTGAATAAAGTCCATCACGATCAGGAAGTAACCGGGGAAACCCATGTCGAGAATAATCTTTACTTCGAAGGCTAAACGCTCGTCATAAGGTTTGCGGATTTCCGGCCAGTCTTCACCGCGTTTTTCAGGTGGATACAGGAAGTTAAGTCGTTCTTCTAGACCTTGTTCGGATAAATGTGCAAAGTAGGTATCAATGGTATGACCTTCCGGAATCGGGTAGTCCGGCAAGTCATTAAAACCTAAGCGTAAAGTCACATTACAACGCTTGGCAATGTGGTAGGTATTTTCAATGGCTGTTGGAATATCTGAAAATAGTTCAGTCATTTCCACAGCAGTTTTAAAGTACTGTTCAGGGCTATAGGTTTTAGGACGGCGGTTATCACCTAATACATAACCATCGGCAATACAGACCCGGGCTTCATGTGCTTCAAAATCATCACGTGTAATGAAGTGTACGTCGTTATGGGCGACCACGCCAATATTGTATTTTTTTGCAAGTTTGACCGCTTCTTCAATAAAGGCATCTTCATCAGGGCGGTTGGTACGAGTCAAAGCCAAATAAACCCGATTGCCAAATTTTTCAATCCATTCTTGAAGGAGGGGTTCAGCTTTATCTGGATTTGATGTGATCAGCATTTTGCCGACATCAGATTGCATGCCCAATAGCACAATCAGGTCTTGATGCTGATCTAAAATCCAGTCTTTTTGCACACAAGGAATATCGAGTTGCTGACCTGAAATAAAACCTTGAGAAACCAGTTCGGTCAGACTGCGCCAGCCTTTATTGGTCATGGACAATAATGTCACGCGATGTTCAGCATCATTCAGGCGGATTTCTGAACCTAAAATAGGTTTAATGCCTTTATCCAGACATTTTTTATAGAATTTTACTGCAGCATGCAGATTGGACAAGTCGGTAATGGCCAGTGCTGGCATTTCATCATTTGCAGCAGCTTTAATTAGATCAGATATACGTACGATAGATTCTGTAATGGAAAATTCTGTATGTATACCAAGATGAACAAAGTGCATAAATGAGTCCCTGCAAAAACCACTGGATAGTTTAGCATGCTCTAAGAAAAGTCATGGATTATTATTTAGCTAATTCAAGTTCAAAATTGACTTTTTAAGTGTGATGAATAGGTGATTAAAATCATATCAGTAGGTTAAACGAATTTTAGTCCTCCTAATATTGATTGGAAGTGAAGCGGTGCTTAAACTTAATTCTGAATATAAAAAAGCCCTCAATCGAGAGGGCATTCAATAATGGTGTTTTATCTTAATCGTGACAGCCATTCACCAAAGGTTTGTACAAATTGCACCAGTAATAACAGTACAATCACGGTCAAAATGACCACACTGGTATCAAAACGCTGGTAACCATAGGAAATGGCAAGGTCGCCAATACCACCGGCACCCACGGCACCCGCCATCGCCGTTGCACCAATCAGGCTAATGGTAGCTGTAGTCAGGTTTAAAATCAGTGAACTGCGTGCTTCAGGCAAAATAAACTTGAAAATAATTTGCAGGGGCGAAGCACCCATGGCTTGTGCCGATTCGATAATACCTTCATTCACTTCAAGCAATGAAGTTTCAATCAATCGACCCATATATGGACCAATATAAATGGTCAACGGCACAATTGCCGCCCATGTACCAATCGATGTTCCCACCAGCAATTTAGTCAGCGGAATAAAGGCAATCAGCAGGATAATAAAGGGTAAGGAACGCAGTGCATTTACAATCGGGTTTAAGCCATGATAAATCACCCGGTTCGGCAAAATACCTGCCGGACGGGTCACCAACAAAATGATGGCCTGGATAAAGCCCCAGATACAACCGAACAGCATGGCAAAAAATACCATATGCAAGGTTTCTTGCAGTGCGGTAACAAACTGGTCAATCGAAAGTGAGCTTTTCCAGTAAGGTGCCGTAATTTCAGTCAGCCATTGAACAATTAAATCTCTCATGCGCTGACTCCAGACTGTTCAACTTTAACGCCATTTTGCTGGAAAAATGCAACAGCTTGCTCAATCACAGCAGGATCACCTAGCAGCTGGACAAACATTTGTCCTATCACTGAACCGTTAATTTCAGTCATATTGGCAAACAGAATATTCAAGCTGATATCAAACTGTTTAATCGCTGCCTGTACCACGGTTTCTTGCGCAGATGTACCCAAAAATTGCAGGCTATAAATGCTGTTATGATTTTTGTTTTCCAGGCTATTTAAAATATTCACCGGTAACTGTTGTTGCAGCACGGTTTGAATGAAACTTTTGGTGGTAGGATGCTGTGGCTGACTAAAAATTTCCAGCGTCGAACCGGTTTCGATCACTTTACCCTGTTCCATCACCGCAACATAATCACAAACAGATTCAATCACATCCATTTCATGGGTCACCATAACAATGGTAATGCCTTGTTCTTTATTAATCTTTTTAAGCAAATCTAAAACAGATTTGGTGGTTTGCGGATCCAGTGCCGAGGTCGCTTCATCACAGAGTAAAATTTTAGGATGATTGGCGAGGGCACGAGCAATCCCCACACGCTGTTTTTGACCGCCAGACAGTTCATCCGGATAAGCATCTTTCTTATGCTTAAGATCGATAAACTCGAGCAATTCTGCCAAACGTTTTTCACGCTCGGCTTTGCTCCAGCCCAACAATTTCATTGGCATTTCAATATTGGCTGCGACAGTTTTACTCTGCAACAAATTAAAATGCTGAAAGATCATTCCGATGTTGGCACGTTCCTGACGTAATGAACGTGCATCCAATGCGGTAAAATCTTTTTGATTAATGATGACCTGACCATCATTTGGTCGTTCCAGCAAATTAATCAGGCGGATTAAGGTACTTTTACCCGCACCACTATAGCCAATAATGCCAAAAATACTGCCATCTGGAATCTGTAAATTAATTTGATCCAAGGCACGAATTGTTTGACCTTTAAGCTGATAATGTTTTGAAATATTTTTAAATTCAATCATATGGTCAAAAACTATCTATAAAAAGAAAAACAGGCAAAGAGACTTTGCCTGTTTAGATAAACCAATTATATTACTATTTCGAGTCAGTGAGATAGCTAATCGGTTTATTTACGTCAACTTTGGTACCGCCAAATTTCTGTTGCACAAATTTTTTCACGGCTTCAGAGTGGTAAAGTGCACCTACTTTTTGCAATACTGGGTCATTTTGACGACCTTCTGCAACAGCAAGAATATTGACATTCATTTTGGTGCTTTGGTCGATTGGCTCATAATAAATAGAGTCTTTCAGCACATTTAAGCCACCTTCCATTGCCAGGGTATTACCCAAAACAATGGCATCGACTTCGTCTTTTACACGTACAGCAGTGGCCATCTGAATTGGTTTGATCACAATTTTTTTATTGTTTTCAACAACATCGGCAGGGGTGCCTTTTACGTTGTCAAAATTAGCTTTTAATTTAACCAAACCGGCAGATTGAAGTAACAATAATGCACGTGATTCATTGGCACCATCGTTAGGAATGGCAATGGTTGCACCTGTTTTGAATTCATCCAGCTTCTTCACTTTACTTGAGTAAATACCCATTGGTTCCAGGTAAGTGGTAGAAAGCGGAGCGATCTTATCTTTATTAGATTCGTTAAAAGCAACCAGATAAGCATAAGACTGGAAGGCATTCACATCAATTTCTTTATTGGCTACAGCAGTGTTCATAGACACATAGTCAGTGAAGTTTTTCACTTCAAGCTTAATACCAGCAGTTTTGGTTTCAGGAAGGGTGGCAATATAACGCCAAACTTCTGCATCCGAACCTGTAGAAGCCATAGTGACAGTTTGCAGACCATTCGTGTCTTTTGTTTGAGCTGCATTATTTGCAGGCGCTTCTTGCTTACCACAGCCAGACAAGCCAACTGAAAGACCTAAAACAAGACCAAGGAGCTTTTTCATGTATATGTCCTAGTAAATTTAATTTGGCGATAAATTTACGAATATGTCATTGGAGAGATTAAATCAAGTGTGAATCAGATCAACTGATTGATGCAGATAACTTTAAAATGTCCCATTCATCAACGCAATTGGATATCGGTAGCATCATGGAGAGAGGTTTTTTGTTTGAAAAAAGCAAATTGCTGTAATCAAACAATTTTCATGATGACTTATTCCTAAAAATTGGATACATCATAACAATTTTTTTTTATGCATAATAGTGATTATAAATCTGATATTTAGCTTTATTTTGCATAAAAAAGTGAGACGTTTTTATAAATTAATTCATAAAACAATAGATTAAATTTATTGAAATGAGTAAAACTGATAATTAAAAAATTTTGTTTCTATATAAATTTTTTGAAAATACAAAGCTGAAAAATGGATAAATGGTAATTTCATATTTTTAATATTGTTTCTTCAAGTTTACGAAGTCTTGTCGCTTGAACTCAGGATAAAAAGAACAAAAGCGATTGCTTCAGTCGCATCGAGTTTTTTAGGGAAGTAATGCATGACTTCGTCATCGGCACACATTTGGATAAGTGGGGTAGTGTCGGAGTCTTGCCATTGGCGGAGAATCAGGCTAGGGGTTTTAATCTGTATTGTCATAGTGAATTAGGTACAAAAGTGGGAGTGTGAGCATGGATTAGTATATTTATTATGCGAGCTAATTGAAATTCAAAGGTTTATTTTTAAATGGTTATGTAATAGATTATTCGAAGTGATCTCAATAGGTGCATCTTGTGAGTATTTCGATAGGTATTACCGAAATTCTAAAATTGTTAAATAATTATAAATATAAACGTGATACTGACGCTATATTTTTTAGAGGACATTCTAATAAAGATTATGAACTAGTGCCCTACGTTTATCGTGACAACATCATTAAAAATGAGCATATTATATTTAAAGAGCTGCTATTAAGGTGTCCTCAAGATTTTGAGTATTGCCAAACTACTTTTGAATTTCTAGTCAAAATGCAACATTATTCACTGCCGACCAGGCTATTGGATATAACTACTAATCCTTTAATTGCATTGTATTTCGCATGTCAGTCAAAATCTAAAAGTGATGCTGAACTAATTATTTTTAAAGTCCCTAAATCCGATATTAAATATTACGATAGTGATACTGTAAGTATTTTATCCAATTTAAGTCGGGTTCCATTCGATTTTTCTATACCTAATTATGTATATGAAGATTTGCTGCCTTGGGATGATAAATATGATGAAATGATAAAAACTTTTAATGATTTTTATCATATAAAAAATTAAATTATGAAATTCAAAGTGAAAAACCACATTTTTTGCCACGTATGGATCCTTGTGTTTTATCAAGGGTTTTGTGTGTTAAGCCGAGGATGGATAACCAACGTGTGATTAGACAAGATAGTGCTTTTTTCTTATTTGGAATTGATAAAAAGAAAAATCAGCCAGCTAAATTAAATCCAGATTATATTTTGTCAAAAGATGAGCGCATTATAATTCCTGCAAATGATAAAAAAAGAATATTGTTGCAACTTGAAGTGTTAGGTATAACAGAAGCAATGATATTCCCTGAAATTGAAAAAGTAGCTACATATATTAAGCGTATATACAGTAAATAAATCAAAAACCCCGCACTCAGCGGGGTTTTTCTTAATCTGTATTTCGATTAAGCATTTTCACGTGCAATTGCGCGGTAACCAATATCTTTACGGTATTGAACGCCATCGAACGTTACTTTTTCACAAAGCTCTAATGCTTTTGCTTGAGCTTCACCAATGGTATTACCGAGTGCAGTTACGCAAAGAACACGACCGCCAGCAGTTACGATATCGCCATTTTCATTGGCTTTTGTACCTGCATGGAATACTTTAGCATCAGTCATTTCAGTGTTTAAGCCTGAAATTACATCACCATTACTAGAGGTTTCTGGGTAGCCTTTAGATGCAAGCACGATGCCTACAGTCTTGCGCTCATCCCATTCAGCTTCCGCAGGTAAGTTACCCGCAATACCAGCTTCAACCAAGTCAACTAAAGATGATTTTAGACGCATCATGATCGGCTGGGTTTCAGGATCACCAAAACGACAGTTGAATTCGATCACTTTAGGCTGACCTTGTTCATCAATCATTAAGCCTGCATACAAGAAACCTGTATAGACATGACCATCAGCTTTCATGCCATCAACGGTTGGACGCATGACTTCTTTCATAACTTTGTCAAAAACGTCAGCAGTCACAACAGGGGCAGGAGAGTAAGCACCCATACCGCCAGTGTTTGGACCTTGGTCACCTTCAAAGATACGTTTGTGATCTTGAGATGTTGCCATTGGCAGAATGTTGTCGCCATCAATCATACAAATGAATGACGCTTCTTCACCTGCAAGGAATTCTTCAATGACTACACGCGAGCCAGCATCACCAAATTTGTTGCCAGCCAGCATGTCATCGATTGCAGCAAATGCTTCTTCGTTGGTCATGGCAACGATTACGCCTTTACCCGCAGCAAGACCATCGGCCTTGATTACGATCGGCGCACCATTTTTCTCAACAAATGCTTTGGCTGCATCTACTTCAGTAAATACGTCATAGAAAGCAGTAGGAATGTTGTGACGTTTTAAGAAGTGCTTGGCAAATGCTTTAGAGCCTTCAAGCTGTGCAGCAAATTGAGTTGGACCCCAAATTTTAAGATCAGCCGCGCGACAAGCATCCACAACACCGTTTACAAGGGGTGCTTCAGGACCAACCACGATCAAATCAACTGCATTGTTTTTCGCGAAGTCAATAATTGCTGCATTGTCTAAAATGTTTAAGGCAACATTTTCGCATTTATTTTCTGTTGCAGTACCTGCATTACCCGGTGCTACAAATACTTTTGCGACTTTGTCATCTTGCGCGATTTTCCATGCCAAAGCATGTTCACGACCGCCATTACCCAAAACTAAAATATTCATCGGTTCATACTCCATGAATCGAAAATGACATAAAGTCCTCAACCTAAAAATAGGAGAGGACTTTATGCAAGATTAGAAATCTATTTGTCTAAATGTAGATGACTTTGTCATTACATTAATATCCAATCACTTAGTGACGGAAGTGACGCATGCCAGTGAAGACCATTGCAATACCAGCTTCGTCAGCAGCAGCAATTGTTTCTTCATCACGCATAGAACCACCCGGTTGGATAATGCATTTAATACCTGCTTTCGCAGCATTATCAATACCATCACGGAATGGGAAGAATGCATCAGACGCCATGACAGCACCTTCAACCACTAAGCCAGCATGTTCAGCTTTGATCGCAGCAATACGAGCAGAGTTTACACGGCTCATTTGACCAGCGCCGACACCAATGGTTTGACGGTTTTTCGCATAAACAATCGCGTTAGACTTGACGTATTTCGCAACTTTCCAGGCAAAGATCATGTCGTCGATTTCCTGTTCAGTTGGTGCACGTTTAGTCACAACTTTAAGGTCGTCTTTAGTGATCATACCCAGGTCTTGATCTTGAACCAGTAAACCACAGTTTACACGTTTGTAGTCAAGCTGTGCTTTACGCTCATCAATTGCAGGCAATTCACCACATACAAGAACACGGACGTTTTTCTTCGCACCAGTGATTTCAAGTACGCCTTCAGCTACGCTTGGCGCAATGATCACTTCAACGAATTGACGGTCAACAATCGCTTGCGCAGTTGCAACGTCTAATTCACGGTTGAATGCAATGATACCGCCGAAAGCAGATTCAGGGTCAGTTGCATAAGCAAGGTCATAAGCAGCTTTGATACCGTCTAAAGACACTGCAACGCCACATGGGTTAGCGTGTTTTACGATTACACATGCAGGTTTTGCAAATGATTTAACACATTCAAGTGCAGCGTCAGTGTCTGCAATGTTGTTATAAGATAATTCTTTACCTTGCAGCTGTTTCGCAGTTGAAACAGAAGCTTCTGTTGCATTAGCTTCTACATAGAAAGCAGCAGCTTGATGTGGGTTTTCACCGTAACGAAGGTCTTGGGCTTTATTCAATTGAGTATTGAAGGTACGTGCAAATTTGTCAGCTTGACCTTCTTCTTTACCTACGCGCGCGCCTAAGTAAGAAGCGATCATGCCGTCATATTGTGCAGTATGTTCAAATGCTTTAACCGCTAAGTCAAAACGAGTTTCGTAAGATAAAGCGCCATTGGCTTTAAGTTCAGCAACAACTGTTGAATAATCTGATGCGTTTACAACGATACCGACAGATGCATGGTTTTTCGCAGCAGCACGAACCATTGTTGGACCACCGATGTCGATGTTTTCGATTGCATCAGCAAGTGAACAGTTCGGTTTTGCTACAGTTGCAGCGAAAGGATATAGGTTAACAACAACCAGATCGATTGCATCGATGTTGTGTTCAGTCATTACAGCTTCGTCTAGACCACGACGAGCCAGAATACCACCATGGATTTTCGGGTGAAGTGTTTTTACACGTCCGTCCATCATCTCTGGGAAACCGGTGTGCTCTGAAACTTCAACTACAGCGATATTGTTGTCTCTTAAAAGTTTGTAAGTACCGCCAGTAGATAAAATTTCTACCCCAAGAGCAGCAAGGTCTTGTGCAAATTCGACAATGCCGGTTTTGTCAGAAACAGAGATTAAAGCGCGTTTAATAGTCATGATGTCGTCACAGTTATCAAGAATTAAATCAAAAAGCTAAATAGCAGGCCAAAAAAAATGCCTGCGGAAACCGCAAGCATTTTATCACTTATTCACTCATTAAACCGTGAGCTTTTAACTTTTTGCGCAAAGTACCACGGTTAAGGCCTAGAATTTCAGCAGCGCGGGTTTGGTTGCCGCGAGTGTATTCTAAAACAACAGATAAAAGAGGTTTCTCCATTTCTGCCAGCACCATGTCATACACCTGAGAGGGTTGCTCGCCTTGCAATTGTGCAAAGTAATGGCGAACTGCGCGATCTACGTGAATACGAAGAGCGACATCAGATTGTGCAGTAAAAATAGGAGACTTGCTATTCATGCGAATTAATCCGAAAAATCAAATATCACTTGGGTAAAGAGATATATAAAAGTGGTCTATAGAAATTCAATGAACCCCGTTTTAGATCCTAAAACGGAAGTTCTAAAACTTGATCATTTAGCTTGCCACAACTCGACGTTTTTGATCGAAATTTAAGCGTAACAATAGATTAATATTTGTTACCACCCAAAATCAAAACAAAAAAATCTACTCAATACGCTATATTTAATAAAGCGCATTTCAGTTAGACGATTTTGTTGTAAAAATTTTCGAGGAGTTTGCAGCACTAAGCTTTCGTGGCGCGTATGATAGCATTGTCTAAGAAAAAGTGAGCAAGAAAACTACATTTTTTTTACATTTTTTTGTATTTTTTAATAGTTTTTTTCAATGTTACGGGCGAATTATTTCTAAACTATAAGTGTCAAAGCTTTTGCGTGGCATAGGAACGCTAAATTTGAATTTAAAAGGACTATTCTGGGGAATTCGTTGAATTCCTTGCAGACTCGTAATCAGATATTCAGAAGGCTTAAAGGAATAGGTTGAGATGGTTTCCCCATTTGCTTTCAGATCCACCCTGATCATTGGAAGGGCCAGGCTTTGAGTATGATAGTTAATTAGTTCTCCGCTAAACTGGGTTTCTTGTTTGGAAATCTGTTTAACTTTTAACTTGTTGGTAGAGAGTAGTCGATAATTTTCTTCCATAACCGAACATTTAAGTGCCTGACATGCTGTATTAAACAAAGCACTGAATACTGGGCTATTGTTTAAAATTTTCGGATTAAACCAGAAAAACTGAAAAACAAGCAAGCTGACTAAACATAAGTTGATTGTTCCCCATAAAACATAATGCCGCGCACCATATTTTTTCTCTTGTTCAGCTTTTTCTGACCAGTTTAGTATGGGGTAGTTGCCAATCGGTTCTGTACTAAAATAATTCAAGTTATTGAGATAGGTTTTTAAATCGATATTCGAGTTTTCAACTTTACGATCGAAAATATCCAATAAATGTTTTACCGGTTTCTGTTCTGTAATGAACTGTTCTTTAATGAATGTATTGGATAAAGAAGTTTGTTTGGCTAGATCTAAAGAGGGAGTTGTTTGAGGGAGAGAAAAAGCCTCTTCTTTCTCTACGACCAGATGGCTCAATGCATTAAAGTTGGTTGAGCATTTGGCACAACAAACCATACCGCGAGCAACTGTAAGTTGAGCCACAGAGACTTTGTACTTGGTAAAACAGTTAGGGCAGCAGGTTTGTTTTTCGCTCATAGTCTATTCATGATTAGCAGGGGTATTTTTGCGTTTACCCGAAATTCGACACCAATGTTCGTCACGTTTTTCGACTTGCAGTATATCAAAAAATTCAGAATAAACACTAGAAACATCAGCAACTTGCTCTTCTAATATGCCGGCAAGTGCGAACTCTCCCTCAGATTTAACCAAAGTTGCGAATTCAGGCGCAAGCTCCATTAAGGGACCTGCCAGAATGTTGGCAACAAACACATCGGCTTTCTGGTTTTTCAGCTCTTTATTGAACTCTTCAGGTAGTCCAACATACAGATTTTCAAGTACACCATTCAATTCTGCATTTTGTTTGGTTGCCAGTACAGCTTGTGGGTCAATATCGGTGGCATAGACTTTTTTCGCGCCCAGTAATAAAGCGGCAACCCCTAAAATGCCTGAACCACAACCATAATCGATGACAATTTTATCTTTGAGATCGACTTTGCCGAGCCATTGCAGGCAAAGGAAAGTTGAGGCATGGTTACCGGTACCAAAAGCCAGACCCGGGTCAAGCTGGATATTTACTGCATCGGCTTCAGGAGCTTCCATCCATTCAGGTACAATCCAGTATTTCTCGCCAATTTGAATAGGCTCATATGCATCCATCCAGGTACGTTCCCATTCTTGGTCTTCAAGAAACTCGTAACGTAATGGCGCTTCAGGCATCTGTGCAGTAATAAAGGTAATGAGGGCATCTACATCAATTTCTTCATCATCTTCCTGCGCATAGATACCGGTTACAATGACTTTATTCCACAGAGGCGTTTCACCTGGAAGTGGTTCAAGCAAGTCCTGATTTTCAGCATCGTCTAAAGTTACGCTCACTGCACCCAATGAACTTAATAATGTTTCAGTAAAATCGACTTGAGCTTGCTCAACAGTAATATGAATTTGTAACCACTTCACGGAGATAACCTAAATTTGTGTTTTTAAAAATCCCATTGTAACGGAACTCAGGCTGAAACCACTATATATTGATGAAAACTATCTTGAAAAAGCAAAAGAAGCAGTTTGCACTATTTATTTACAGAAGCGAAATCAGGGTGTTATAGCCGCTGGATGAGCTGCGAATTTATTTAATAACATGCCGAATAATGTGGCAAAAATATACATAAAAATAGTGTAAATTCCTGCGGGAATGGCAATGGTGGTATTTGATAACACGGAAAGTGCAATAGTAAGCGCCATGCCTGTGTTGTGAATTCCTACTTCAAATGTACATGCGCGTGCCTGTTTGTCGGAAATTCCAGATAAATGTGGAACCAGATAACCCACTAAAAAACTGATGAGGCAAAACAGCGCGATGGTAACCCCAATCTCGGAAAAGTATTCGGTGACATTAAATCGTTCTTTATAAAGGGCATACAGGAAAATCGAAAATAAAAAAATTACTGAAAATAATCGCATGGGTTTGTTGAGTTGCAATGCAGTGTTGGGGGCAAGTGAACGAATCAACATACCAAAACAAACCGGAACAAAAATAATTAAAAAGACTTGGGTTATTTTTTCAATAGGCATGGCAACGCTTTGCGACTCACCTAAAAAATAATGCATGGATAAATTGACAATAAACGGCAGGGTAAAGGTGCAGATAATAGAATTAAGGGCTGTAAGGGTAAGGTTTAATGCCACATCTCCCTTGAAAATATAGCTAATCAAATTTGCTGTAGGGCCACCAGGAGAAGCAGCAAGCAACATTAAGCCAATCGCTAAAAGTGGAGAAGGCTTAAATAAAATACAGATAAAAAATGCCACGCCAACCAAAATGACCTGTTGCGAAAATAAAGCTAAAAAAATAGCTTTAGGGTGATGACGGATACGAAGAAAATCTTTAACTGTGAGTTCAAGCCCTAAACCAATCATCATAAAAGCAAGTATAAGAGGTAAAAAAAGGGTAAAGAGACCTGAATCCATGGAATATCCTTTATTGTTTTTATCCTTTGATATCCGTAGAGTTTAAACAAGATTTTTAAATAAGCAATATATGAAACGGGTAAAAATCAGGTATTTTACCCGTTAATAATTTGAATAAAATTAAAATTTTATGGAAATTATTGTGGCTGCATCTCAGGTTGCGGCTGCATTTGAGGCTGGGTTTGCATTTCTGGTTGAGCATGCTGCATGTGCATTTGTGGCTGAGATTGTTGCATCTGCATTTGGGGTTGAGAAGAAGGACGAGGAGCCATAAAACCTAAAGCACATTTACCTTTAACTTCAGTCCCGTTGATGTTTACAGTTGTTGCACTGGTATCTCCGCTGCATGCACTGGTTAACTCAGATTCATCTCCTGCGATGGACGAATTTTTTGCTGAAGGAAAAAATTGAGGTTCACAGGTACCATTCCAAATAATACCGCGATATGCAAAACTCACCTGTGCACCCTGACTTTTACCTTTACACACCTTTTGGTACCTGTGAGTATCATATACCTTTTCGACCTTATCATTTGCTGAAGCTGCAAATGGTGCAAGACATAAACCACAGAGTATGGATGAGAGGACAATATTCTTATTCATCTTTATACCTTTGTTCGTAATGTATCCAATCTATAGATTAAAAAGTAATCAAATTTAAACAATGCTAATCAAGTAAAAAAAATTGCTTAAATGTTTAATTTCTATAGTGAGTTTGAAAAGCAGGATTACATTGCAACATTAAAAGGTTAAAAATCTCTTCAATCTTCATCAAGAAATTCGACTCATTTTGTCAACTTATTTTGCTCAGTTTTGATATAATGCTCCGTCATCATTTTTAATCTCTCAAACCATTATGCATTATCCTAAAGTTTACGATGTCATTGTTATCGGTGGCGGTCACGCAGGTACCGAAGCAGCCCTTGCTGCAGCGCGTATGGGTCGAGAGACTCTGCTCTTGACTCATAACATTGAGACTTTAGGGCAGATGAGCTGTAACCCGGCCATTGGTGGTATTGGTAAATCACATCTGGTGCGTGAAATTGATGCTTTGGGCGGTGCAATGGCATTGGCTGCCGATAAGGGTGGTATTCAGTTCCGTATCCTGAATTCACGCAAAGGTGCTGCAGTACGTGCAACACGTGCCCAGGCTGACCGTGTACGTTTTAAAGCGGCAATTCGCCATACTCTGGAAAATCAGGTGAATCTGGATATTTTCCAGCAGGCGGCAGATGACCTAATTGTTGAAGGTGATACCGTTAAAGGTGTTGTGACCCAAATGGGCATCCGCTTTGATGCGAAAACAGTAGTCTTGACGACCGGTACTTTCTTGGGGGGTGTGATTCACATCGGCTTGAATAATGCCTCTGGTGGTCGTGCCGGTGATCCTCCATCTATTGCATTGGCTGCACGCTTACGTGAATTAAACTTGCCTGTAGGTCGTTTAAAAACAGGTACGCCACCGCGTATCGATGCACGTTCAGTTGATTTTTCTGTCATGACACCGCAACCGGGTGATTTTCCATCTCCAACCATGTCATTCATGGGGGATGCGTCTATGCATCCAGAACAGATCAACTGTTATATCACCCATACCAATGAAAAAACTCATGACATCATTCGTGGCGGCCTTGACCGTTCACCAATGTATACCGGTGTGATTGAAGGGGTAGGTCCACGTTATTGCCCATCCATTGAAGATAAAATTCACAAATTTGCCGATAAAGATTCGCACCAGGTATTCCTTGAGCCAGAAGGCCTGGATACCCATGAGCTTTATCCAAACGGTATTTCAACATCGCTTCCATTTGATGTTCAGTTTGAATTGGTGCGCTCAATCCGTGGTATGGAGAATGCCCATATTCTTCGTCCGGGTTATGCCATTGAATATGACTATTTCAACCCGCAAGCGTTGAAATTCTCTTTGGAAACCAAGGCCATCAATAACCTGTACTTTGCAGGTCAAATTAATGGTACAACCGGTTATGAAGAAGCAGGGGCACAAGGTTTGTTGGCAGGCTTGAATGCTGCACGCCGTGCATGGGATCAGGAGCAATGGACACCTAAACGTGATGAAGCATACATGGGTGTGCTTGTAGATGACCTGATTACACTTGGTACCAAAGAACCGTACCGCATGTTTACTTCACGTGCGGAATATCGTTTGATGCTGCGCGAAGACAATGCGGATCAGCGTTTAACGCCAATTGGTCGTGAAATGGGTCTGGTGGATGATGAGCGTTGGGCATCTTACTGTGAAAAAATGGAAGCGGTAGAAACAGAAAAAGGTCGTTTGCAACATCTTTGGGCTGCCCCAAACAATCCGATGGGTAAGAAATTCGTTGAAATGACTGGTGCAGATCTCTCTAAAGAATGTTCTGCTATTGATTTGTTGAAACGTCCTAATATCAGCTTTGCTCAAATTGCGGAACTCACAGGTTCAGAAGTTTCAGCATTTGTGGGTGAGCAAATTGAAATTGCGGTGAAATACGAAGGTTATATCAACCGTCAGCAAGAAGATGTAGCGCAAATGAAGCGTCTGGAAGAAACACGCATTCCAGCCGACTTTGATTATGATGTAGTTTCAGGCTTGTCGCGTGAAATTACGTTAAAATTGAAAGATGTTCGTCCTGAAACGCTTGCTCAGGCAAGTCGTATTCCGGGCGTGACACCTGCGGCAGTTCAACTGGTGATGATTACTATTCGTAAGAATAATCAGGCGAAAAAATCTGCTTAATGCAATGTGAGTTAAGTTAATAAAAAGCCCGCTAAACGCGGGCTTTTTATCATTTAATTTTAAACTATTACTTTTGACTATGGTTTGATCATAAATAACTACCAAAATTATAAGTATCTGAAAATATGAAATAATAAATAAAATTAAGATCTATTATGTCTATTTATTTAATCTTTTATGTCTAATTTGAATGGTTTTCTTTGAGGTGGCGCACATTAAACCCGACCATTGTAGTGGTATTTATTTCAATAGATTGATCTGAAAATAGTGAAGCAAATTGCTGTGGGCTAATTTGCTTAATATGGACGGAGTTCAATCATGGCACAAATACAAACAGGTAAAATGCAGAAATTCTTAACAGTATTTTTGTGTTTTTGGGTCGCATTTTTTGAAGGTTTTGATCTTCAGGCTCCCGGTATTGCCGCAAAAGGAATTGCTGAAACATTTGCTCTAGACCAGGTGCAAATGGGCTATGTATTTAGTTTGGGTGTTTTTGGGATGTTGTTTGGTGCGTTCTTTGGTGGACGTGTTGCTGACTATTTGGGTCAGAAGAAAGTTTTAATGCTTTCAATTGCAATTTTCGGCCTATTTATGTCGCTTACGGCGATCGCGCCGAGTATGGAAATTTTATATGCAGCGCGCTTTTTTACCGGCTTAGGCTTGGGTGCTGCGATGCCAACCATGATTTCCGTGGTGGGTGATGAGGCGACTGAAGCCAATCGTGGCAAGCTGAACAGCTTGATGTATTGCGGATTACCGGTAGGTGCAATTTTCGTTGCAGGCTTGGCTATCTTATTTAAAGATATTTCTTGGCATACCTTATTTTTGATTGGAGGCTTGGCACCATTAGCGCTGCTCCCATTCATGGCGATTATTCTTAAAGACAAGCCTAAGAAAGTCGCTGTTGAACAAGCTGCAGATGAAGCTGTTCCGGGTATGGTTGAGGTGCTATTTAAAAACCAGCAATATAAATATACCATGCCGCTTTGGGTAGGCTTTTTCTTTACCTTGATGATCAACTATATTTTGATTAGCTGGTTACCTAATTTGCTTATGGAACAAGGCTTGGAAAAACCACAGGCTTTTATGGTGATGCTGGTATTCCAGGTAGGTGCTGTAATTGGTACTCTGGCTTTGGGTTATTTGCTGGACCGTTTAAAACTGTGGCAAATGGCGGTGATTATCTATAGTGGTTTATTTATTGCCCTTGTATTGTTATTTACCTCTAGCTCTATTCCAGTACTTGTTTTGGCAGGCTTTATGGGCGGGATTTTCTCGACAGGCGGACAATCGATTCTGTATGGTATTTCACCAATTTTCTATTCTGGTACAGGTAAAGTCACAGGCGTGGGCAGTGCGATTTCTTTGGGTCGATTAGGTGCAATGACTGGGCCATTACTGACAGGGAAAATTTTGGCGATCGGCTTGGGAACAACAGGGATTTTAATGGCCAGTTTACCTGCTGTTGCTATCTCGGCAGTAGCAGTGACTGCACTCTCACATTATAAAGCAGCACATAAATAAAAGCATAAGGCTATAAAAAAAGGGAATCTTGAGGATTCCCTTTTTTTATTAAGTATTTTAAGCATTCACTTTACTTGAGTTTGTTAATATAGTTGGATAGAAAACTGAATTTAAAATATTATGAGCTATCAACTGATCGAACTCGATATTCAAGCTACAGATAATATCCAATGTCCACACTGTCAGCAGCACGTGATCAATTGGGCTGAAGAACAATATATACAACCCTGTGAACATGTCTTGTTTATCGCCATGGATATTGGCTTTGAATATATCACGGATGAATTCGAACACACCATGCTGCGTTCTGTAGATGATCTGCATGCCCATGATGATCAGGTGAATATGTTGGCTGAAATTATCCAAGCTACGTATCCCGATTATCTGATTTTTAAATCTGATCTGGGGGCTGAAGGATATTTTCGTTATGTGGGTTTTACTGCGTAAGTATTTACTAGGTGAAAATACAATAATAAAAAAGCGCCTTTAGGCGCTTTTTTATGGATAGAAAAGTTTAGCTTTCGATTTCTTCTTCTACATCATCATCAGCAGTGTCCATGCCTAGCTCTTTTAATTTGCGGGTTAGGGTATTGCGTCCCCAGCCCAGTAATTCAGCTGCATGGCGTTTACGCCCGCGGGTTTGCTGCAAAGCGGCAGTAATTAGCGTGCGTTCAAACATGGGTGTGGCAATGTCCAGAATCTTCATTTCACCATTTTTCAGTTTCTGGATGGCCCATTGACCCAATAACTCATCCCAATGATGCAGTGAAATACGGTCAAATGTATTGTTAGGTTGAGCATCTTCAGCTGAGCGCTGAATTGGAATCTGTTTCAGTTCTGAAGGCAGGTCTTCAGGATAAACTTCACGTCCGGTAATCATGACAGTCAGCCAGCGACAGGTATTTTCTAACTGACGCACGTTGCCTTGCCACGGTAGCTGTTGCATATATTCCTGGGTTTCAGGGCGCAAGATTTTAGGATTGACACCTAATTCTTTACCCGCGCGAGCCAAGAAGTGCTGCGCCAGCATAGGAATGTCTTCGCGACGATGGGCCAGTTTTGGGATATGAATACGGATGACATTTAGACGGTGATACAAGTCTTCACGGAAGCGTCCGTCATGCACCAGTTTTTCCAGATCCTGATGCGTTGCCGCGACAATACGTACATCGACCTTCACCGGGATATGTCCACCGACACGATAAAACTCGCCATCTGCCAGAACACGCAGTAAACGAGTTTGGGTTTCAAATGGCATGTCACCAATTTCATCTAGAAACAGAGTGCCACCATTGGCTTGTTCGAAACGGCCTTGGCGCTGTGAGTTGGCACCGGTAAAAGCACCTTTTTCATGTCCGAAAAGTTCGGTTTCAATCAGATCTTTAGGAATGGCTGCCATATTCAAAGCAATAAAAGGTTTGCTGCTGCGTGGCGAATGGCGGTGTAACGCATGTGCCACCAGCTCTTTACCAGTTCCCGATTCACCATTGATCAATACGGTAATGTGCGATTGGGATAAACGGCCAATCGCGCGAAACACTTCCTGCATGGCAGGAGATTCACCAATAATTTCAGTCGATTGAATGGCTGGGGTGACTTTGGCAGATTCTTGCTGCTGTAATTTGGCAATATGCAGGATGGCACGGTTGACCAGTGCTAGCGCTTCATCAATATCAAACGGTTTTGGCAGATATTCAAAAGCACCGGTTTGATAGCTGGATACTGCAGATTCCAGATCTGAATGCGCGGTCATGATAATAACCGGTAAATCTGGATGGGTGCCTTTGACTTTGCCCAGGAAAGTCAGACCATCGATGCCAGGCATACGAATGTCAGTTAAAATAACATCAGGTGCATCTATGCTGAGCTGATCCAGTGCAGACTGTGCCTCTTCAAAACTGGTCACGTCAAAGCCTTCTTCTTTGAAGGTTTTTTCCAAAACCCAGCGCATGGCACGATCATCATCAATGACCCATATTTTATTTCGCGACATGGTTAGACTCCCAAGGTAAATATAAGCTAAATACTGTTTTTCCTGGAACAGATTGGCATTCAATCATTCCGTTATGTTGGTGCATAATATTCTGTGCAATGCTCAGGCCCAGTCCGGTGCCTTTAGCACGTCCTGTGACCAGTGGATAAAATACCGATTCTAAAATTTCTTCCGGAACGCCGGGACCGTTGTCTTCAATATCAATACGGACTGCAGAACGTTTTAATACCCCATTAATGGTGACCAGGCGCTGAATCCGGGTTCTTAAAATCAGTTCCGGTTGATGATCAACAAAGAATTCTCTGTTTTCCATCATGGCCTGTACGGCATTGACACTGATATTGAGCATGACCTGAATCAGCTGGTCGCGATCTGCCATTACTTCAGGCAAGGACAAATCATAGTCGCGGGTAATTTTGATTTTCTTTTTGGTCTGGTTGGTAATCAGTGAACGTACACGTTCCAGAGGCTCATGCACATTGACCAGTTCATAACTTGGTAACTGGCGGGAGCCGAGCATGGTGTCGGCCAGATTGCGCAAACGGTCTACTTCACTAATGATAATATCGGTAAATTCTTTGTATTGCGGGTCATTCAGGCTGCGCGCCAGTAATTGGGTAGCGCCACGAATTCCGCCTAAGGGGTTTTTGATTTCATGGGCGACACCACGAATCAGTTGTCTCGCCACCTGATGCTGCTGAATCAGGTTTTCTTCCTTGGATATTTTCAGCATCCGGTCAATTTGATTCAGCTCAATCAAGAGGAGCGGATGATAGGGTTTCTGTGAATTAATCAGAGATACGGTGTAATCGACATGAATATCTTTAAAATTGACACTAATGGTGGCTTCGCGACGGGTATAGGGCTGTCCGGTTGTAAAAGTATTGAGTAAGGCTTCTTCAGTATTGAACTCATCATCCGGCATATGCAGCAAATTTAACACCGGCTGTCCCGCCGCCCGCAGTAAACTGATGTCGAACAAGGATTCGCAAGAAGAATTCAAATAAAAAATATTCAGGTTACTGTCGACCAATAAAACTGCAGTGGTTAAATTATCCACTAAAAGGCGATAGTCGATAGCGACGGGTTGATCCATTTGCGAAAGCATCCTGTATTAAAATAGCGCAATGGCATCTGCACTTCTTTTCATTTCTCCCTGTTATGGGACATTCAACGAGTTAAACGTGGTCGAAATAAAGCAAAATGCACGCCAACTTTGAGCATGGAGGTAAATATAAATTCTGCCGCTATAAAACTGTGCTTTTTTGTTTTTGATAACAGAATTCCAATTTCATAGTAATAGAAATATAATTATTAGTGAACCAAAATGGTGCGTTTGAATTATTTGCTAAAAATATAGCCGTATTTTGGTGCGTAATATAAAGAGTCGGGATTCCACCTGTTTTTATGATTGGAAAAGACATACAATACGCGCATTATAGTGGAGCGCAGATTCATGAAATCCCCCAAAGTCGGTTTTGTTTCTTTAGGTTGTCCTAAGGCATTGGTAGATTCCGAACGAATTTTAACTCAGTTGAAGACTGAAGGTTATGATGTAGCATCGGATTACGATGGTGCTGATTTAGTAGTTGTTAATACCTGTGGTTTTATTGAATCTGCAGTACAAGAATCTTTAGATGCAATTGGCGAAGCCATGAGTGCAAATGGTCGTGTGATTGTGACTGGTTGCTTGGGTAAAGATGAAGAAAAAATTCGCCAGATGCACCCCAATGTCCTTAAAGTGACGGGTGCTGCAGCATATCAAGAAGTGATGGAAGCCGTACACCAGTACGTGCCTGAACCACCAAAACATAATCCGTTTATTGACCTTGTTCCGGAGCAGGGTATTCGTTTAACCCCTAAACATTATGCCTATCTAAAAATATCAGAAGGCTGTAACCATCGTTGTACCTTCTGCATTATTCCAAGCATGCGCGGTGACCTGGTATCACGTCCGGTCGGTTCTGTACTTGAAGAGGCAGCAGCGCTCAAGCGTGCAGGTGTGAAAGAAGTCCTGGTGATTTCTCAGGATACTTCTGCTTATGGTGTAGATACCAAGTACAAACTCGATTTCTGGAATGGCCAGCCAGTTAAAACCAAATTCTTTGACATGTGTGAAGCATTGGGTCAATTAGGCATCTGGGTACGTTTACATTATGTCTATCCATATCCGCATGTGGATGCAGTCATTGATTTGATGGCACAAGGTAAAATCCTACCTTATCTGGATATTCCATTCCAGCATGCCAGCCCTAAAATCCTGAAACTGATGAAACGTCCAGCGCACAGTGAAAATACATTGGAGCGTTTAAAATTGTGGCGTGAAAAATGTCCAGATTTGGTGATTCGTTCAACTTTTGTGGTGGGTTTCCCTGGCGAAACAGAAGAAGACTTCCAAATGCTATTGGAATGGCTCAAAGAAGCTCAGCTTGATCGCGTAGGTTGCTTTACTTACTCACCCGTTGAAGGTGCAACTGCCAATGATTTGCCGGATCATGTGCCTGAAGAAATCAAGCAATATCGCTATGAGCGTTTCATGCAGGTTCAGCAGGAAATTTCAGCAGCCAAACTGCAAAAACGCATTGGCCAAACCATGACTGTGCTGGTGGATGATCTGGAAGATGAATTCCCGGTGGCAGTGGCGCGTTCTTATGCTGATGCACCTGAAATTGACGGTAATGTCTTTGTAGAAGATATTGATAAAACTCAGATTAAAGCGGGTGATTTGCTGGAAGTGGAAATTACTGATGCTGATGAATATGACTTGTATGCAAAGTTAATTCGCATTAAATCAGCCTGATTTTTAATTTAACTACACGAATAAAATTTTAGATATTGGAAGATTTGGAGATTTCCTGATGTTGGACTCAAAAAAGCCCCGTTATGCACGTATTTTATTGAAACTTTCTGGTGAAGCACTGGCTGGAAATAAAGATATGGGTATTGACGCCACTGTGCTTGATCAAATGTCCCTTGCGATTGCGCACTTGGTCGGTTTGGGTGTTCAGGTGGGTATTGTAGTGGGTGGTGGTAACCTGTACCGTGGTAGCCAATTGCAAAAAGATGGTCTTGTTGGCCGTGTAACCGGTGACCAGATGGGCATGTTAGCTACGGTAATGAATGGTCTGGCATTACGTGATGCTTTGGTGCGCCGTAACATTAAAACCCGCTTAATGTCAGCACTTCCAATTGGTGCTGTGGTTGAATCTTATTCAAGCCGTGATGCGATTCGTCATTTAACTCAAGGCGAAGTCTGTGTATTTGTTGCCGGTACGGGTAATCCGTTCTTTACTACCGATACAGCAGCCTGCTTACGTGGTATCGAAATTGAAGCCAACCTGATCCTAAAAGCAACTAAAGTGGATGGTGTTTATAATAAAGACCCAAGCAAATACGATGATGCGGTGAAATACGAAACACTGACTTTCGATCAGGTACTTGATGAAAAACTAGGTGTGATGGATTTAACTGCGATTTGCTTATGTCGTGATCATAACGTGCCACTTCAAGTCTTTGACATGAACAAAGCAGGTTCATTGCTTTCAGTCGTTATGGGTGAAAAAGAAGGGACTCACGTTACGAATTAATGTACGTGAGCCTGAAAGCTCTTTATACTACATGCTATTTAGTTATTACATCTCTTAGAATTAAGTAAGGAAGATCACATGATTAACGATCTTAAAAAAGACGCTGAAGACCGTATGAACAAGACGCTTGAGTCTTTGGAGCATGGTTTTGCCAAGGTTCGTACAGGACGCGCGCATCCATCCATCCTGAACGGTGTTATGGTTCCTTACTATGGCTCGGATGTGCCATTAAACCAGGTGGCGAACGTGGGTGTTGAAGACTCGCGTACATTGCTGGTTCAGCCATTTGAACGTTCAATGGTCTCTGCAATTGATAAGGCGATCCGTGAATCAGACTTGGGCTTGAACCCAATTACGGCTGACGCGATTCGTGTACCGATGGCGGCACTGACTGAAGAAACACGTCGTGACATGCAGAAAGTTGCACGTAATGAGGCTGAAAATGCCAAAGTTGCCATTCGTAACATTCGCCGTGATGTGTTGGGTGACATCAAGTCATTATTGAAAGAAAAAGAAATTTCTGAAGATGATGAGCGTCGTGCAGGTGATGACATTCAGAAGATCACTGATAAATTTGTTGCTGAAGTTGAAAAACGTCTGGCTGCTAAAGAAGCTGAATTGATGAAGGTCTAAGATTGAATGACCGTGTCAGAAGATAATATGCTTCTTCCAAAACATGTTGCCATCATCATGGATGGCAACAATCGTTTTGCAAAAAAAAAGCAAATGCAAAAAGGTGCAGGGCATCGGGAAGGGAAAAATGTCCTGGATCCGATTGTTGAACACTGTAGAAAAAATCATATTCAAGCGCTAACCGTTTTTGCATTTTCCAGTGAAAACTGGAATCGCCCTCAGTTTGAGGTCGATTTGCTCA
The DNA here is from genome assembly GCF_011319235.1 of Acinetobacter sp. SA01. NCBI lineage: Bacteria > Pseudomonadati > Pseudomonadota > Gammaproteobacteria > Moraxellales > Moraxellaceae > Acinetobacter > Acinetobacter sp. SA01. The sequence goes on from NZ_WXXM01000002.1 coordinate 123,425, forward strand.
TGCTACTGTTGGAAGAAACCATTCATGAGCAATTGCCACGGATGGAAAAATTCAATATTGCCTTACGTTTTATTGGCGACCGTTCACGTTTGTCCGACCGTTTGCGCGAGTTAATGTTGCAAGCTGAACAAAGGACTGCTAAGTTCGACAGCATGACTTTAACCATTGCCATCAGTTATGGTGGTATGTGGGATATGGCTCAGGCTGCCAAACAGATTGCAGCAGATGTGCTGGCGAAAAAAGTTGCGGTTGACGATATTGACGTGGAGCTTTTTGGGCAACACGTCTGCATGGCCGATTTACCTGCTGTAGATTTACTCATTCGTACAGGGGGTGATTATCGTTTGTCAAATTTTTTACTTTGGCAAGCAGCGTATGCTGAGCTATATTTTACCCCAACCTTGTGGCCTGAATTTACTGTAGAAGAATTAGATGATGCATTTGCGGTCTTTGCTGGACGTGAACGTCGTTTTGGTAAAACTTCAGAGCAAATCCAACAAGAGAAACTTGAGAATTAATAAATGTTAGAGCGGATTATAACCGCATTGGTATTGGTAGCAGTTGTACTGAGTTGTATGTTTGCTACACAGTCTCAGTATCCAATGTTTATGCTGATGATTGTTGCAGCAGGGGTTGCAGGGTATGAGTGGTTTAAGCTTATGCCAAGAAAGAATAAAAATCTTATTAAGCCCTTAGCCTGGGTTTATGGACTTGCCACTGCCGCTTTAGCAACTTTAGCATTGTATTTTAATGATATTGCTCTGCTACTTTGGGCAGCTTCCATTATTTGCTGGATCTGCAGTATTTTTTGGGTTAAATCGTATCCAAACTATGATGGATGGTACAATTCCAGCTTAAAGATTATCGGATTTATTTTAGTTTCTGCTGCAGTCACCGCAATTTTCTCTGTATGGCATAGCTCGCCATGGTGGCTCATGTACCTGTTTTTACTGGTATGGGGGGCAGATAGCGGTGCTTATTTTGTTGGGCGTAAACTGGGCAAGAAAAAACTTGCTCCAGATGTCAGTCCCAATAAATCAGTAGAGGGTTTATATGGTGGTATTTTTACTGCCATGCTGATTGTGGTAGCGGTAGAAATCCTTTATTTGGATTTAACTCTGGCACAGCATATCTTGTTTTTAATTTTATCTGTGATTACCGTATTTAGTTCGGTTCTGGGCGACCTGTTTGAATCCATGATTAAACGTCGTGCTGGAATTAAAGATTCGGGTCGTATTCTGCCAGGACATGGTGGGGTGCTTGACCGTATTGATTCATTGCTTGCTGCTGCTCCAATTTTTGCTGCAGGCATGTATGTTTTGAAACTTATTGGTGTAGATTTATAGATGTCACAATCTGTTTGTATATTAGGTGTAACGGGTTCAATCGGTCAAAGTACCTTAAAAATTCTGCAACAGCATCCTGAAAAGTATTCTGTTTTTGCAGTCACGGCGCATAGCAGAATTTTAGAACTCGTTGCGATATGCAAACAATATCGGCCAAAAGTCGTGGTCGTTCCTTCTAGTCGTGTTAAAGAATTACAGCAATATTTTCATGATCATTCTTTAACAGATATTGAAATTCTGACTGATGAAGCGGGTTTGATTGCTGTTGCTGAACATGCAGATGTCGATGTGGTTATGGCAGCCATTGTGGGTGCTGCGGGCTTATTGCCAACCTTGGCTGCAGTTAAAGCCGGTAAGCGTGTCTTGCTGGCCAACAAAGAAGCACTGGTGATGTCGGGTGATCTCATGATGCAGGCAGCACGTGATTATCAGGCTGAATTGCTTCCAGTCGATTCTGAGCATAATGCGATTTTTCAATGTTTGCCTGCCGGTTATTTTCAGGCAGAGCGCAATGGGCAACCTAAACAGGGGGTGTCGCGCATTCTGCTAACCGCATCGGGTGGTCCATTTTTAAACCATAGTCGGGAGCAACTGCTAAATGTGACTCCTGCACAGGCATGCAAGCATCCTAACTGGTCTATGGGTCAGAAAATTTCAGTTGATTCGGCAACTTTAATGAATAAAGGACTGGAGCTGATCGAAGCCTGCCATCTCTTTGCAATTTCAGAACAGTTTGTAACAGTGGTGGTACATCCACAGAGTATCATTCATTCTATGGTTCAATATGTGGATGGGTCGACTTTGGCACAAATGGGCAATCCTGATATGTGTACGCCAATCGCGCATGCACTTGCATGGCCAGAGCGTATTCAAACCCATGTTCCTGCACTTGACCTGTTTGTCCATCAACAACTGGATTTTCAGGAACCTGATACACTGCGTTTTCCAGCATTAAAACTTGCACGTCAGGCCATGCAAACGGGCGGTTTGGCACCTGCGATTCTAAATGCTGCCAATGAGATTGCTGTTGCTGCCTTTTTGAAAAGTGCCATTGGCTTTACAGAAATTCCTCAGGTAGTCGAACAGACTTTAAGTCAGGTTGAAGGGGGCGCTGCAGAGTCGATTGAGCGTATTTTACAAGTCGATCAAATGGCTCGATCTGTTGCCCAGCAAATTGTCATCAATAAAGGAAGCTAAAAAATGAGTGCCTTGTTTATGATTGTGGCAGCAATTTTACTTCTTGGACCGCTCATTGCGATTCATGAGTTTGGACATTATATTGTTGCGCGTAAACTGGGTGTTAAAGTTTTAGTTTATTCGATTGGCTTTGGGCCGACCTTAGTCAAGTGGACCTCTAAAAAATCGGGCATTCAATATCAGCTTTCAGCATTGCCGTTAGGTGGCTATGTCAAAATGCTGGATGAACGGGAAGGCAGCGTTGCTGAAGAGGATTTACCTAAGGCATTCAACCGTCAGCATCCCTGGAAACGGATTGCAATTGTTGCTGCCGGGCCGTTCATCAATCTGGTTTTTGCCGTCTTATTGTTTTGGGTTTTGTTTATTCCATCGCAAGAACAATTGAACACTCGTGTGGGTAAAGTGTTGCCAAATACCCCGGCAGCTACAGCTCAAATGCAGGTTGGTGACAAAATTACAACAGTCGATGGAACGCAAGTCACAACTTGGGAAAAGTTAAATTTTGCCTTGGTGGATCGTGTTGGTGAAACCGGTTCTATTGAAATTCAGGCAGACCGTCACGGTCAGTTGCAAACCTTTTACTTGCCTATCCAGAACTTCTTAAAAAATCAAGACCAGTCTGCATTGGACAGTTTGGGCTTTATGCCATACCGTCCATATATTGCTCCCGTGGTCAGCAAGCTGAGTGAAGGTGGTGCAGCTATTCGTCAGGGGATGAAAGAAGGCGACAAAATTGTGGCCATTGATGGCGTGAAAATGAATGACTGGTTCGATGTTGTTCAAGTTGTTCAGGCTTCTCCAGAAAAATTATTAAAAATAGATGTATTACGTCAAAATCAACAGCTACATTTACAGGTGATGCCACAAGCCAAGCGTGACAGCATGGGTAATGTTTCAGGTATGCTTGGTGTACAAAGTACCCCTGGAAAAATAACCATTCCCGAAGAATATAAGCAAACCATTCAATATAGTCCGACTGAAGCACTGGTGATGGCTATTGATAAAACGGGCCAAATTTCAGGTATGATTTTGAACTCGATGGTTAAGATGGTTCGTGGTTTAATTGGGCTGGATAATTTATCTGGACCGATCACCATTGCCAAGGTAGCAGGGCAAAGTGCGGAAATGGGTTGGCAAACCTTTATCTCATTTATGGCCTTAATGAGCGTGAGTTTAGGTATTTTAAATTTATTGCCTATACCAATGCTTGATGGTGGACACTTGGTTTACTATGTTATTGAGCTAATTCGTGGTAAACCTGTTTCTGAACAAATACAATTGTTTGGTTTAAAAATTGGTATGGTACTGCTCGGTAGCATGATGCTCCTTGCACTATTCAATGACTTCATGCGTTTATAACAACGTAAATATGTAATAAATTAACATCGGAAAAGACTGGCATGCAGCACACACATTTATTTATGCCTTTGGCACTCGTTAGTGCAATGGCAGCAGTACAACAAGTATATGCAGCAGATGAATTCATTGTTCGCGATATCAAAATTGATGGACTTGTTCGCTTAACGCCAGAAAATGTTTATGGAGTGTTGCCTGTCAATGCTGGCGATCGGGTTAATGATGCGACCATTGCAAATGCGATTCGTGCCTTGTATGCCACTGGCCTGTTTGATGATATCAAGGCATCTCAACAAGCAGATACGATTGTTTTTAGCGTGGTAGAACGCCCGGTTATTTCCAAGGTTGAGTTCAAGGGGAATAAACTTATTCCTAAAGAAGCTCTGGAAGAAGGGCTGAAAAAAATGGGGATTGCAGAAGGCGAGGTTTTGAAAAAATCTGCTTTGCAAACCATTGAAACTGAACTTGAACAGCAGTATATGCAGCAAGGTCGTTATGATGCCGATGTTAAGGTCATCACGACTGCCAAACCCAATAATCGTGTTGATTTAACCATTGATTTTGTTGAAGGTAAGGCAGCTAAAGTTGTTGATATCAATATTATTGGCAATACCGTTTTTAAAGAAAGCGATATTAAGCAAGCTTTTGCCGTTAAGGAAAGTGGTTGGAGTTCGATTGTTACCCGTAACGATCGCTATGCGCGTGAAAAGATGGCAGCCAGCCTTGAAGCTTTGCGTGCTTTATATTTAAACAAGGGTTATATCAATTTCAATATCACCAACTCGAGTTTGAATTTGAGTGAAGATAAAAAGAATATCTTTGTCGAAGTTGCTGTAGATGAAGGCGAACAATTTAAATTTGGACAAAGCAAGTTCCTGGGCGATGCACTTTACAAACCTGAAGAATTAAAAGCACTGCAAATTTATAAAGATGGTGATATTTATTCTCAAGAAAAAGTCAATGCGGTCAAGCAGCTTTTACTGCGTAAGTATGGTAATGCTGGTTATTACTATGCTGAAGTGAATGTTGTTCCTGAAATTAATAAAGAAACCAAACAGGTTGATTTGAATTATTATATTAATCCTGGTCAGCAAGTCACTGTGCGTCGTATCAACTTTACCGGTAATAGCAAAACAGCCGATGAGGTATTACGTCGCGAAATGCGCCAGATGGAAGGTGCATTAGCCAGCAATGAAAAAATTGATTTATCTAAAGTCCGTCTAGAACGTACAGGTTTCTTTAAAACAGTCGATATTAAACCGGCACGTATTCCAAACGTACCTGACCAGGTTGATTTGAACGTCAATGTTGAGGAACAGCATTCAGGTACCAGTACACTGGCAGTCGGTTTCTCGCAAAGTGGTGGTGTAACCTTCCAGGCGGGCTTAAGTCAAACCAACTTCTTGGGTACAGGTAATGCGGTATCAATTGACTTGTCACGTTCAGAAACACAAGACTATTATAATTTAAGCGTAACTGATCCATACTTCACCATTGATGGTGTACGTCGCGGTTATAACATGTATTACCGTAAAACCAAGCTGGATAATAACTATAACGTCAATAACTATGTAACGGACAGCTTTGGTGGTGGTATCAACTTCGGTTATCCAATTGATGAGAACCAGAGTATTAGTGCAGGTCTAAATATCGACCAAACAGAAGTGACTACAGGTCCGTATGTATCTACTTATGTTCGTGACTATTTGCTAGCGAATGGTGGTAAAGCGACAGGTCGTGCTGAAAATGTTTGTGTAGGGCAGCAAGTTGCTTTATATGAAGACCCGGCTGATCCAAGCAAAATTACAGGGTATTCTTGTGATGGAGAGCAGGTAGATTTTGATAATAAGTTTAACGGTGATTTCCTAACCTATAACCTTAATTTAGGTTGGTCTTATAATACTTTAAACCGTCCAGTGTTTCCGACATCAGGTATGTCACATCGCGTGAATGGTGAAATTGCACTTCCAGGCAGTGATGTGGAATATCAAAAAATTACTTATGATGCCCAAGCCTTCCAGCCTTTAGGTAAGGGCTTTGTATTACGTGGTTATGGTAAGTTGGGTTATGGTAACGACTTGCCATTCTATAAAAATTTCTATGCCGGTGGTTTTGGTTCAGTACGTGGTTATGACAACAGTACTTTAGGTCCTAAATATCCTGGAGTTACTTATAATGAGTCAAGAGCTAAAGATTATAGTCAGGAAGAAGTCGGTGGTAATGCTTTAGTACAATTTGGTACCGAACTGGCTTTACCTCTACCGTTTAAAGGGGATTGGACTCGTCAGGTTCGCCCGGTACTGTTTGCTGAAGGTGCACAAGTATTTGATACTCAATGTGATATTCCAAAAGGAAACTTATATCTGGATTCGACTAATACTCAAGTCAATGCGAAACAATATTGCGAAGATAACTTCGGCTTTGATGCAGGTAATATGCGTTATAGCGTAGGTGCAGGTTTTACTTGGATTACCATGATTGGGCCACTATCTCTCAGCTATGCTTATCCGTTAAATGAAAAAGACGGTGATAATACTAAAAATATCCAATTTGAAATTGGTCGTACTTTCTAAGTGCGACCCTCAATGGGTTTAAAGAGGATATGTGTATGAAGAAAATATTAATGAGCCTTGTTTTTGCCGGCTTGGCGAGTACGTCGATGGTACATGCCGCTGGTTATGGGGTGGTTGATCTGGAAAAAGTGGTAGAAAATAGCACTTATTTAAAACAGCAGAATGTTTCTTTGCAGCAAAAAGTCAAGCCGCAAACCACTAAACTGGAACAGTTAGCTAAAGAACTCGAAGCTCTACAGCAACGTGCTCAGCAAACGCCTAATTTATCTGATGCTGAAAAGCAAAAAATGTCTGTGCAATTTCAGACTCAGCTAAAAGAGTTTAATACGCTGCAGCAAAGTGTACAGTCAACCGTTCAGTCTATGATTCAGATGATGAACAAGACTTTAGGGGCTCGAGTCAAGCAAGTGGCAGAACAATTACGTAAAGAAAATAACTTGGATATTGTTTTGAATAAAAATTCCGCACTTGCTTATGACCCTAAATATGATTTAACTGATAAAATGATTCAAAAGGTTAACGTTATTAAGTAATCAATGAATCCTAGACAATTTCGCTTAGAAGATCTTGCCCGTCTGGTACAGGGCGAGCACGTAGGTCAATCTGATTTAATATTAGAAGGATTGGCCAGCTTGGATGCAGCTCAAGCGAAACATATTGCATTTGTAAATGCTGATAAATATCTGGATCAGGCACGCGCTTCAAAAGCGGGTGCATTGATCGTTACTTCCTCTCTAAAAAATCAGTTAGATACGCACAATAATTTTATTGTAGTTGACAATCCTTATCTGGCTTTTGCCATTCTGACGCATGTATTTGAAAAGAAAAATCTGCATCAGGGCATAGAAAGTACAGCTCAAATTCACCCTTCTGCCATAATTGCCGATAGTGCCTATATTGGACATTATGTTGTTATTGGGGAGCATTGTGTGGTGGGTGATGACACCGTCATTCAGTCACACGTTAAAATTGATGATGATGTCGAAATTGGTCAGCAATGCTTTATCGATTCACATGTCACATTAACTGGTGACACAAAAATTGGGGATCGTGTCCGTATTCATGCCAATACCGTGATTGGGGGAGAAGGCTTTGGTTTCGCTCCTTACCAAGGTAAATGGCATCGTATTGCACAATTAGGTTCAGTTAAAATCGGAAATGATGTCAGAATTGGATCAAATTGCAGCATTGACCGTGGCGCACTCGATGATACTATTCTGGAAGATGGTGTCATTATTGATAATCTTGTGCAAATTGCCCATAACGTAAAAATTGGTGCAAATACAGCACTTGCTGCGAAATGTGGTATAGCCGGTAGCACAACAATTGGCAAAAACTGTGTACTGGCTGGAGCAGTGGGAGTGGTAGGTCACATTAATATTGCCGACAATGTCACAATTACCGGTATGTCAATGGTCACAAAAAGTATTTCTGAGGCAGGAAGCTATTCTTCTGGCACACCAATGCTGGAAAGTTTGCACTGGAAACGGGCTGCAGTACGCTTTAAACAATTAGCAGATGTGCCATTGACCCAGTTACTTAAACGGCTTGATCATATACAGGCTCAAATCGAGTCCCTTGAATCAACTTTTAAGCGTAAATAGATATGATGACTGAGTCGAATACTCCTGCATTTACGAAACCTGAATTGCCAATGCACATTCAACAAATTCGTGAATATTTACCTCACCGCTATCCATTCTTGTTGGTCGATCGCATTGTAGATGTGACTGACAATGGCATTGTGGGCTATAAGAATGTTTCAATCAACGAAGAGTTTTTACAGGGGCACTTCCCGGGCTACCCGATTATGCCAGGCGTTTTGATTGTTGAGGCATTAGCTCAAGTCTCTGGTATACTTGGTTTTATCATGAATAATGAAAAACCTGGTCCAGGATCATTGTTCCTTTTTGCGGGTGTTGAAAAAGTCCGTTTTAAAAAACAGGTCGTTGCTGGTGACCAATTGGTATTAAAATCAGAATTGGTTATGCACAAACGTGGAATTTACAAATATAATTGTATCGCCACAGTGGATGGCGTTGTAGCAACAACCGCGGAAATTACGGTTTCGCATCAGAAAATAGAGCAGGCATGAGTAATAACGATTTAATTCACCCAACCGCCATTATAGACTCATCTGCAGTCATTGCTGCAGATGTACAAATTGGCCCTTATTGTATTATTGGGCCACAGGTCACCATTGGTGAGGGCACCAAGCTACATGCACATGTAGTGGTTGGTGGTTATACTCGTATTGGGAAAAACAACGAAATATTCCAGTTCGCGAGTGTGGGTGAAGTTTGTCAGGATTTAAAATATGCTGGCGAAGAGACTTGGCTTGAAATTGGCGATCATAACTCTATTCGTGAGCATTGCAGCTTGCATCGTGGTACGGTTCAAGATCAAGGTCTTACCAAAATCGGTAGTCATAATTTATTGATGGTCAATACACATATTGCACATGACTGTGTGGTGGGCGATCATAATATTTTTGCCAATAATGTTGGTGTTGCCGGACATGTTCAGGTTGGAGATTATGTGGTCGTGGGTGGGAACTCAGGTATTCATCAATTCTGCAAAATTGATTCTTACAGCATGATTGGTGGTGCTTCGTTAATCTTAAAAGATGTACCTGCTTATGTCATGGTTTCAGGTAATCCAGCGCATGCCTTTGCCATGAATGTTGAAGGTATGCGTCGTAAGGGTTGGTCTAAAGATGTGATCCAGGCCTTACGTCAAGCCTTTAAATTGATTTATAAAGAAGCTTTAACCACTGAGCAGGCCATACAGCAGATTCGCACCGACCTGTTGCCTGAGGCTCCTGAAGTACAGTTATTGATTGATTCATTAGAGCAATCCAAGCGTGGTATTGTTCGTTAATCGAATATACTGCTATAAAAAAGACACCTATTAAGGTGTCTTTTTTTGTCTTTATTTCTTTAAATATCCAGCTTCTTCAGATTTGGGATAATTTTTTTGTAATTTTATTTTTAACTGGTTGGCGAGAGTCATATTGTGATCGACATCTTTGGCTATATTGTAGAGTTGATATAGGGAACGTGATGCCTTGGCAGAATTGGGGTATTGATTGACCACGATATTATAGTTCTTTTTAGCTTCTGCATAATTGGTCGGTTCCACGGCCAGATTAAATTCAGCGAGCCAGAAATAGGCATTACTAATGTAGATACTATTGGGATTGTTCTTGATAAAGTTTTGCATAGGAGCAATGGCTTTTTTTGCACCGCCTTGTTTATAAGCATCCAGCGCTACAGTATAGGCTGCTTTATCAAGTTCAGTTGAAGAGGGCTGAGCATTGGCGGGTGCTGCTTGCTTGGCTGTTGCTGGAGCCACTTCTTTAGCGGATGTATGAGATGCTACTGTGGCTTGGCTGTTTGAGCTGCTGGGAGAAGTATCCTGTTGGTTATCCTCCTCTGGAGCTGCACTTTCTGGGTCTACTTTCTGTTGCAGAAGTTCCAGACGTTGGTCCAAGTCGGTATAGCGATTGGTCAATTCGTGTTTAAGCTGTTCAATTTCGTTGTCCTGTTCTTCAATTTTGCCGCGTAATACGCGAATGTCATTTTCTAATTGCTGGTTTTTTTGCATGATTTGCCAATTTAAATTGGTTGGCACATTGGCAACTGTTGCACCTGGGTTCATAGCCACATTGTTGGCACTGAGGTCAATACTGTTGTTTTGACTCAAGCCGCGTGATTCAATCGGGACATTGGCGTAAAGTGAAGCCGAACCCAAGAAGGTGAGTACGCATAAGGCATGCTGTTTGAGCATCATAAAAAACATCCATTTTGTATTTTTCGGTCCGTTCTAAATACAAGATTTTAGAGTGTGACCATTTAAAAGACATGACGACATTAAAAACGTCCGGCCCATGAAATGCAATATGCGTTTACAATCTTGTCATAGTTTTAAAGTAATTGATTGTGCAGATAAAAACATTCAAGAATGCTGTTTTTAATCAAGATTGTTTTTTTAATAAGCAAACAAAAGTAATGTTGCTAGAAAACAGGTTGGAGTACTTGCAAGTTAATTAAAAATCTCTATACTCTGTTCTTGCAATGGTAGCCCTGCCGGTTACTTCGCAATTGTACTCTACGAACCCCGCCAGGACCGGAAGGTAGCAACGGTAGTAGAACTATGATGTGCCGAAGGTTTGCTGGTAGGGTTGCCACCAATTTTTATAATAATTCATATTTCCCTATATTTATATTTCATCTGCTTTTTTGCTAATTGCTTTCATAATTGCATCCATTTCAAACCCACGATACATCAAAAAGCGTATTTGTTTGGCTTTCAGTTTTGGCTCTTTTTCAACATCAAGACCGAATTTTTTTACTTTCAGTTGATAGGCTTGTTCATTCCAGTCTGTTTCTTTTAATTCATCCTGAATTAGACTGCTATCAATTTTTTTTGATTTTAATGCCATCTTGATGCGGTTTGGACCTTTACCTTTACGTTTCTGGCTCGACAGCATCATTTCAGCTACACGTTGATCACTCTGATAATTTTCACTCGCCAGTTCATCCACCAGTTTTAGTACTTCATCACGATCCACGGCATAAAGTGCAAGTTTCTCGATCAGATCCGCTTTTGAGTATTCCTTACGTGTCAATACTGCAAAAGCGTAGGAACGTAAGCGTGTGCCAGTCAAGCCTTGAGCTTTTGGTTCAGATGGATTTTCAAAGTGTAAAGCATCGGATTCTTTAGGCGGAATCGAACAGGTGGACAACTCTCCAGGCGACTCATTAAATTGTTGCTTGAGTGCTTGATAATCCAGCATATTGGGAAATTTGGGATTGCTCATAAGGGGCTATATCACATCAAATATAAAACGCCCCGTAGGGCGTTTTACAGTTTAACTTTTATTATGCTGGAAATTAAGCATCTAAAAAGTCTGGTTTCGCTTCGTCTTTATCTTCTACTGGTACTGTACCCGTAGTAAGGAGTTGTTCACGAATCAGTTTTTCCACTTCTACTGCAATTTGTGGATTTTCTTCCAGATGGCGAATCACGTTGTTTTTACCTTGGCCAATTTTATCGCCCTGATAAGAATACCATGCGCCAGCTTTTTGGATGATCTCTTGCTGTACGGCGAGGTCAATCAATTCGCCTAAGTGGTTCACGCCTTTACCATACAGAATCTGGAATACCGCTTCTTTAAATGGAGGCGCCATCTTGTTCTTCACGACTTTTACGCGGGTTTCGGAACCGATGATTTCATCACCTTCCTTCACTTGCCCGATACGGCGGATATCCAGACGTACGGAAGCGTAGAATTTAAGCGCATTACCACCTGTTGTGGTTTCAGGGCTACCAAACATCACGCCAATCTTCATACGGATCTGGTTAATGAAGATCACCATACAGTTAGAGCGTTTTGCATTACCGGTGATTTTACGGAGTGCCTGGCTCATTAAACGGGCTTGCAGACCCATATGCGAGTCACCCATTTCACCTTCAATTTCCGCGCGTGGGGTTAGGGCTGCAACGGAGTCGACTACGATCAGGTCAATCGCGCCAGAGCGTACCAGCATGTCGGCAATTTCAAGAGCCTGTTCACCATTGTCCGGTTGTGACACCAAAAGATTGTCGATGTCTACGCCTAACTTGCGGGCATATTGCGGATCAAGCGCATGTTCGGCATCAATGAACGCACATGTACCGCCCGCTTTTTGACATTCTGCAATGGCTTGCAAAGTCATGGTGGTTTTACCTGAAGATTCAGGGCCGTAAATTTCAACGATACGGCCTTTAGGTAAACCACCAATACCCAGAGCAATATCCAGGGTTAAAGAGCCTGTAGAGACCGCTTCAACGGCCTGTACAGTATTATCACCAAGGCGCATTACTGTATTTTTACCAAACTGTTTTTCAATCTGGCTTAGGGCAGCATTCAGCGCCTTGCTTTTATTATCATCCATCTCACAACCTCAAAACGATGTCACAAAAATATTCACTTAAGTGGATGTGTTGCTTTCAAACGTGTTCCACCCAAGTATAGTGACAGATTCATTCCTTATGTACTATATCAATTCAGTCGAATGCGACAGAATGTGACGCTTAAATATCAACAGCTTCTAATCATGATATGATCAGTACTGATCGAACTGCTGATCATTATCTTGTTTGAATTTACTGATTTGTCTTCGATCTTTTTTACTCGGCCTATGTTCAGGTCGGGCTAGATTATGCAACTTTCTTTGGGTGGCAATCAACTCTCGTCTTGCAACACTCACTTCGGTTTCTTCATAAAGTTGCTGGGCAATCGGTGCTGCACCGCGAACGGCGGATAAGGCCTTGATGACGACAGTTTTACGGTCAAAACCCTGCTGGATGGTGAGTTCCATACCGACACGAACTTCTTTGGAAACTTTAACCCGTTCACCGTTATGATGGACTTTACCGCCTTCAATGGCAGCTTTGGATGTTGAACGTGTTTTAAAAAAACGTGCTGCCCACAACCATTTGTCAACACGCATACTTTCAACATTGTTCTGTTGAGAAGAATTAGGCATATTTTTTCAGATCCTCAGCTTGTTCTAAGATCACCATTAAATCGGTCAGCTCTTGTAAAATGGGATAGGAACTTTCAGTCCTAACTTCTTTTTGAGATGAGGGCTGGGCAATGGTAATTAAATGCTGGATACCAAATTTTTCTGCACCTTTGAGTACTTTTTCAGTGTCATCAATAAAATAGGTATGTTCGACCTGAAAGGGGTGCAGTGAATGGAGTTTCTGCCAAAATTCGATGTTTTCTTTGGCGTGACCAATCACTTCACTACTGATTATGACATCAAAGTAATGTGCAATCCGGGTCTGTTCAAGTTTGAATTTCAGGCCTTCACAATCTGCATTGGTTGCAATCCAGCAGGCATAGCCATGAGCTTTAAGATATTCCAGTAGTTCAATACATCCTGGACGTAAAGTTACTTTGTGTTGAAATTCCTGTTGCAGCGCCAATGTATCAACCCCTACTTTTGCACTCCAGAAGCGTGTGGAATACCAATTTAAGGTATGATTGTATTGTTGGTAAAACTGAAATAGCGCTTGGGTACTTTGTTCGAGTGTACAGTTATGCTTTTCTGCATAGCGAATAGGGAGTTGATGATTCCAGATGAAATCATCATAAGCAAGATCGAGAAGCGTACCATCCATGTCAAAGATGATGGTGGGTTTTTCTGAGGAATTCGGCATATGAAGGTAATCTATGTTTAATGCAACTACGGCACCGCAAGATGCTCTGATTTTACAGTTAGTTCCCATTGTGACACAGGCATGTGAAATTTTGCGAGCAGAATATCAAGCCTATTGTGCAGGTGAAACTTTTGATGTCGAGCATAAAAATGATCAATCACCCGTAACCCAGGCAGATTATCGGGTTAATGAGTTTATTACGACCGCATTACACAAAATTTTTCCGAACCTCTCGTTGTTGTCTGAAGAAGGTGACTATACCGAGCGTGAGCAATGGCAAAAATTCTGGTTGCTTGACCCTTTGGATGGTACCAAGGAATTTCTGCATAAACGTCCTGAATTTACCATTAATTTGAGTCTGGTTGAGGGGGCACATACCACCTTCGCTGTATTAGCCATCCCGGGTGAACAAACGATATATTTTTGTCCCAAACATGGCCTGCCTTTAAAATTAGAAATTGCAACGGGGCAATGGTTGCAATATGTTGATGATCTGCCATCTGAAACTGTTCAGGTCGGTTTAAGTCAAAGTAGCCAGAACAAGCCCCAATATGCTGAATATCTGGGCATCCTGAAACAGCAGGTGGATATTGTAGAGTTCAGGGCGGGCAGTGCCTATAAGTTCTGCATGATGCTGGAAGGTAAAGTGGATATTTACCCACGCTTTCATCCGACCAGCGAGTGGGATACTAGTGCAGGGCAATGTCTGATTGAACGCATCGGTGGCGGGCTGGTAGATTTTAAAGGCAGACCCTTTGTATATAATCAGCGCGAGAGTTTGCTGAATGGTGGTTTTATCGCATTTCGTAATATCGAGATGAAAAAATTGGCATTCCAGGCCCTAGGACTTATGGCGAACATACATTGAGCTGATGCATTAACATGCTATAGTATGCTATGTACCCATGTTTAATTTTGGCTGCTTCATGGCGTTAGATTTACTCCCTATAAGTATGCTGAAGGCGATTGATTTATTGCCTGATGCTAAAACACCTGTCACTCTGTTTACCCGCCATTCTATTCGCGAGGTCGTTACAGGGCAGGGTTTGGCAGGCTATGACTTGCAGTTAACCGAACAAGGCCGTGAGCTTGCCCAGGCATGGGGTAACTATTTAATTGATAATACGGACCGTAGCATCCAGCACTGCATTTCAAGTCCGATTCAACGCTGTGTCGATACTGCTGCTTTAATGATACAGGGTGCCGATTCGAGTATGCTGGCACAAAATACCCATCATATTGAAATTGTCCAGCAAGGCTTACTGGTTGAGCCGGGAAGTTTTGTGCTCGATATTAAACAGGCGGGGCCTTATTTTCAGAAACAAGGTGCTTTGGGTTTTATTAACAGTTTTGTCAATAATGCCCTGCCTGGAATGAAACATCCGATTACCGGTGTGGTTGATGTACTGGAACTGATTTATAACACCCATCCGCAAGATCATTTTGGTTTAAGTCTGGCTGTGAGTCACGATACTATTTTGGCAGCCATTATTGCGGTGATTTCCGGGCGTAATACCGTTAGCCATGAAGACTGGCCAAAAATGATGGAAGGCCTGTTTGTCTGGTTTGAAGGTGATGTGTTTTTAGAATCCAAACTGAAATGGATTTGGCGTGGTGAAGTGAACGAACTGTCGATTCGGGAGTTTCAGAACCTGGAAAAGATAAAATAAAACAACATTGCTTTTAAAAAATGTCATCTTGATACTCTTTCTGAATAAACTAACCCTAAAAAAATTTTTAATAAGATTTTTTTAAGCACTTTATTTTTATAAGGCGCTATTTTTAGATCTAATAATTTTTATAGACATAAAAAAAGCCCTTAACGGGCTTTTTTCAATGCAACAACTTAGTTAGCTAAAGCTTTAACTTGTGCATTTAAACGGCTCTTATGACGAGCAGCTTTGTTTTTATGGATGATACCTTTATCAGCCATACGGTCAATTACCGGTACTGCAGTTTTGTATGCTTCTGTAGCAGCAGCATAATCACCAGCAGCGATAGCAGCTACTGTACGTTTAAGATAAGTACGAACCATAGAACGTAAGCTAGCGTTGTGTTTACGTGCTTTAACGTTTTGACGAGCACGTTTTTTAGCTTGAGCAGAGTTTGCCACTCGTGCACTCCTTGAATTAGATTGGTCTGGGCGGGCTGAAATTGCAACTGAAAACCTTCATCAGAAGAATTATCACCAGCCCGTAAACAAGTGCCATATTGTGATTAAACTATGGCGTTAAGTCAAGTCTTGACTTGATTTGGCAACATTTTAGATGCATAAAAAGTATAAAGAAACCGTTACATTAGTAAAACCTCAAGAGATCGATTAAAAAATGACTAGATCAATTAAAAGTGCAATTGTGATTGGCGCAACAGGTTTGGTAGGGCGGGAACTCTTGCAGCAGCTTAAACAGATAGAAGACTGTGAAAAAATTACCGCTGTGGTGAGACATGAAGATCATCAGCTTAAAAAGTTAAAAAAAGTACAACAATTTATTTTGGAGGATTTTCTTTTACTGAACGATGAAGATGTGAATGGCTATAGCCATGCTTTTAGCTGTTTAGGCACGACGCTCAAAAAGGCCGGTTCAAAACAGAATTTTTATAATACCGATTATGAGATCAATGCACATTTTGCCGATTTATTTGAATCGACCCAGACACACTATTTGCTGATTAGCACCATGGGAGCAAATGCCCAATCAAAATTTTTTTACAATAAAGTCAAAGGTGAGCTGGAACAGCATATCCAAAGTTTAAATCTGGAATATGCATCCATTCTGCGCCCTTCATTATTACTTGGTGAACGACCAGAACAACGCACGTTAGAAGATATGACGCAAAAATTGTATCAAAAATTCTCGCATTGGGTTCCCGATACATTTAAATATAAGCCAGTGACAGCAGCGCAAGTGGCTCATACTATGGTCGAGGCAGCGCAAAATCAGACTGAAAAGTTTGAAATTTATGATAATTTACGCATACAAAATTCCAAATGAGGGAAATAAAAAGTGTCCAATCCAGCATTCGTAACCTGTGACTTACTTGATGACAATCCAGAAAAAGAAATTCAGGTGGTTACTCCATCAATGGATGGGAAATTCTTTAAAAGCTATGGTGCACGTAAAAGCTTTGGGGGCCAGGCAGTAACCGTAAAGTGTTTTGAAGATAATTCACGTGTCAAGGAGCTGCTTGCAACCGATGGTACTGGTAAAGTGCTTGTGGTAGATGGTGGAGCATCCATGCGCTGTGCCCTGATGGGCGATATGATTGCTGAATCAGCGGTGAAAAATCACTGGAATGGGGTAATTATTTACGGGTGTGTACGTGATGTCGATGCCATTGCCGAACTGGACCTGGGTGTACATGCATTGGCTGCAATTCCGCAAAAAAGTAATCGCAAGGGCATAGGCGAAGTGGATTTAACTTTGTATTTTGGTGGTGTCAGCATCAGTTCTGGCGATTATATCTATGCCGATAACAATGGCATTGTGGTGGCAAAAGAAAAATTAGTCGATTTATAACGACAAATAAACAAGGACAAAATATGGTGAATCATCAAATTAAAGTGATACAAGCGCTGGCTTCATCTTTGACTGAAGGCGGACGAGGTGTGAGCGGTACAGCTTTTCCCAAGCAGCCTGAAAAATCACTGAAACTTTATGAGTTTGAGGGTTCGCCATTTTGTCGCCGTGTGCGTGAAGTTTTAACCTTGTTAAATCTGGATTATGAGGTTTATCCTTGCCCTAAGGGTGGCCAGAAATACCGGAAAATTGTCAAAGAAAAAGGTGGCAAAAAACAGTTTCCATTTTTCGTAGATGAAAATACCGGTACAGAAATATATGAATCACAAGCCATTATTAATCATTTATTTAAACATTATGGCCGAACTGGAACCACACCGAAAAAATTTGCCCATTATCCTAAAATCCCTGTTGTAGCTTTAGCTGGCACCATCGTGAATGGTGCACGCGGCGTCTGGATTAACCGGAAAATTAAAGATCGTGCAGCACCAGAGCAACTTTTGGAGTTATGGGGTTTTGAAGCCAGTCCTTTTACCCGTGTGGTACGAGCGATGTTAACCGAGCTTGAGCTACCTTATATTTATCATAACGTGGCTAAAGAGCGCTGGCAGGATATGGGGCCGGCAATATTGCGTTTAAAACCTGGAAAATATCAACCATTAGCGGGTGGTAAACGTGAAAAGACCGTTGAAATTATGGGGCGAGATATTCAGGTTCCTTATTTGATTGATCCGAATACCGGAGTGAAAATGTTTGAGTCTGCACAGATTGTGAAATACTTAAACCAGCAATATGGTCACTAATCTCATTCGAAGCAAGAAACTGCTAAAACAGCGGTTTTTTTTTGGCCTATATCTGATTAATTTAAGCAAAAACTAAAGTAAGTTATACCCTGTATGATAGTCAGAATATTGAATGGATAACTGATGGCTAAATCATCGATTGAAACTTTAAAATTTGTATTTTATGGTCTTAACGCTGCCTGATTATAATGCAATAGTAAATAAAATTGATCGTTTATTAATATAAAAGTTATTAAATTACCTGATTTTAGGGATATTGTTTAGCTTGTATTTTTCGCTATAGTAGGCGGCTATAATAGGGGGTGCTGTGTGTCAGAATTAGCAACGATTTTACCCGTTCCAGTTTTAATTGTTGAAGATGAAGGGCTAATTCAAGAACGATTAAAAAAAATATTGGCAGAACTGGGCTATAGTGAAGATATGCTTATTTTTGCTAAAAACTTGCAACAGGCTTTTGTAGAAATAGAGCAGCAACCTGTTTCCTTAGCTTTGGTTGATTTGGGACTGCCTGACGGTAACGGCATAGAGCTGATTGAAAAGCTTCGTGCACAGGATAGCAATGCCATGATCTTGGTGATTTCAGCCTGGAGTACTCAGGAAAGTTTATTTTCAGCAATCAAGGCAGGCGCGACAGGTTATGTTCTGAAAGAACGTGATGATGTTGAAGTTAAGTTATCCATTCGCAGCATTTTACGTGGCGGTGTGCCGATAGACCCTTTTATTGCTCAAGAAATCTTGAAACAGATATCAGTTGCGGTTATACCGGCAGTGGCTGATCAGAAAATCATAGATGCAGATATGGAGTTGTTAACCAGCCGGGAAACTGAGATTCTAAATCTGGTCGCTCAAGGCATGAGTAACCGGGAAATCGCCGAACAACCCTTTGTTTCTAAATATACGGTTGAAAGTCATATTAAGCATATTTACCGGAAATTGTCGGTAAGCAAAAGAACAAAGGCCGTGAGTGCAGCACGATCCTTAGGGATTTTATGAAGCAGTTGATTGGGCATTATTTTTTTATTTTTGTTCTTAGCCTGCTGAGTCAATTTAGTTATGCTGAAATAATTAAAAATATCAATGCACAATGTGCAGTGCACATTCATTCTGTTGATACCGTTAAAACCAGTTCATTTACAGTTTTACCCCGACAGGGCTGGCAATCTGTAGATTTGCCTGATCAGTGGCAAAAGCGCTGGAAAAATTATAATGGAGCAGCATGGTATAAAATTCAGTGGAGCTGGTCATGTCAGAATCAGGCCAGACTTGCAGAACCGATTGCTTTTGCAATTGATTATATTAATTCTGCTGGCGCAGTGTTTTTAAATGGCGATTTACTCTGGAGAAACAAGCATTTACAGGAGCCGCTGTCAAAAAGCTGGAATATGCCGCGTTACTGGATTTTACCGATATCGGGATTAAATAGTGGCGAAAATGAAATTTTAATTTATGTGAAGGGCTTTGCTTACCAGTCTCCGGGTATTGGTCAGATTTCTTTTAATAATATACAAAACAATTATGAGTCATATCAAAGTCAGGTATGGAATCGCCGGACTTTATTTCAAATTAATCTTATTGTATCTCTTACCTTTGGAGTGGTCTGTTCTGTTATATGGTTATCGCGGCGAAAAGAAAGCACTTTTGGATGGTTTGCCTTAAGTTCCTTGTTATGGGTGCTATTTATTTCCAATATGCTGACTACAGAAACATTTCCCTATCCAAATACACTAATTGCAGCACAGGCCAATTTGGCTTTTTTTATTCTTTATGTTGTAAGTTTCTGTATTTATTCATTCAGGTTTATCCAAAAGCGCTTTATTAAAGTTGAGACAGTTGTTTGGGGAATTACGGGACTGATTATTGCAGGTATTTTTCTAACCCCGCAGCAGTCAGCTTATTGGGTTTTTGCGCTGATATTTTTAATCTATGTTGGACTGTTTATTATCGGTTATCTATATGCCTGTTATTACGCAATTCAATCTAAAAGAACAGATTATATCTTTTTAGCCATTTGCCTAAGCGCTATTGTCATTTTTATGATATTCGACCTTTTATTATTATCGGGAGAGATGGTTGTAAAGGATGTTCGACCATTATCTCCCTATACCGGACCGATTATCACCTTTTTTATGGTGATTATATTAGGTTCAAGATTGGCCCGTAATGTTAAAAAAATTGAAACATTTAATGCCCAGCTAGAAATGAAAGTTCAGCAGGTCAGTAATGATTTAAGCTCCAGTTTGAATGAAAAACATCAATTAGAGCTTAAAAATGTCAAGCTACAAGAAAGAATCAATTTATCCCATGATTTACATGATGGCTTGGGCGCATCACTGGTTCGCTCGATGATTTTAGTGGATCAAAGCACGCATGATATTTCCAACAAGCAATTTTTATCGATGCTTAAATTATTAAGAGATGATCTCCGACAAATTATCGATAGTGGTTCATCTGCAGATAATAAAATTCCAGTCAATCCCATACTGTGGGTGGCACCGGTCAGGCATCGTTTTAGTCAGCTTATGGATGAGCTGGACATTCGTTCTAAATGGATTTTTCCACAGGAATGGCAAGCCGTGCCGAGTGCTTTGCAATGTCTCACCTTGATACGGGTACTGGAAGAAAGCCTGACCAATATTATTAAGCACAGTCAGGCCAGGCAGGTAAAAATAGCCATGGTCTATGTCACAGAACATCAGTTTATTTTAACTATAGAAGATGACGGTGTGGGTTTTGACGCTGATAGTGTAGTGCAACAGGGATTAAGTATTGGCATGCGCAGTATGAAAATGCGTTTGGAACGCATGGGCGGCGAGTTTAAATTATCTTCTGAACCGGGTTGCACCATCATTCAGGCGATTGTTCAGCTGAAATAAGCAATTCAATTTTCCTTGAGTTTTAGATGTCAGTTGCTATTTCATCATTTTATATAATTGGAAAAAATTAAAATGAGTGAGTTATTTTTTTCTGATCTTGAGAAGAAATAAATATAAAAATGGGGAAAATATTATTTTCCCCATTTTGTAGCTTTATTTATTCTTCATCTGCCGCAGGCAATAGCATCAGAATAGATTCATTGAGCAAATTCACAATGTCTTCGAGAATGTCTGGATCATACAAATTTTCATCCAGTAATACTGAACCGCCATCAGCCAACTGTTTTAAAATTGGGGCAAAAACTTCGGAGATACAAATGCCTTCACCATTTGCCCAAAATAGCAATTCACCTTCAGCTTCAGTATAAAGCAGGCGAGATGCCGGTTCGAGCATGAGTGAATAGCCCTGATCTAGAGCTTCTTCCAGATCACCTGTACCAATGGCTTCTGCCTCTGGAATATTTTCCGGATATTTTGCTTCTGACATTAGGCTCATCAGGGCATCCTCAAGCACAGCCGGATTTTGTAATTGTGCCAAAAGTTCAGTTTTTAAATACTCCAGCTCATTTTGGGTAATTTGACCAATCGGGCTGATTTTGTCACGTAGAATGTCTTTTAATGGATTTTTAAGCAACTGATCATCTGCGAATTTGTCACTGACGCGATCCATCATTTCTGCCACGTTTGGCATACGGAAACCGAAAGAAAAAGTCAGGCAATCATCTTCCGCTACGCCGTAGTGCGATAAACCAGGCGGGACATATAGTAGATCACCGGGAGCAAGCACCTCATCAAAATTCACGTCCATGTCAGGAAGTAATTTTAAAGGTTGTCCTGCAACGAAGTCAGTATCTGCATCACACATTTGTCCCAATTGCCAGCGGCGATGACCATAGCCTTGGACCAAAAATACGTCATAAAAGTCGAAGTGCTTACCAACAGAGCCACCTTTAGGTGCATAAGACACCATGATGTCATCACGACGCCACAGTGGAATGAAGGGAAATTTCTTCCATAGTTCAGCCAGATCAAATGAATAATGGTCTACCGCCTGAACCAGTAAAGTCCAAAGCTTAGGCATCTTCTGAAAGTCTGCTTTAATCAAAGGTGAAGACTTCACTGACCATTGATTTGGGTCTTTATCTTTTTGCTTGATTAAGCGAGCAGTGATATTTTCATCTAGCGCCAGTTCCATAACATCATTCGGTTCTAAAAGACCGACAATTTCAGGGAGAGCGTTACGAACCAGTAATGGCTTTTTTTGCCAGTATTCGGCAAGGAATTGTTCGGCGGTAATTCCGCCTAATACGTCTAAGGTTTGGGACATGGCTAAAACTGCTTGAAAAATTTGAGTGTATTTTCGCGTGAGTCAGCCTGTGGTGCAAGCTGAAGTTAATTTTCTGGTCTTATTCATATTTTGGAGATTGATCATCTAAATCAAATGATCTTTTATTTAATCACTAGATCTCTTTCATAAATCAAAAAATATTCAATATTAAATTTTTAAAATCAGCACTGCCTCATATTTAATTGATTTTATTTTTATACCTTTGAGTAGGCAATGTCTCTACTTTTGAAAGGTCAAAATGAGGATCTCAAAATATATTTTGAGTCCGCAAGAAAAACCTTTTGTTTCCCATACACGACATCCTGAGCCAGTTTTAAGCACTGCTTTAAAATGCAGCGCAAGGGATGGGAAACGTGTGGCATCCATGCCACACTCATGAATTCACTACTTACTAAAATCTATTTTAAATTTTGGCTTCAAGGACGAATTTTAGTAATAGAAAAATGATTTATGAAAGAAGTCTACTATAGATTTTAAATTGAATTTATCGGAGTTGTATTGTACTTGGCTGTATTAAAAATAAGGGATATTCAACGAGTGATGCTATGGCAATTGGGGGAGTATTAAACTCCCCCGAATAGAAATTTCTAAGGCACTAACACATTCAACTGACGCAGAATATGACAAAGTTGAATCATCGGCATACCCATCAAAGTGGTTTGATCTTGCCCGGTCATCTGTTCAAACAGACTAATGCCGAGGCTTTCACACTTAAAACTGCCTGCACACATTAAAGGTTGATCGACTTCAATATAACGTTCAATTTCGGCCAAACCCAGTTTGCGGAATTTCACTTTATAATGTTCAACCAGAGTCTGTTCAAATCCCGTCGATTTTTGCTGTACGCTGAGGGCGGTACTGAAATAAACGATTTTGTCCGAATTGGCCTGTAACTGTTTGATGGCTTTTTCCACAGTCAAAGGTTTGCCAATAAAAATATCGGGTGCCCCTTCACGCCACGCCACCTGATCGGAACCAATCACAATAGCATCGGGATATTGTTCGGCAATAATGTTGGCCTTTTCAAAAGCCAGCCGTTTCGCCAGTTCATCTGCATGGTCTTCGCCCCGTGGGGATTCATCGATATCTGGTACCAAGCTCTGATAGTCGATACGGAGACGATTCATCAGGTCTTTACGGGTTTGACTGCTTGAAGCCAAAATAATGTTGGGAGTATTCATTACACTGCATATTCCATGAGCACATCAAGCGGAACATATGAGAGCACAGCTTGATGGCAAGCTTGTATTTTAATAGGCGGAGCAATACCAGCCTGATATGCTTCAACCCAACGGGTCACACAAATGCACCAGAAATCACCCGGTTCTAGACCTGGGAAATCGACTTCTGGAAGAGGTGTGATCAGGTCATTACCTACTTTTTGCGAAAAATTAAGAAACTCAGCGGTCATTTGTGCACACATCGTATGCTGACCTAGATCTGTAGTGGCCGTATGGCAAAAGCCGTTACGAAAATAACCGGTAATAGGAGAGTAGCAACAGCTTGCCAAGGGTTCGCCTAAAACATTTAAACGATTGATATTTGGATCTGGGTGAATAGACATAAGCTCTAAATCGTGAGGTGGCTTTTGACTATGATAATCAAAACTTTGTCTTTCGACAGCTTTTCTGCAAAAGATGCTAACCTTTTTCTACATAATCATTTAAAATCGGGGCGTTTTTTATATCTATAAAGTGAGCTCTACATGAACTTTCAGCGTATGACTGACCTGGATTTGGCAGGTAAGCGTGTACTAATTCGTGAAGATTTAAACGTTCCTGTTAAAAACGGTGTAATTACCAGTGATGCACGTTTACGCGCAGCATTGCCAACCATTAAAGCGGCTTTGGAAAAAGGTGCAGCAGTCATGGTTTATTCACACCTTGGTCGTCCAGTTGAAGGTGAGCCAAAACCTGAACAATCTTTGGCGCCAGTTGCAGCGTACTTAACTGAAGCTTTGGGCCAGGAAGTCAAACTTTTCACTGATTATTTAGATGGTGTTGAAGTTGCAGCTGGTCAAGTGGTACTTCTTGAAAACTGCCGTTTCAATGTTGGGGAAAAGAAAAACAACCCTGAACTGGCACAAAAATATGCTGCGCTTTGCGACGTATTTGTGATGGATGCATTTGGTACTGCGCACCGTGCAGAAGCGTCAACTGAAGGCGTGGCGCGTTTTGCAAAAGTAGCGGCTGCGGGTCCTTTACTTGCAGCAGAACTGGATGCTTTGGGTCGTGCACTTAAAACTCCTGAAAAACCAATGGTTGCCATTGTTGCGGGTTCTAAAGTATCAACTAAGCTTGATGTACTGACTTCACTTTCAGATATTTGCGATCAGATTATCGTAGGTGGCGGTATTGCCAATACCTTCCTGGCTGCGGCTGGTTTTAATGTTGGTAAATCACTGTGCGAAAATGACTTGATCGATACTGCAAAAGCGATTGCTGCAAAAGTTTCTGTGCCGCTTCCAACTGACGTTGTGGTTGCAGATGCATCTGAAATTAACTTTGATGATTTCCTCGGTTCATTGGCTGCGGCTAAAGCTGTAGTGAAAAAAGTTGAAGATGTTGCAGACAACGACATGATTTTGGATGTGGGTCCAGAAACTGCGAAAGCATTTGCTGAAATCCTGAAAACATCAAAAACGATTCTCTGGAATGGTCCTGTTGGCGTATTTGAAGTAGATCAGTTCGGTGAAGGCACTAAAGCACTCTCTTTAGCAATTGCAGAATCTGATGGTTTCTCTATTGCAGGTGGTGGTGATACTTTAGCTGCGATTGATAAATACGACGTTGCAGACAAGATCGGTTATATCTCTACTGGTGGTGGTGCATTCCTTGAATTTGTTGAGGGCAAAACCCTTCCAGCGGTTGCTGTGCTTTTAGAACGTGCTTAATACATTCTTTTAAAAGTATCAAAGGTTGACTTCGGTCAGCCTTTTTTCATTGCTTTTTCATTTGAGTGATTCATTTTTTGGTCATAAAAATGCAATATATCTGCAATAAAATTCCGGTCATTAAATCTCCTGTCGTAGGAAAATGTGATGAACCTGAAATTAACACTTGCAGCACTTGTGATTTTACCTTTGGCTTTGACTGCCTGTGCCAAGAAAGATGAAGCACCTAAAACTGAAACTGCCGCTTCAGCAGCAGTAGAGGAGCAAACGACTCCAGAACAGCAAAAAGCGATTGATGCACTGGATAAGCCTGTCCTGGATGAAAAAAATACTGATGTACCTGCTGAAGTGGCAAATGCACCAGCAGATGAAGCGACTGCCGCTACCGATGATGCTGCCTCTACAGCAACTGCTCAATAAGTTTGTAGTTTTTTATTTAAAAGTCCCTGCATAAGCAGGGATTTTTTTGAAATAGTGTGTTTTGTTGCTGAATTGAAATGATTCAGCATGTAGAATATGGCGCATCACCTGGGAGGATATTATGGCTCTAATCTCGATGCGCCAGCTCTTGGATCACGCTGCAGAACACAACTACGGCGTACCAGCGTTCAATGTAAACAACTTAGAACAAATGCGTGCAATTATGTTGGCCGCAGACGAAACAAATTCACCTGTCATTGTGCAGGCATCTGCAGGTGCTCGTAAATATGCAGGTGCTCCATTCTTACGTCACCTGATTTTAGCTGCAATTGAAGAATGGCCACACATTCCAGTGGTAATGCATCAAGACCACGGTACCAGCCCTGACGTATGTCAGCGTTCTATCCAGTTGGGCTTCTCATCAGTAATGATGGATGGTTCTTTGGGTGAAGATGGTAAAACACCAACTTCATACGAATATAACGTAGACGTGACTCGCCGTACTGTTCAAATGGCACATGCCTGTGGCGTTTCGGTTGAAGGTGAAATTGGTTGCCTGGGTAGCCTTGAAACAGGTATGGCGGGTGAAGAAGATGGTGTAGGTGCAGAAGGTGTGCTTGACCATTCTCAACTGCTTACTTCAGTTGAAGAAGCACGTTCGTTTGTTGCTGATACCGATGTAGATGCGTTGGCGATTGCCGTAGGTACTTCACACGGTGCGTACAAATTCACGCGTCCACCTACAGGCGACATCCTGGCAATTGACCGTATTAAAGAAATTCATGCGGCATTACCAAATACCCACCTTGTCATGCACGGTTCAAGCTCTGTACCTCAAGAATGGTTGGCTGTAATCAATGAATTTGGCGGCGACATCAAGGAAACTTATGGTGTACCTGTTGAACAACTGGTTGAAGCAATCAAACACGGTGTTCGTAAAATCAATATCGACACGGACTTGCGTTTGGCATCGACTGGTGCAATGCGCCGTATGATGGCGGAAAAACCAAGCGAATTTGATCCACGTAAATTCTTTGCAGAAACTATTGTTGCAATGAAACAAATTTGTGTAGATCGTTATACAGCGTTTGGTACTGCAGGTCATGCAGACAAGATTCGTCCAATTTCTTTAGAGAAAATGGTGAATCGTTATAAATAATCGTTAAAGATTATCTATAATCAAAAGCCCACATTAATTGTGGGCTTTTCTGTATCTCATTCCTAAAGCATGATAAATAGGGAAAATAAGGCAAAAGATGGAACTTATATTGGCTGCAGCATGCTGTAGTGTCGTGATCTCAATTCTTTTAAAGCTCGCTAAAACTAAAGGTTTTGATGCGCTACAAATGATTGTCTGGAATTATGCGTCAGCAAGTATGCTCTGTTTTTTATGGTTTAAGCCGGATTTACAGCATATATCAGTTATCGATATGCCGTGGTGGCTGATTGTGGCGCTGGGGGTGTTACTGCCGAGTATTTTCCTGTGCTTGGCGAAATCACTGCAATATGCCGGTATTATCAAAACTGAAATTGCCCAGCGTTTATCGGTGGTTTTGTCTCTGTTGGCAGCATTCTTTATTTTTCAGGAACAGTTTAATACCTTAAAAATAATCGGAATCGGATTAGGGATTTCCGCCGTACTCAGTATTTTATTTTCACATCAAGCAGCAGCGCAAGGGCAGCCATTTTCAAAGCAAGGCTTGCTTTATCTGGCATTGGTCTGGTGTGGTTATGCACTGATTGATGTACTGCTCAAGTACACCACTGGCTTGGGAGTGCAGTTTGCTGTAGCACTAAACTTGATGTTTATCTGTGCCTTCATCTTATCGTTGGCTTATATTGGCATGACCACGAAAACAGCAGGCAGTAGTCGAAATATTCTGGCTGGATTGGGGCTGGGAATTTTAAATTTTGCCAATATAGCCCTGTATGTCAAGGCACACATGTTATTAAAAGACACACCTGCAATTGTGTTTGCAGGTATGAATATTCTTGTGGTGCTGCTGGGAGCTTTAAGTGGCTTAATTCTGTTTAAAGAAAAATTAAAACCTGCAACTGCATGCGGTCTTGCTTTAGGTTTGGCCAGTGTTATTTGCTTAGCCTATGCCATGTCTGTCTGATATAGCTCGATACAAAAATGAAAGGATGCTGCAGAAAATCTTCCTTTTCTGCCAGACTCAATAATAAGCCATTTTGATGACAGATAGGGTAGACAGGAGAGTGATGATTTTCTTGTTGATAAAGCTGAAGATAATATTGCTTGCAATGCAAGAATTGCAATTACAAATACAGCGCATTTAAATGCGCTGTATTTTTAGTGTTCAAGTCTTATAGAATAAGGACATTGGCTCAATTATGAGCGTTGAAAGCGTTGTAATGTATCTTTCCAATAGTAGTTAGCCATAATAATAGGATGTTTGAATAGATCCTGCATTTCAATCGTGCCCTGAAGTTGGCCGGGTTGCTGACAATGAGGGCATTTAGGATAAGACGTCAAAATAGCATCTGAGCTATATTTCTGCATGTAAACCGTTTGGCAAGATGGACATTCAAATTTTATCGGCATTTTGATAGCTGGAAGCATAGTAGGGACTACCGTTTATTTTTTTGCCAATATACCTGAGTCCTGTTACAAAAATAAGTCCTGAAATGACATGAAAGGGGCATATTCGCCCCTTTTATTGTAATTTTTTTTAATCACAGCTTGGTGAAAATTTCTTCATGACTCAGGCGTGACTTGGGTAACTGAGCATTGAAATCATTTTCGCTGCGGAAACCTAGCGTCATAATCACCGATGGAATTAACCCTTTTTCATCTAATTCCAATTCCTGACGAATGATCTGTTCATCAAATCCGCCAATAGGGGTGGCATCAACTCCTTCAATACCTGCAGCCAGTAGCATTTGACCGAGCGCAATAAAAGTCTGATTTTCTGCCCAGCGCTGAATATCCCCTTTTTCATTACGGTAATAATCCACATAACCGCTACGGCTGTCTTTTTGGCCCTGTTTGGCTTTTTCATCTTTAAAACGACCACTAAGATCATCTTGCTTGAGCAGGGTATCAAGGTGCTGTTCTGAAATATCCGCTTTGGTACAGAATAGAATGGTATGCGAAGAATCTAGAACTTTAGGTGCATTGTAGGCATATTTCCCAACCAAGGCTTTGGCGATACGTTCTTTGGCGCCTTGATCATCGGCAATAAAAAAATGCCAGGGCTGAATATTGATGGAGGATGGCGTGAGACGCAGGATTTCTAATAAACGTTCAAACTGCTGTTGAGGAATTTTTTTACTGGGATCATATGCTTTCGTTGTGTAGCGTGATTTTGAAACGTTTAATAAATCCATGAGTGACATTTCCACTATTAAATTTTTAATGATTTTACCTGATTCCTTGCTGAAATGGCTTGGAAGAATTCTGGGATAGCTTATATTTTGGCATCAAGCGTGTGAATTTTTATGGTGAATAAAAGTAAAAAACTTAATAAAATGTATAATTAATAGCAATATACAATGACGAAATACGAAATCTATATTGGTACTTTTTGTTAAATCACGTTTAATCGAATGATTACATCGCCTGTAGGCCGAGTCAGACAATGATAGATGATACAAACCATTTTAAAAGACGATTAAAAACCCAACAGCAGATTGGGTTATGGGTGGGGCTGGCAGATGCTTACGGCACTGAAATTGCAGCCAATGCAGGCTATGACTGGTTACTCATTGATGGGGAACATGCACCGAGCGATTTAAGAACCACACTCTCTCAATTGCAAAGTATCGCAGCGTATCCATCACAAGCTGTGGTTCGTCCACCTATTGGCAGTGTGCAGCTGATTAAGCAACTTTTGGATATCGGGGCGCAAACTTTACTGATTCCGATGGTGGAAACGGTTGAGCAGGCTGAACTGATGGTGAAAGCGGTACGTTATCCGCCAGAAGGAATTCGTGGCGTAGGTGCCGCATTGGCACGTGCAACACGCTGGAACAGTATCCCGGATTATTATGCAACAGCACATGAAAATATTTGTCTGCTGATTCAGATTGAATCGGTGACAGGGCTGGAAAATCTGGATGATATTTTAAAAGTGGAGGGAATTGACGGTGTATTTATTGGCGCTGTAGATTTGTCTGCGACCATGGGATATCAGGGTAATCCGAATCATCCGGAAGTACAAAAAGCGGTTGTTGATGCCATTCAACGCATTCGGGCATCGGGTAAAGCAGCGGGGATTTTATCAACGGTGCATGAAGTAACGCAAAAATATATTGATTTGGGTACCGAGTTTGTTGCGGTAGGGGTGGATACCAGCGTATTGATGAATTCACTGCGCGAGCTTTTAGCCAAATATAAAAATGATGCGGAAGTGATAAAATCTGAAGGTGGGTATTAATTTTTAATATTTTATATCAGCTTTTAAATTGTACCTGATGGACTCCTACCAGCTGTAATTGTAAGGTTAGGAGTTCTATGTGCTGCTTTATTTTGCCTTGAAAAGCATTGCTTGGTAAGACCAAAGGCATTTGTCATTCACAAAGCCTGTTTTATTTTTGGTCAGCTAAATTTTTTTCATCGCAGAAACATTACAGCCTAGTTCTCGACAGATTGTGAATGACATAGTCAAGTTATAAAAGTTAATTATGAAAATTTATATTTAATAAGCCCAAGTCTTTAATTCTAATTTTACATTTTTATGTGCAGGATTGATCTCTAAAATCTGTGCCGAATGTTCGCGCCAGTCACCTAGCACAATCCGTTTCTTACCCTGAATATCATGTATTGCAGGACGATGAGTATGGCCATGAATCAGTACGTCAATATGTTCTAAGGCAACTTTCACCGCGAACTGATTTACATCCATGATGTCATAAGACTTCATCTGTTTGGTTTCAGCACTTTTTTTACGGAAACCATTAGCCAGTTGTTGCCGAAAACTTAAAGGCATGCGTTTTAAAAAACCTAAAAGTAATGGATTACGAATGATCTTGCGGAATTTTTGGTAGGACACATCGTCTGTGCAGAGCAGATCACCATGTTCTAAACGGTATGTGGTGTCGGATATTTTTAAAATGGCCGGTTCGGACAGCAATGTGCCATTGAATTGTTTTAAGAATTTTTTGCCTAAAGCAAAATCGCGGTTGCCAGCCAGAAAATATACCTGATTGCCGGCATGATGAAACTTTTGCAGGGCATGGACAATGTCATCTAGCCAGGGGGCTGTATAGTCATCACCAATCCAGGCATTAAACCAGTCACCCAAAATATAAAGCTGGGTATTTTTATCTTTATAACTGTCTAATAAATCTAAAAACCCCCGAACGAGTCGAGGGTGTTCAGGTGACAAATGTAAATCAGAGATAAACAGATAGGTCACGTATTTTCCTTAATACTTCCTCTCAAAGTCCGTCTATTGGATAGAGGAACTATATCCTTAACATTATTCCGTTTTAAAGTACTGCTTTAAAACTCATTAAAGACGGAGAGGACGTTCTTTATTCAGAAATGATTTTTGCAGATTCAATTACAACGTTCTCTAGAGGAACATCAGCGTGGTAGCCACGGTTACCTGTGCGAACGCCTTTGATATCAGCAACAACATCCATACCTTCAACTACTTTACCAAATACGGCATAACCCCAGCCTTGAGCTGTTTTACCAGTGTGGTTAAGGAAAGAGTTGTTTTTCACGTTAATGAAGAACTGAGCAGAAGCTGAATGAGGAGCTTGGGTACGCGCCATTGCGATGGTACCTTCATCATTGCTTAAACCGTTGTCTGCTTCATTTTCAATTGAATCACGAGTTGCTTTTTCTTTGAAATTTTCATCCATGCCACCGCCCTGAATCATGAAACCGTCAATTACACGGTGGAAAATTACGCCATCATAAAAACCATCACGAACATATTCCAAAAAGTTAGCAACAGTTTTAGGTGCTTTTTCTGAGTTAAGTTCAAGAACAATACGTCCTTTATTGGTGTTTAATTCGACTTGAGGAAAACTCATTCTATAATCTCCTGATCATGGACAAAAAAGCCATGGGTTTTTGGTTGAGAGAAGCATAAGCAAACTGTAAACTACAAGGCAAGCAAAAACGTTATTTTCTTTGTTAAAAATGGAGAAAAGCGTTTTAATTATCCTATTTTATCTTATAGAAGTGATTTATCAACTATGAAGCCGAATGATGTTGTTTCATCCCTGCCAAATAACCCGACAACAAGTACTCAACCTGTCGATGCTGCGCAGCAAGAACAACAGCCTGGCTTAGATTTTGTACGCCAGGTCATTACTGACGATTTGGCAGCAGGCCTTACACAGCAAGTGATCACGCGTTTTCCACCGGAACCGAATGGTTATTTACACATTGGTCACGTGAAAGCGATTTGTTTGAACTTTGGTATTGCACAAGAATTTGACGGCGTATGTAACCTGCGTTTTGACGATACCAACCCGGACGCAGAAGAACAAGAATATGTGGATGGGATTGCCAACGACGTAAAATGGCTCGGTTTTAACTGGAATGGTGAACCTCGCTATGCATCTAGCTATTTTGATCAATTGTACACATGGGCAGTACAACTGATTGAACAGGGTGATGCCTATGTAGATTTGCAAACACCTGAAGAAATCAAGTTAAACCGTGGTTCATTTGTAGAGCCAGGTAAAAACTCTCCATTCCGTGACGCGACTGTAGAAGAAAACCTGGCGCGTTTTGAACAAATGCGTAATGGCGAGCTGGGTGAAGGTCAGGCTGTATTGCGTGCCAAAATTGATATGGCTTCTCCAAACGTGCATATGCGTGATCCGATCCTGTATCGAATTCTGCATTCTGCTCATCACCAGACTGGCGATAAATGGAAAATCTATCCAATGTACGACTATGCGCATCCATTATCCGATGCCATTGAAGGTGTGACTCACTCTTTATGTACCTTGGAATTCCAGGATCACCGTCCGTTTTATGACTGGGTTATCGAGAAAGTTAAATCTCCAGCCGTTCCACGTCAGTACGAATCAAGCCGTCTAAATGTCGATTACACCATTACCTCTAAGCGTAAATTACGTAAACTGGTAGAAGGTGGCTTTGTACAAGGTTGGGATGACCCGCGTATGCCAACCGTTGTAGGGATGCGCCGCCGCGGTTTCACGCCTGAAGGTTTGCGTGATTTCTGTAAACGCGTGGGTGTGTCAAAGTCTGACGGTATTGTCGATGTAGCCATGCTGGAATACTGTATCCGTCAGTCTTTGGAAAATACCGCTGCACGTGGCATGGCGGTGTTGAATCCATTGAAAGTGACTTTGACTAACCTGCCTGAAGCAATGAACCTGAGTCATGCACGTCATCCGAACGTTGATATGGGTGATCGTATCATTCCATTAACGTCTGAAATTTATATTGACCGTAAAGACTTTGAAGAAGTACCGCCTAAAGGCTTTAAACGCTTAATTCCAGAAGGCGAAGTACGTTTACGCCATGCTTATGTGATCAAGTGCGATGAAGTGATTAAAGATGCCAATGGTGAAGTGGTTGAACTGAAATGTTCAATCGATCCGGAAACTTTAGGCAAGAACCCGGAAGGGCGTAAAGTGAAAGGCGTTATTCACTGGGTATCTGCAACTCAAGGTGTGCCTGCAGAAATACGTATTTACGACCGTTTATTCACCGAGTCTGATCCGGAAGTGGGCGATGACTTCCTTGCCAACTTAAATCCGGAATCACTCAAAGTGGTTCAAGCGGTGATTGAACCGGCTTTAGCCGAAGCGAAGCCTGAAGACCGCTTCCAGTTTGAACGTGAAGGTTATTTCGTTGCAGATCAATATGATCACACGGCAGAAAAACCAGTGTTTAACCGTATTTTGGACTTAAAAGACAGCTTTAAGCCTGGAAAATAACATTGTTTATGCTCTAGGATGATTCACTGTTGAGTCAAAAATGTTTAGATCAAGCTCAACTTCGGTTGGGCTTTTTCATGACATCTATTTTATACACATTGAAGCAACTAGGTTTCATCAGGGGAAATTTGTGATTATTCGAGATAAAAATAATAGCTTTATGCTGTTATTTGCATGGCATGGCACAATTTTACCTAAAGTGATGCCAGCTCTAGCGGTTGTAGTCAGTTTATCGGCACTGTTGGTGTATTTAAGTGCAGCACATTTCTTGACTATGCCAGAAGTTCCTGCCATTGGCTTTACCATCTTCGGTGTGATTCTTTCGATTTTCTTAAGTTTTAGGAATACGGCTTGTTATGATCGCTGGTGGGAAGGGCGCAAGCTTTGGGGTGCACTGATTGCCAATACACGGCATATTATTCGTGATAGTCATGTGCTGGAAGGCTCTCAACGTCAGATTTTGATGTATCGGGTTATGTTATTTTGTTACCTGCTACGCGACCGCTTACGTCATCAAGCAACAGATATTCAACATTTCCGAAATGCTGTCAATTTAAGCGATGCGCAATGGCAGCAGTGTGCTGAACATATCAATGCGCCGCAGTATTTACTTGAGATCATACAAAAAGATTTGGTGCTGTTTTATAAGCAAGGTCAAATCAGCGACATTATCTATAGTACGTTGACTAGACATACGGTTGCCATGGGCGATATTCATGCAGGCTGTGATCGTATTATGACTACGCCATTGCCATTTTCTTATTCAGTTTTATTGCATCGGGCAGTTTATTCATTCTGTTTAATTTTGCCGTTCAGTATTGAAGCGAGTTTTGGTATTTGGACACCTGTAATTGTGGCATTAATTGCCTATTTATTTTTAGGTTTGGATGCGCTCAGCGCAGAGTTGGAAGAACCATTTGGACTTCAGGAAAATGATTTACCCCTCAATTCGATTGTGCGAAATATTGAACGGGAAATGTTAAGTTCATTAGGGGCTGAAATTCCACCAGTACTTTCAAGCTATAGAGGTAATTTAAGTTAAGTTTAGAAAAATTATTTTTGCCTCTACATGGCGCCGTTTAAGTCTTTAACAATTCAGTGATAGCCATGAATTTCGGATGTGTGCTATCACTGAGAAGAAGAATAAAAAGGAAGAACGCAATGAGCGTAGTCATAGAAACCCAGATGTTAATTCGCAAACCGGTTGCAGAGGTGTTTAATGCCTTTATTGACCCCGAAATCACCAGCAAGTTCTGGTTTACTTCATCTACCGGACACTTGATAGAAAACAGAACGGTAGACTGGTATTGGGAAAAATATGAAGTGACCCGCAGTGTTTATGTCGAACAGCTGATTCATAATGAGCTGATCCAGTTTACTTGGGGAGAACCCAAGAGCACGGTAGATTTTATTTTTGAGAAGTTAACAGCACAAGAGACTTATCTTCGCATTCGCAATTATGATATTTCTCTGCAAGGCTCAGACTTAATTGCTTTTGTGATTGAGCAAACAGGTGATTTTACCACTGTGCTGGATGGCTGTAAGGCTTACCTGGAATATGGAGCGCAGTTAAATCTGGTCAATGACAAGTTTCCGCCATTTGTCGAAATGGGGGTGATTTAAACCTGAATATAAACTGTCATGGATCAGGGGTAAGCCTAGGAGCTACAGATAGAAAAAGCGTCATCCTGCAGCTCACTAAAACATCTCCTGTTCTGGTTGAGGCCACTTGGAATTTTATGGCTGCAATGGAAAAGACAGACCGGTTCGATCACTGCTTGGGATTCTGTTCTTTTAACCATAAATAATGCGGAATCTGTTTTTTTGCCTTATCACGTAACTTTTTCTTGATGTACAACACTAGGGCAAAACAGGTGGTGGTGAGGGTCAGCAGCATGCTGTTCATAAAACTCATGAGAGAGCTGACATAACCAATAGTGGTTAAACGGTTCATCATGCGGATGACTTGAGGACTGCTTTCCACACCGGTAATGGCCCAAGTACATAAGTGTTCGCAGTTGTTAATAATCAGATGATACTGGTTTTCGTTCATGCGTGAACGCATACGCCGTACCACTTTGCGGCCGCGAAATTTAGGATTGTTATATTGCTGAACCATGATGGTTTTGCCAAAGCTGAATTTTTCCAGTGAGGTAATCTCAATGGGACGTTTCTTAAATAAATGGGCAAAACCTGAATAATGAATAACCCGGCCACGACCTGCATAAATGCCGTGATGAGAATATCCAAAATGTTTAACGATAAGATGCGCCCCTAAAGGAAATCGTATTTTCTGCTGTTGCATGTAGACGTTTAACCAATAAAGTTACAAATATATTTTAGTGACTTAGTTTACTGCTTCTTTATAAAAGAATCGACTATTTCACTGAGTTGACTAGCTTTTATATAGACACTACAGCGCATTAAAAATGTCAGGATTCAGCATACCTCATGAGCCATAGCAGCATGAAGAAAATATTGTTAATAAAATGTGCAGTTATCACCTTAATCGGTTTGAACCACGTCACTTATGCAGAGCTTTATACTCAGCGTTGGCAAAGTGATACCGTAGATGTTGATATTGTAAAAATAGATCAGCCACAAAACTTGCGCCTGTTTTTAAATGATCGCCAGACCCATCAACCTTTAGGTAAATTTAAAGCTGTGGCAAAACAGCTGAAAGCATGTGAAAAGCTGCTCTTTGCCATGAATGCCGGGATGTATCATGCAGACTATTCTCCGGTCGGATTATATATTGAAGCAGCTCAGCAACAGCAAAAACTCAACACGGTCAAGCAAGCATATGGCAATTTTCATCTGCAACCCAATGGGGTATTGGTCTGGAATCGGCATCATAGCCTGATCGCAAAGACCGAAGATTATCAAAAGCTTAGGTTTAATGCCGAATATGCGACGCAATCGGGGCCTATGCTGGTGATTGATGGGCAGATTAATCCTAAATTTTTAAAAGATTCAGATTCATTTAAAATCTGAAATGCGGTCGGGATGAAGGATCAAAGCTTATATTTCGTGCTCAGTCGAAATGCAGTCAGTTTTTATCAATTAGCGCAATTTTTTAAACAACAGCTTAAAGTGCAAAATGCCCTGTATCTGGACGGTTCAATCTCAAGTGCCTATATTCCGCAATTAAAACGTTCAGATTCATTGTTTAATCTGGGACCGATGGTGGTCTATATCGATCAACAGAACTGTGCTACTCAATAAATGAAGTTCGCCAGCCATTAAAACCTGTAGCCAATTTTTAAACCATAGCCTATCGCATGGTTGTTGCTAAATTCACCGACCTGTGAAGCTTCAGATATGCCGGGAAGGGGAAGATAATAAGTGCCATCTTGTGCAGTTGCATCACCAAGCCAATAGTATTTGATACCCCCTGAAATAAAATAGTTGGGTTCAGGATTAAACTGTAATCCCAAGCCGATGCTCTTATAGCCTTTTGTAGGATTTAAAATTGATGCTGGATTCCCTGTACCTGAATCCCAACCAAGATCAAATGCAGCGGACCATTTCGTGCTCAGTTGTCTTGCAATGCCTAAGGTCACACTCCATTGGTCTTTTTGATAATCATCCAGATTAAAGCCTTCGTTATAAGTACCATTGCTCAGTGTCGTGGTGGCAAGTGCCGATAATGCGCCGAACTGGGTAGGACGTATCACAAAATCTTTCCAGTTGACCCATCGAATGTTCGAGTACAGTAAAGTTCCGCTCATGATACTGGTCTGGAAATCCAGATTGACCGATTGTGGGGTAGAAATTTTGGTTTTGGCATTGTCTGTTAGGAGTAGAGGTGTGCCCAAAATGTTTTCTTCTACATTGATTTTATGATTTATTTTCGAGTGATAAGTCAAGGCAGCCTTTAATTCAAGTTCGGGAACTTGATAGGCAAAACCGGCTTTCCAGCCGAGTGAAGTATCTTGTTTAAATGTAGCGTTATATCCATTAAATTGGGCATATACCAGCCCACGAAGTGCAACATGACCTTCTACGGTTTGATAGGCAGGACCGGCATACAGGTTAATATTTTTGACAGGTTGATAGCCTAAAATAAAACTCAGGTTTTGGCTGTCGACATTGACCTGAGTACCTTGCTGGCTAAGTGCGGTATCGGAGAAACTGCCATTGTCTTTTAATGGATAGTGTAAATCTGAACCAAATGGCTGATCATAGAGAATGCCAAAAGAGAAATTTGGAACGAATTGCAGTTTCAGCGCGGTACTCTGGTACTGAAAATTCTGGGCAATATTATCGGTTGTATTATCAGCACTGTCAGGATTAACCAGATCTGGACGTGAACCTAAGGTATGCCCGGACACTTCAGGATCGGCAGCGGTAATAGAGGCTTCAAAGTAATGCCCGGATTCCAGAAAAGGCAACACGGATTGTCCTGATTGATCCATGGCTGCCGCCAGACTATGACTTGAGATTAGGCTGCATAATATTGCCAGTCTAGGATAATACCGTTTCATATATTTTCCTTTTTAGGCTTATTTTTATTTTTTACTCTTGTTGTTTTTTATCTTGTATTCTTGCTTGCTTTTATTCTTACTTGTTTAGCTGTTCTATTGGTTTGTTAAAATTCTTATTCTAGTAGAGCACTTTTACATTGTATGGCATAGCAGATTCTGGATAAATGATGGGAACTGTGTTTCGAAGTATTAAAATTTGGCCATAATGGGCTATATAACAATTTTCGGGGACAAATAAAAAGGCATTTAGTTGACTAAATGCCTTCATATAGAGGGTTTAGACTCTATTGTCGCAGTGGTAGATGCTGTAATTCATTTAACTCTTTTCGGCTATAACCTCTTGAAATTAAAACTTTCTTAATTCCGATGATGACTTTTTCATCTGTTGCTTTAGCTAAAGCTTCGATCAATTGTTCATTTGATTTGCAAGAGCAATCATTTTCAACACACGAGATTTGATTCTTGTGTTCGTTTTGCTGTTGATGAGCAGAAAACAGCTTTTGCCAAAAACTCATAGAGCCTTCATACACAACCTAACATAGATCGAAATATATCCAGTTTTTTGAGGAATACAAGTCTACCAAAGCTATAAAAGAATCAATTGAACCTTCAATTTTCCGATAGTAATTGAACACTTTAACGATATTATGAGATTTACTATTCAGAATTATTTATAAATGATTTATTTTCAATGAAATAAAAATGAAGCTCAATTGAGCTTCATTGATGTAAAGATATTTACAAACTTAACAAAGAAATAAATTGTTTAAATTTTTTCCAGTAACACACCCGACTCGACGTGATGGGTATAAGGGAACTGATCAAACAAGGCAAATTTGGTCACTTTATGCGTACTCGATAAAGTCTTTAAATTGTCCTGTAAAGTGTCCGGATTACATGAGATATAAATGATCCGTTCAAAACGCTGTAGCAGTTTTAATGTTTCATCATCAATACCTGCACGTGGCGGATCAACAAATACCGTATCGAAGTCATAGCTGGTGATGTCGATTTCTGCTTCCTGCAAGCGACGGAATTCACGTTCGCCATTATAGGCCTCGGTAAATTCTTCAGCCGATAAACGTGCCACCTGAATATTATCAATCTGGTTCTGTTCAATATTCCACTGCGCCGCATAGACTGATGATTTGGCCAATTCGGTTGCCAGTACGCGATTGAACTTGGTGGACAGCGGCAGGGTAAAGTTGCCATTGCCACAGTACAATTCCAGTAAGTCTTTATCTGACTGTTTGGCCGCATTGCATGCCCATTCCAGCATTTTTTGGCAGACTTGTGCATTGGGCTGAGTAAAGCTGCTTTCGATTTGCTTATATTGATAAGTACGATCGAATACTTTTAACTCTTCCACCACATAATCATCTGTCAAAATGACACGTTGACCACGGCTACGACCATAAATTTTAATGTTGAGCTTATCAGACAGTGCTTTTGCTGCAACTTCCCATTCTGCATTGAGTGGGCAACGGTAAACCAGTGAAACCAGCATTTCACCTTTTAATGTTGCTAGAAAATGAACTTCAAATAAACGCTTAGATAGAATTTCTGTTGCTTTCAGTTCTTTTAACAGAACAGGCATTAAATCGTTAATGCTTTTATCTGCAATTGGAAATTCGTCAATGCGAATCACCTGTTTTTGATTATCTTCACTGCGTTCAAACATCGCATAAAACATATCGTCGTCAGTATGCCAAATGCGGAATTCTGCGCGCATACGGAAGTTTTGTTCAGGCGACTGAAATACTTCTAAAGAAGGAGGATTAAACTCGGCAAATTGAGCAGAAATACGTGCAATCTTGGCATCAAGTTGTAACTGATAAGCTGAAGTCATATGCAGTAAAAATCACAAACACATTGAAAACAGGGATGGTAACAAAGTTTGCCTAAGATGACTAAACTTATTCCCCGATAAGCAGCAGAAATATACAGATTGAACTCAAATTCAAATGCGCTTTTTGATATTTACAATGATAAATGTAGATTTTTATTCAAAGGAAAAAAAGAGGGTCGTTGGAATAGTTTCGGAACAAAAAAGAAACCAAGTCAACCAGACCAGGGAGAAGTTGACTTGGCAAAGAGGAAACGATATTTCGTTATAAGGTTAAGCGCTGACGCGCATTATTTACGTTTGGGTTGACGTTAAGGTTTTAATTTAAAGTCATCAGACTGGCATTACCTCCTGCGGCTGCGGTATTGATACTGATGGCACGCTCAATCACCAGTCGTTCTAAAGGAATATCATGATCCAGAGGTTTTAAATGCGTGATGCCAATAATCGCCCCGGAACGGGCAGCAATTTGAGTTTGTAAGTATTGCAGTTGCGCTTTACTGCCGTGATGCAGCACGGCATCAAACTCTCCGCTTTCGATGTTCTGGATTACGGCAAAACGCTGTGCAATTTCTTTGGGCATTTTAGAAAGATATTTGAGCACAAAGGTATTTTCAGTCAGCACTACAGGCTGGCTGCCAACCGCAAAAATTGCCGCCAATTGTTGAATCTGATCCTGTTCTTGTTCTGCCAAAGACAGCACATGTTTTCTTGGCAACACCACATATTGATTGCTTTCACCGGTCGGGCCTCGCAATTCATAATGATGGCCAGCACAGCATGCAGGGCACGGTTGCAATTGATATTGCGGGAAGGTTTTTTCTGCCCATTGATAAAACACTTCATATAAAGGCTGATGCGCTGGCTGTGTGGCTTGTGCCTGAGTTGCAAATGGTCGAGCCAGTTTTTTCGCAGAGCAGTGCTGCATCAAACGGTACAGATAAATCGGGCCGCCAGCTTTAGGGCCTGTACCGGACAAGCCTTCACCACCAAAAGGCTGAACACCGACCACCGCACCGACAATATTACGGTTGATATATAAGTTACCGACTTCTGCCTGTGCAATGACAGTCTGAATGGTCTCATCAATACGGGTATGCAGTCCCATGGTCAGTCCATAACTTTTGCTATTGATCTGCTCAAGCAGCTGTTCTAATTGACCATATTTGTAGCGAATGACATGCAGCACCGGACCAAATACTTCACGCTGTAAATCGTCCAGATTTGGCAGTTCAATCAGGGTTGGCGGAATAAAAGTTCCTTGTTCCAGGGTTTGATCCTGTTCAGGATTCAACATCAGTTGATGCACGGAATGACCTTTACTGCGCATTTGATCAATATGTTTCTGAATATTGCTTTGTGCTTCAAGATCAATTACCGGGCCGATATCGGTTTTTAATAGCACGGGATTGCCAACACAGAGTTGTTGCATGGCACCTTTTAGCATATGGATAACACTATCGGCATTGTCTTCTTGCACGCAGAGCACACGCAGGGCTGAACAGCGCTGACCGGTACTATCATAAGCCGAGCTCACCACATCCAGAATCACCTGTTCGGTCAATGCCGACGAGTCGACAATCATGGCATTTTGCCCACCTGTTTCTGCAATCAGTGGAATAGGCTGCCCTGATGGACTCAGTCTTTGCGCCAGGGTCTTTTGCAAAATTTTGGCGACTTCGGTAGAACCGGTAAACATGATGCCTTGAATACGCGCATCACCGCTTAATTGCGCACCGACTGTTTCACCTTGCCCCGGAAGAAGTTGCAGTACATCTTGAGGAATGCCGGCTTCCCACAAAATCTGGATCGCTTGTGCGGCAATCAGTGGCGTTTGTTCAGCCGGTTTGGCAATCACGGTATTGCCTGCCACCAACGCAGCTGAGATTTGCCCGGTAAAAATCGCCAAAGGAAAATTCCACGGGCTGATACATAACACCGTACCCAGTGGTTGAATAATAACATCATCATCCAGATCGATGATTTGAGCGGCGTAATAACGCAGGAAGTCGACTGCTTCACGAACTTCGGCAATGGCATTGGCATAGGTTTTACCACTTTCACGACAGAGTAAAATCATCAATTCTTGCAAACGTGATTGCATGATATCCGCTGCACGCTGTAAGCAAGCGGCACGCATGTCTTTAGCTGTATTGCTCCATTCAGCTTGTGCATTCACGGCATGATCCAGGGCCTGATTGACCTGATCAGCACTTGCTTCCTGTACATGACCCACGACATCTAGATGATCGGCAGGATTCACAATAAGAAGTGATTGTGAAGTTGCATCCGTTGAGTCATTTTCAACACCGAGGTTTTTACCCAAGACTTGAGCCTGCCATTGATGCTGACTCAGGTTGTGTGCAGTCTGGTTGAGGTGGGTCAGGTCATGATCATTGGCTAAATCCAGACCTGCTGAGTTTGGACGGTTATCGCCGTACAAATCAGGTGCTAGTGGAATAGCCGGGTGTTTCTGACCCACCTGTGATTCTTTGGCTGCATTTTTCAAAATCTCTGCATGCGGATTTTCAATCAGATCTTTAATTTCTAAGCTTTTATCTGCAATGCGGTTGACGAAAGAGGTATTGGCACCATTTTCCAGTAAACGTCTTACCAGATAAGCCAGTAAGGTTTCATGATTTCCTACAGGGGCATAGATACGGCACGGCACACCCAGTTTGTTATCTGTTTTATTGCCCACCACCTGTTCATACAGTGGTTCACCCATGCCATGCAGGCACTGGAATTCATATTGGCCACTGTAGTATTGGTTCGGATCGGCCAGATGATAAATGGTTGCAAGAGTCTGGGCATTATGTGTCGCGAACTGCGGGTAAATCTGCTCTGGCGCAGCCAACAGTTTTTTCGCACAGGCAATATAAGACAGG
Organism: Acinetobacter sp. SA01; assembly: GCF_011319235.1. NCBI lineage: Bacteria > Pseudomonadati > Pseudomonadota > Gammaproteobacteria > Moraxellales > Moraxellaceae > Acinetobacter > Acinetobacter sp. SA01. Next base: position 166,081 of record NZ_WXXM01000002.1, read on the forward strand.
TCGGTATGCACTTTACGGGTAAACACCGGGTAGTCCGTCATGCCTTCAATTTGGGCCTTCTTGATTTCACTATCCCAGTAAGCACCTTTAACCAAACGGATCATCAGACGTTTTTGACTGCGTTTGGCTAAGTCCACCACATAGTCCACCACGTAGAAGCAGCGTTTCTGATAGGCCTGAATCACAAAACCAATGCCTTTCCAGTCGGCAAGGCCCGGCTCAAAACATAAACGCTCTAATAGTTCTAAAGAAATTTCCAGACGTTCGGATTCTTCGGCATCAATGTTCAGGCCAATATTGTAGCGTTTTGCCAGTTCTGCCAATTGCAGCACTTTGGGATACAGCTCGTCATGCACACGGTCAATCTGTGCACGCTGATAACGTGGGTGCAGGGCGGAAAGCTTGATGGAAATACCCGGGCCGTCATAGACATCTTTGTCTTTGGAGGCCTGACCAATGGCATGGATGGCATTGCTATAATCCTGGAAATAGCGTTCAGCATCATGTTCGGTCAGCGCGGCTTCACCGAGCATGTCATAGGAATAACGGAAACCTTTATCTTCTAGCTGTTCTGCATGTTCTAGCGCTTCCTGAATGGTTTCACCCGTAACAAACTGCTCGCCCATCATCCGCATGGCGACATCCACAGCTTTACGGATAATCCCGCGACCACTACGGGCTAAAAGCCCTGTGAGCACGCTGGATAAAGTCTTTTGTTTTGGGGTTTCCATCAGTTTTCCGGTCAGCATGAGCCCCCAGGCAGCCGCATTAACAAACATCAGGCTGCTTTGCCCGACATGTTCTTTCCAGTTCCCCTGATTGATTTTGTCGCGAATCAGCAAGTCCCGTGTCGCGCTGTCCGGAATTCGCAGCAAGGCTTCAGCCAGACACATCAGGGCAATACCTTCCTGAGAGGAAAGTGAAAACTCTTGCAATAATCCCTGTACGATCCCGGCTTTACCGTTCGAGCTTTTACGTTCCCGTAAGCTATGGGCAAGATCGAATGCCAGATCATAAATGCGCTGGTTCAGCTGTTCAGAAATCTGGCTATGTTCCAGTAAATGTTCAACACAGTCAGGTTCAGCACGGCGCCAGGCAGTATTTACCTCAACTTCATAGTCATTTTTTTCTTTGAATTCGGTAATATATCCAAAGTGAGGTTTTGTCTGGTCAAAGCGGGTTTCAGTGTCCATTATATTCATGCCAACATCCTGTGACTGCCAAATTTTTGTTGAGTAAAATGCTTTATATAATTTATGATTACAGAAAGAATGCCGAATAACTCACTATAATTTTGGTTCATTTTAGAGAATAATTCTGATGCACAGCCCGATTTTTACCCTGGACCGAACAGATATCAAAATTTTAGATATTCTGCAAAATGATGGCCGGATTTCGAATATCAAACTGGCCGAAGCGGTAAATTTATCCCCGACCGCGGCTTTGGCAAGGGTACAGAAACTGACCAAAGATGGGTTTATTCTGGGTTATGAAGCCAAGCTGAATCCTGACATGCTCAATGCCAGTTTCGTGGTCTTTGTCGAGATTTTACTGGATAAAACTACCCCCAATGTTTTGGAAGAATTTTCTGATGCGATCATGCAATATCCTGAAATTGTGGAATGTCATATGATCAGTGGCGGATTTGATTTTGTCGTGAAAATCCGCTGCGCCAATATGGATGAATTTCGGAAAATTTCAGGGCAGGTCCTGTGGCGTCTTCCCGGAATTAAAGAGACACGAAGTTATCCGGTGATGGAAGTGATTAAGGAAAGTTCTAAAATTTATCTGAAAAACAAAGGATAAAAATAAAACAAGGGGCTTAATGCCCCTTGAAGTTTATCTGGTGAAAGAAAATATCCTCAAAGCTTTATCCTGCATTCTTAGATTGGGCGGGTAGCCCATTTTGCAGTTCTGCCATTTCTTTCTTGTACAATTCGTCTGCCTGCTCGAAACGCTGAAGTACTTCGTGTGACGGAGCTTTTTCTAATAAGCTGACCACGACAATGCTCAAAAATGACAGAATAAAACCGGGAATAATTTCATATAATCCGGTGCTGGTCATGGTATTTTTCCATAAAATAACGGTTACCGCACCGACAATAATTCCCATAATCGCGCCGTTTAAGGTCATGCGTTTCCAGAACAAGGACAGGATAATCAGCGGGCCAAATGCAGCACCGAAACCAGCCCAGGCATAGGCAACCAGACCTAGAACCTTACTGTTTGGATTGCTTGCCAGAATAATGGCAAGCACTGCAATTGCCAGTACCATCAAGCGTCCAACCCAGACCAGTTCTTTTTGCGAAGCATTTTTGCGCAGGAAGGCTTTGTATAAATCTTCCGTCAGGGTGCTTGAGCAGACCAAAAGCTGACAGCTCAGGGTGCTCATCACAGCCGCTAAAATTGCTGCCAAAATCACGCCTGCAATCCAGGGATTAAACAGGATTTTGGTTAGTTCCATAAAAATGGTTTCAGGATTCTGGGAAACCACGCCGGCAAGTTCTGCATGCTGCTGGAAGTAAGCAATGCCAATGAAACCGGCACCGACTGCACCACCTAAACATAGAATCATCCAGCTCATGCCAATTCGACGAGCTGCCGGAATGGTCTTGACCGAATCTGCTGCCATAAAACGCACCAAAATATGTGGCTGTCCAAAATAGCCTAAGCCCCAAGCCATAGATGATAAAATGGCGACTGTACTTAATCCTGAAAGCATATTGGTAGAATGTGGACGAGCTGTTTCAATCAGTGTGGCCAACTGCTGGCTATGATCACCGATGGCCATGTAAGCCATAATCGGTGTAAGCAGCAGCGCGAAAATCATCAGTCCTGCCTGAAAGGTATCGGTCCAGCTAATTGCTAGGAAACCACCAATGCATACATAGCTGATGGTGGCGATTGCACTGATCCAGAGCGCTGTCGTGTAAGACATGCCAAAAATACTTTCGAATAGTCGTGCACCAGCCACCATGCCTGATGCACAGTAAATGGAGAAAAATACCAGAATTACCAGAGCTGAGATCATCCGTAGCACACGTTTGCGGTCACCGAAACGACTGGTGAAATAGTCCGGCAGGGTTAAAGCATTGTTCTGCACTTCGGTATGGACACGTAGGCGACCGGCGACTAACAGCCAGTTCAGCCATGCGCCAATAATCAGGCCAATCGCAATCCAGGCTTCCGACAAACCTGAAAGATAGATCGCACCGGGTAAACCCATGAGCAACCAGCCACTCATATCGGAAGCTCCTGCAGAAAGGGCGGTGACCACACTGCCCAGACTGCGTCCTTCGAGAATGTAATCTGAAAAGTCGGAGGTGGATTTATAGGCATACAGTCCTATACCAACCATGGCAATAATATAAAAAATAAATGTGATGAGGGTGGGGTTAAGTTGACTCATGGGCGCATCCTTATGTCCTTATGAATAACATCTTTCCAAGATGATTTTTTGTGCAGGTTCACTCAGGCGCTGATTCAATCATAAAATTGAAATTACTTTCTGTAACATTTCTAAGGGATTTAATCACGTGTTATGTAGCGGAATGTATTTTTAGATACAATTGATAAAAATTTAATAAAATAAATAACTTATAATTGTGTAACTTAATGTCATTCATCTTGTGCGAATAATTATCTACTGTGAATTAGAAATAACGCTCAAAAATTTTTGCGCCTGATTTTTTAAGGATGAAAATTGGAAGCGCTAAGATAGTTACAAGTGCTTACATTCGCTACAGAGTCCATGTATTGGGTTAAAGAGCATTGCCAAATAAATATCTTTTTACAATATTTAAAATAGCGTAAAGCCTTAATATTTTTTTCAATTGCACAATTCTAGTGCATACATGTGAGTATATATAAAGTGACAACAGTTCAACCCGACAATACAAGAATAGAGCGTGATTTATTGGGAGCAAAAGAAGTTCCAGCCGAGTGTTATTATGGCATTCATACAGTAAGAGCTCTGGAGAATTTCCAGATTTCTAATCAGAAGGTGGGAAGTCAGCTTCACTTTATCCGTGCTTTGGCACAAGTCAAAAAAGCCTCTGCCCAAGCCAATTTAGAATTTGGCAAAATTTCAGAACAGGTCAGCCAAGCTATACAATTTGCCTGTAATGTATTGATCGAAGCACCTGAACAATGGAGTGAAGCTTTTCCTTTAGATATTTATCAGGGGGGTGCAGGAACTTCCATTAATATGAATACCAATGAAGTGTTGGCCAATATTGCTTTGGAGCATTTGGGTTTTCATAAGGGGCAATATGAACACATTCATCCGAATGATCATGTAAATAAATCGCAATCCACCAATGATGTCTATCCTACAGCCTTACGTTTAGCGACTTATTATAGTCTGGACAATTTGTTGCTTCAGATTCAAAAAATAGTTGATAGCTTATATATCAAGGCGACAGAGTTTCAATTTGTGGTAAAAATGGGACGTACCCAGCTGCAAGATGCCGTACCGATGACTTTGGGGCAAGAGTTTCGTGCATTTGCAACCTTGTTAAAGGAAGATATACGTCTGATTCAACGTACCCGTGAGCTTTTACTGGAAGTGAATCTGGGGGCCACAGCTATTGGAACAGGAGTGAATACCCCTAAAGGTTATGCCCATGCAGCGATTCAATCCTTAAACAAAATTACCGGCTTGAATCTGGTTGGTGCAGAAGATTATGTCGAAGCCACCAGCGATTGCGGGGTATTTATTATTTTATCCAGTACGCTTAAACGTCTGGCGGTGAAACTTTCAAAAATTTGTAATGATTTACGCCTATTAAGTTCGGGACCGCGTGCCGGACTGGGTGAAATTCGTTTACCCGAATTACAGGCGGGTTCATCCATTATGCCAGCCAAGATTAACCCTGTGATTCCTGAAGTAGTGAACCAGATTGCCTATAAAGTGATTGGTAATGATTTAACTGTGACTCTGGCAGCAGAAGCCGGGCAATTACAACTCAATGTCATGGAACCGGTGATTGCTGTTGCAATTAATGAGTCGATTGAACTTCTCACCCAGGCGGTGGTCAGCCTTGACTGTAAATGTATTCAAGGTATTCAGGCCAATGAGCAGATCTGTTATGACGCTGTAATGCGCAGTGTCGGCATTGTCACTTTGCTGGATCCAATTTTGGGACATGCCAAATGTGATGAAATTGGGAAACAGTGTATTGCTGAAAATAAAACTATTCAGCAGGTGGTTTTGGAAAGGGAATTACTGACTCAAGCACAGCTAGATGAAATTTTTGCTTTTAGTAATCTGGTTTCAGAAGTAAGCTTACAGCATGAACCTTTGGCACAGGTTGGCTAATTGCTGGCTACAAAAATTTAATCATGATCCGAATAAAAAAAGGTCGCAATTTAAACAGCGATCTTTTTTATGAAAAAATAGGGATGAAGATAATGCAGCTCAGGGTTAAAATAGCTGGGATTTTTTCTATATGTCATGCTCATGCTGAATAAACTTGCCGGACTATTTACAGGTTCAGGACTGCTTAAAAGTTCAAAACCTTCTCCTGAACAGCTGTATCTTCAAGAAAACAATATCCAGTTTGATCCGGAACAGGGCTATATTGTGGATGGAATCGTGGTCAATCAGCTGTCTGAACGTTTGGTTTATTTTTCCAATCGCAAATTAAACAACTTTGATGATTTAAAAACCCTGTATTTTACTGCCATTCTGATTAATGAAAAAATTGATCTGGAAATTGCCAGTCAACGTTTTGTTGAACGTTTGGGTAATACTGAAGAAAATCTGTTACAGTTCAAGCAGATCATTCAGAAACTAAATGATTACTATCGTAATTTCCTACGCGAAAAATAATTAGACAAAGACTTATGTGCTCGGCATCTAAAAGGATTTAGATGCGATCATTTGCTGTATATAAAAATAACTCAACCAAGAAAAAACCCATGTTAATATACGATCCATGTCATTTAGACCAAAAGCTATATACATGTTCCAACAAGAAATTTCTCAACTCCATCTGCAACAGTTAAAAGCAGGCGAAAAACGCTGGGTCGGTAATTTACAAGGCTCATCTGCCGCTTTACTGTTCAAAGAAATTGCCACACAAAGCAAGCAATTATTCATTTTGGTGGCCAAAAATAATCAGCATTTGGGACAGTTGGAAAGTGAACTGGAATTTTACGGGATTAAACCGACGATTTTCCCGGATTGGGAAATTTTGCCTTATGACCGTTTATCTCCCCATCAGGATATTGTGTCAGAGCGGCTTTCCATTTTATCCAATATGCCGAAGCAGGGCGTGCTGCTTTTATCTGCATCAACTTTGGCACAGCGTGTTGCACCGGCTTCATGGATATTGGGCGAACATTTTGATATTCAAGTGGGACAGAAATTTGAACTTGAACAACAGAAACTGCGTTTAATCCAGGCCGGTTATCATCTGGTCGATACCGTTTATGATCATGGTGAATTTGCTGTGCGTGGCAGCATTATGGATATTTACGCGTCTGGTCAAAGTGCACCCATCCGTATTGATCTGTTTGATGATGAAATTGAAAGCTTAAAGTTTTTTGATCCTGAAACTCAAAGAACAACCCAAACGCTACAACAGTTTTCTGTATTACCCGCCAAGGAATTTCCGCTTAAAGAAGGGCGTGCCACTTTCCGTGAGCGTTATGCGGAAAAATTTCCCACAGCAAATCCGAAGAAAAATCCAATCTATCAGGATGCATTGGAAGGTATTGCCTCACCAGGACTGGAGTTTTATTTTCCCTTATTCTTTAGTAAAGAGGCGATGCAAACGCAAAGTACCCTCATGGCGTACTTACCTAAGAATGGCATTGTCATTACAGATAAGCAACTGGAGGAAGGGTTAACCAGTTTCTGGAAAGATGTGCTGCATCGTTATGAAGACCGCCGTCATAATGTCGAGCAGCCTATTTTGTCGCCAGAAGACATCTTTTTGCAGCCGAATCAGGTCTTGGAGCAGTTGAACCAGTTCGCCAGAATCATTGCCTCAACAGAAACATTCGCTGAAAAAAGCGGTGTGATTAATTTCAATACGGAAATTCCACCTCGTTTGCCGGTAGATCCAAAACAGGAAAAACCGTTTTCTGCGGTTAAAAAATATATTAATGCTGCCAATCATCCAGTCCTGCTGGTGGCTGAAAGTGCCGGACGCCGTGAAACACTCAAGGACGCCTTGCGTCCAGCGCTGGGAGACATTCCCAATGTTGAAAATTATGCACAATTCACAAGCTCTTTACATGCTATAGCCATTACCAGTGCACCGCTGGATCGGGGTCTGGTCATTCCTGATCAACTTACCATCATCTCGGAAAACCAGCTCTATGAGCATCGGGTGGTGCAGCGCCGCCGCAAGCGTCAGCAAGAAGTATCCGAAGAATTCCTGATTCGCAGTTTAACTGAACTGAGTATTGGTGCCCCTGTGGTGCATATCGATCATGGGGTCGGACGTTATGCCGGCCTGGTCACTTTAAGCATTGACGACCAGGAACATGAATTTTTACAGCTGGATTATGCTGATGCTGCCAAGGTCTATGTTCCGGTCACCAATCTGCATTTAATCAGCCGTTATAGCGGCGGCGATCCAGATTTGGCCCCCTTGCATAAACTGGGCACCGATGCCTGGAGCAAGGCAAAACGTAAAGCGTTGGAACAAATCCATGATGTTGCTGCTGAACTGCTGCATATTCAGGCACGCCGTCAATCTAAACCCGGTTTTAGCTTTGAACTGGAACAAAGTCCATATATGCAGTTTGCCAGCGGCTTTGCCTATGAAGAAACGCTGGATCAGGCCAATGCCATTGAAGCAACCCTGCACGATATGCAGCTGGCTAAACCGATGGATCGTCTGGTATGTGGCGATGTTGGTTTTGGTAAAACTGAAGTGGCGATGCGGGCAGCATTTGTTGCGGTACAAAACAACAAGCAGGTGGCTGTTTTGGTTCCCACCACCTTGCTGGCACAGCAGCATTATGAATCGTTTAAAGACCGTTTTGCCGACTGGCCGATCCGTATTGAAGTACTGTCACGGTTTGGTTCAGGTAAATCACATAGCAAAACCATTGAAGACCTGGCTGATGGTAAAGTTGATATTGTGATTGGTACACATAAAATTTTGCAGCAGAATATCCAGTTTAAAAATCTGGGTCTGATGATTGTCGATGAAGAGCATCGTTTTGGAGTACGTGATAAAGAACGTATTAAAGCCATGCGTGCAGATGTCGATATGCTGACTCTCACCGCGACGCCAATTCCACGAACTTTAAATATGGCCTTTAGCGGGATGCGCGACCTTTCGATTATCGCTACACCACCTGCACGTCGTCTGGCTGTGAAAACCTTTTTACAGGAACAGACCAGTGAATCCATTAAAGAGGCGATTCTGCGTGAATTGCTGCGTGGTGGACAGGTATATTTCCTGCATAATGAAGTGGATACCATTGAGCGCACTGCTGAAAATATTCGTGAACTGGTGCCTGAGGCCCGGGTGGCGGTTGCTCATGGCCAAATGCGGGAACGTGAACTGGAGCAGGTGATGCAGCAGTTCTATCATAAAGAATACAATGTGCTGGTCTGTTCAACCATTATTGAAACCGGGATTGACGTTCCCAATGCCAATACCATTTTAATTGAACGCGCTGATAAGCTGGGGCTTGCCCAGTTGCACCAATTACGCGGCCGTGTCGGACGTTCACATCATCAAGCTTATGCCTACTTGCTGGTACCTTCAATCAAGGGGTTAAAGGGAGATGCTGAAAAGCGTCTGGATGCGATTCAGCGCGCATCGAATTTAGGGGCCGGTTTCATGCTGGCGACGGAAGATTTGGAAATTCGTGGTGCCGGTGAACTGTTGGGCGAACAGCAAAGTGGTTCCATGCAGGCGATTGGTTATAGCCTGTATATGGAAATGCTGGAAAAAGCCACCAAGGCCATCCAAAAAGGCAAAACCCCGAATTTCGATGCACCATTGTCCCTCATTGCTGAAATCAATCTACATATGCCAGCCTTGATTCCAGATGAATATCTGGGAGATGTGCATCAGCGCCTATTGTTCTATAAACGCATCAGTAATACCGATACCCAGGAAAAACTCGATAATATCCGCATGGAGCTGATTGACCGGTTTGGTGTGCCGCCGCAGCCAGTGAAGCAGTTATTTGCTGTGCATCAGATTCGTTTGAAAGCGGAGCAGCTGGGCATTACCAAAATTGATATCAGTGCTAACGGTGGTCATATTGAATTTTCACCAGAAACACCAGTACAGGCCATCAGTATTATTCAAATGATGCAAAAACATCCGACCTTTTTCCGCATGGATGGCGGGCAACGCCTGAAAGTCATGGTCATGCTGGAAGATTATCAAAAACGTATCCAGTTTATTATCGATTTATTGGACAGTTTATTGAAAGAAATTCATTGATTTGACAGGGAGTGTATAAGATTTATGCACTCGCTTTGCAATTTGTGCAGATTTTAAAAAATCGTGAGATGAAGCGCTTGATTTTTTAAAGAAATTTATTAAATTCGTGAATGTTCATGCATTGATTGCAAATAGTGGTTTATTTGTAATGAAACACATTGCATAGAATATTCACGCCCCATTGGATGTGATAGTATTAGCCATCATTCTAATTTTGCATAATTTATAAAGATATGTTTAGTTTGCATCCACAACTTGCTCAAGATACTTTTTTTGTAGGCGACTTTCCACTGTCAACATGTCGTTTAATGAATGATATGCAATTTCCGTGGCTCATATTAATTCCACGCGTGCCGGGCGTGAGCGAATTATATGAATTAAGTCAGGCTGACCAGGAACAGTTCCTGCGTGAATCGAGCTGGTTATCGAGTCAGCTTGCACGCGTATTCCGCGCAGACAAAATGAATGTGGCCGCTCTTGGGAATATGGTTCCACAATTGCATTTTCATCATGTCGTGCGCTATCAAAATGACGTGGCTTGGCCAAAACCAGTATGGGGTACTCCAGCTATTCCTTATACCAATGAAGTTCTTGCACATATGCGTCAAACCTTGATGCTCGCATTGCGTGGTCAGGGTGATATGCCATTTGACTGGCGTATGGATTAATTCCAAGCCATTGAAAGCCATAGTATGGAATTTATGGTGTCAAGACTCGAATCAGGAGTGATTGAGTGTCATTAGACGACTGGATTAGAAAAGAACCCAGACAATTTGAATATTTCCATCGTTTGATGGGATATATGATGTTGTCTTTACTCGTTACTGTCTACCATTACACGGCTTCTGACACCCAATACCAGATTTATATTCCTTTTTTCCTGTTGTTCATTTTTCTGATTACGCCGAGATTATCGACCTGGCTGCAGTATCGTTATAATTCCAATATAAAACGCAGTGTCTTGTTTATTACCGATGTGGTTGTTATTTCGGTTATTTTATCTGCTATTCATTTAAACCTGGTTCTGACTTTCATTTCACTGTTTGTCATTTTATATACCGCAATTACCAACAAGATTTCTTTTTTAGCTGTGTCATTGGCAAGCCTGATTGGAATCGCAAATTTTTATCTGTGTAATATTCTGATTTTTGGTTTTGGTGAGTATTTTGAACAAACCACTGGTGAGTTAACCGTTTTAGGTTTTATCTGTTTAATTACTTTTTTTGGTGTGGGCAGTTTTTATCAAAGCAGCCAGATTCAACATATCAGTAATCGTCGAACCTATTATTACGATCAAATGAATCGTTATATGGAGTTCGCAAATCAGCTGAGCCGATATGCACCTGTGCAGTTGTGGCAATCGATCATGAAGGGAGAATCGGAAGCCAAAATTGAATACAAACGTAAGAAAATGACCATTTTCTTTTCGGATATTCAAGGTTTTACCGAACTTTCAGAAACATTAATTCCTGATGATTTGGCCTTCCTGCTCAATGACTATTTAAGTCATATGACTGAAATTGCCAAGCAGTACGAAGCGACTGTCGACAAGTTTATGGGGGATGCCATCCTGATTTTCTTTGGTGATCCAATCTCGCAAGGGGTGGAACAAGATGCCAAAACTTGTCTGGATATGGCAATTGATATGCGTCAGCAAATGAAACTGCTGCGTGAACGCTGGATCAAGATGGGCTATCCGGCTTTGCATATCCGTATGGGAATTAGTACTGGTTACTGTCACGTAGGCAACTATGGCGCAGCACATCGTATGGCATATACCATTGTTGGACGTGATGCCAATCTGGCAGCACGACTGCAAAGTGCGGCAGCAGTCGATGAAATCCTGATTTCAGATGAAACCTATAATTTAATTAAAAATGACTATTTATGTGCGCCGAAAAAACCTATTACGCTTAAAGGGATTCACGGTCCGGTAAAGACCTGGCAAGTTATGGAAAAATATACCTCGCGTAAATTGGATTATCAGCGCTGGTTTGATTATGAGTACAAGGGTTTCCATTTATTGCTGAATCTGGATGAGGTTCAAAATTATGAATATCCAGAGTTGATCCAAGTGTTGGAAAAGATGATCAAGCGGATTCAAAAACAGCAAAAATTGACCAACTCAGAAGGTATTGTTCGACTCAATCTGGAAGATGTGATTGAAGATGAGAAAAACGAGCAGTACCACTAAAAATCATGATTGAGATGATGTTTACAGATAAAAAACCACGCGATTGCGTGGTTTTTTATGAGCGAAAATCTTAATGATTTTCTGAGGCGTGGTTGATGGTGTATTTAGGAATTTCGACTTCCAAATCTTCATCGACAATTTTCACTTGGCATGAAAGGCGTGAATCCGGTTCCAGACCCCAGGCACGATCTAGTAAATCTGCTTCTACATCTGTCATTTCTTCGAGGCTGTCAAAACCTTTGCGAACTACGACATGACAGGTGGTACAAGCACAAGACATATCACATGCATGTTCAATCTTGATACCGTTTTTTAACAGGCTTTCGCACAGGTTGGCATCCTGTTCAACTTCGAACTCGGCACCATTAGGGCAAATTTGCGCATGTGGAAGAACTTTAATACGTGGCATAATTTTTTCCTGTTTATTGGTCCGAGTTTGACCAGTCATCAAGTTTAGTGCCTTTCAAAGCTGCATCAATATGTTGGTTCATGCGTGCAGTAGCAAAAGCATCACTGTGTATTTTAAGCTGTTCTACAGCTTGTTCAATCGCTTTGATATCGGCGGTTTCTAGTTGAGCCTCAAGTTGAGCTTTGGCTTGATTTAACGATGCTAACTGTTCAGCAGTTAATAGCTGGGCATCCACTTTCAGGGCTTGTTCCAGTGCTTCCAGCTCACGTTTTGCTTCAACCTTGGTTTCTTGCAAATGGCGAAGATGTTTATCTTCTTCCGCATATTTGAAACCATCAATCAGTAAGCGTTCGGTATCGGCATCCGATAAACCATAAGAAGGTTTAATGTCGATTTGTGCATGTACACCAGAGGTGGTTTCCTTGGCAGCAACAGTCAACAAGCCATCGGCATCAACCTGAAAAGTGACTTCAATACGTGCCTGACCGGCAGTCATTGGCGGAATGCCATGCAAGACAAAGCGACCCAAGCTACGACAATGTTCAATTAGATCACGTTCACCTTGCACCACATGAATCAGCATGGCGGTTTGGCCATCTTGATAAGTGGTGAATTCTTGGCGACGCGCCACAGGAATGGCCGTATTGCGTGAGATTAAACGCTCCACCAGACCACCCATGGTTTCCAGACCGAGTGACAAAGGGGTAACGTCTAATAACAATGAACCATCTTTGGAGTTGCCAATGAGCTGATTCGCTGTAATAGAGGCACCAATTGCGACCACCTCGTCCGGGTTGATGGTGCATAGTGGTTCCTGATTGAAGACTTCACGAACAGCCTTTTGCACCGCATAAGAGCGGGTAGAACCACCCACAAGCACGACATTTTTAATGTCATCCAGCTCAAGTTTGGCATCACGCATTACGCGTTTACATACGCTGATGGTTTTGTCTAAAGCAACTTTAATAATGTCTTCAAATGTAGCCCGGTCTAAAGTCAGAGCCTGATCTAAAACTTTCAGTTCAACTGACTCGGCATCTGACAAGGCTTCTTTGGCTTTACGTGCAGAAACAATAAAATGTGCATATTCGGCATCATCTAAGATCTCAATATTCAGTTGTTTTTTAGCCCATTTCACAATCAGGCGATCCAGGTCATCACCACCTAAAGCAGTATGTCCGCCAGTCGCTAAAACTTCGAATACACCTTGCGAGAAACGCAGGATAGATACGTCAAAAGTACCGCCACCCAGGTCATAAATCACATAATTTTGATCGTGAGCGAGATTGGTTTCTTGGTCTAGGCCATAAGCCACAGCCGCAGCAGTGGGTTCATTGAGCAGACGTAAAACATTCAAACCGGCCAGTTGTGCAGCATCACGAGTGGCCTGACGTTGTGCCTCATCAAAATAGGCTGGAACAGTAATGACTGCACCATTCACTTCGTTTTTTAAACTGTCTTCAGCACGGTCTTTCAGCTGTTTTAAAATTTCTGCAGAAATCTCGACAGGGGTTTTACGGCCTTGTGCAGTTTCAAAAGCAGGCATCTGATTGTCTTCACCCACCAAAGTGTAAGGGTGCTGGAATTTGATGTCTGCTTTGGAGCGTCCCATAAAACGTTTTACGGAAACAATAGTGTTTTTAGGATCTGTAGTAGTAAACGGCTTGGCTTCATCACCATAATGGGTGGTGTTATGGCTGTAGTGAACAATAGAGGGAAGTAACACTCGGCCTTGTTCGTCGTTCAGAACTTTAGCTTTACCGGAAAGTACTGTGGCAACCAATGAATGCGTCGTACCCAAGTCGATACCAATTGCGATGCGGTGTTCATGCGGTGCACTTGATTGACCGGGTTCTGCAATTTGCAAGAGAGCCATGGTGTTACATCCTTAGAACTAAAAATTAAAAATAAAATCAAAAAAGATTAAAAATCATCATCTAAATCAAAGCTGTCATCATCTAGAAAACGATCTTCAGCCTTGTCGATGTCAGCCATGACTTTAACAAAGAAACGCAATTTGCGCACGGTATCGCGAGCTTCGCCCCAGTCTTCATCTTCATAGTCGATTTTGAATTCACGGACTAAACCGTCAATCCATTGCTGAACTTCATGCTTTAATGAAGTCAGTTCGTCAGCTGATGCAGCTTCATCCAGCTGTTCACGAATTTCCAGTGCAGACTGTAAAAACTCGAAATCTCCAATCGATTGATCCAGATGATAATCTTGTTTTTTAAGACTCAAGAGATAAGCAGCGCGGCTATCAACATTAGATAAAGCCTTAAATGCTTGGTTGATCTCGCTCGATTTAATCAGCGCTTGATCTTTGTCTTCGGCTTTATCAGGATGATATTGTTGCTGCAACTTTAAAAATTCAGTTTTTAACGCTGCCAAATCAATATCGAGTGCTACAGGGAGGTTGAACAGCTCAAAATGATTCATGGGAGATTGGATCCGCGATAGATATGCAAAAGTGACTGCTGTAAATGCAATTAAAACAGTGCATTTTACACTGTTTTAATCACAAAAAGAGAGGGAGTGGTGTGGTTAAACGGTGAAAGATTCACCACAGCCACATTCGCCTTTTTTATTCGGGTTGTTAAATTCGAAGCCTTCATTGAGACCGTTTTTCACGTAGTCCATCTCCATACCTTCAAGATAAACCAGGCTTTTAGGATCAACAAAAACTTTAACACCAAACTGCTCAAACATTTGGTCATGGGTATCGACTTCATCGACAAATTCGAGTACATAAGCCAAACCAGAGCAGCCTGAAGTTTTCACACCAACGCGAATGCCTTCACCCTTACCACGATTCTTTAGGTAATTGCTGATATGAGTTGCAGCATTTTCAGTTAAATGGATCATGAAAACTCCGTTAATCTTTGATCAAAAACTTGAAACACTTAAGCTTTTGTTTTTTTGCTGCGATAGTCTTCAACAGCAGCTTTAATCGCATCTTCAGCCAGTACAGAACAGTGTACTTTTACTGGAGGTAAAGCAAGTTCAGTTGCAATGTCAATGTTCTTGATTGCTTGAGCTTCGTCCAGGGTTTTACCTTTTAGCCATTCAGTTACTAGCGAGCTAGATGCAATCGCAGAACCACAACCATAAGTTTTAAAGCGTGCTTCTTCAATCACACCGTCATCATTCACCTGAATCTGAAGACGCATTACATCACCACAAGCCGGTGCACCCACCATACCTGTACCAACATTTTCAGCATTTTTGTCTAAAACGCCAACATTACGAGGGTTTTCGTAATGATCAATTACTTTTTCGCTATAAGCCATGATGCTTCTCCAAACCTCGGGGTCAGCCTTAAGATTAATATGGGGGTGAAATTACGTTTATCAATGAGATAGCTTTAAATTTTAAAGCTATCTCCAAGTCATGAATCAGTGTTCAGCCCATTCAACAGTGGAAAGGTCGATACCTTCTTTATACATATCCCAAAGCGGAGAAAGTTCACGTAATTTCTCAACAGCAGCTTTAGTGATTTCAAGAACGTGATCGATATCTGCTTCAGTAGTGTATTTACCGAAGCTGAAACGGATTGAACTGTGAGCAAGTTCGTCAGAAAGACCGAGCGCACGAAGTACGTAAGATGGCTCAAGTGTTGCAGAAGTACATGCTGAACCAGAAGATACAGCTGCATCTTTCAATGCCATCATCAATGATTCGCCTTCAACAAAGTTAAAGCTGACATTCAGATAGTTTGCAACGTTGTAAGTAGGATGACCGTTTAAGAATACTTGTTCAAGGCCTTGTAAACCGTTCCATAATTTATCACGGAGGATACGTAAACGGGCTTGTTCAGCTTCCAGATTTTTGCCTGCAAGTTCAAATGCTTCACCCATACCTACGATTTGGTGGGTTGCAAGTGTACCTGAGCGCATACCGCGTTCATGACCGCCACCATGCATTTGTGCTTTAAGGCGTACACGTGGTGAGCGACGAACGAATAACGCACCGATACCTTTAGGGCCATAAATTTTGTGAGCAGAGAAACTCATTAAATCAACTTTTAAAGTTGAAAGATCAATCTCTACTTTACCTGCAGCTTGAGCCGCATCAACGTGGAAGAAAATTTTCTTGGCACGGGTAATTTCACCGATAGCTGCAATGTCAGTGATGGTACCAATTTCGTTGTTGACCATCATCAGGGAAACAAGAATAGTATCTGGACGAATAGCGGCTTCAACCATTTCAGGGGTAATTAAACCTGTTTGTGGTTGTGGCTCAAGATAGGTGATTTCAAAACCTTCTTCTTCTAATTCACGGCAAGTATCTAAAATTGCTTTGTGTTCAATTTTACTGGTGATGATGTGTTTGCCTTTAGACGCGTAAAACTGAGCCACACCTTTGAGTGCCAGGTTATCAGATTCTGTGGCACCTGAAGTCCAAACAATCTCGCGTGGATCTGCTTTGACCAAGTTCGCAACTTGTTCACGTGCATATTCTACTTTTTCTTCAGCCTGCCAACCGTAAGCATGAGAACGAGATGCAGCATTACCGAAAGTACCGTCGAAAGTTAAGCACTCCATCATGCGTTCTGCAACTTGAGGGTCTACAGGAGTGGTTGCTGCATAATCAAGATAAATCGGACGTTTCATGTCAAATACCTGTAACCGATAAAAGGGCTGAATCAAATGATGCTGTATTTTGGCGAATGGAAACGGTTTGAACGTTATCTCGTGCGACCAGATCAGCAAGGGTGATTTTTGCTAAATAATCGGCAATGTGGTGGGAGAGTTCTTGCCATAAATCATGAGTCAAGCACATTGCACCATTCTGGCAATTACCTTTATGATCACAACGTGTTGCATCAACTGCTTCGTTTACAGCTTCAATAATTTCTAATACTGTGATTTCTTCAGCGCTACGAGCCAGGTGATAACCACCGTTGGCCCCACGAACACTAGAAACTAAGCCGTGGCGCTTTAATTTCGCAAATAACTGCTCAAGATAAGCAACAGAAATGCTTTGACGAGCTGCAATTTCAGCAAGCGTAATCGTTTGTTCAGTTGGCTGCAAAGCTAAATCAAGTAGAGCAGTCACTGCGTAACGACCGCGAGTAGTAAGACGCATGATTCGATACACATATTAAGACTAGATGAATTGATTTTATGAATCCTGACTAAAATAGTCAAGTTTTTTTATGGGTCTTTAAATTATTTTGTTTTATAGGAAAATTATATGTTTATATAATCCAGTAATTATATACTAATAACGCAACTAATAGCACGATAATTAGACTAAAAGAGACATTCACTCTTTTTTGTTTTTGTTGCATACGTCGAATGCGATTCTTATATTGTTTGACTTCTACCTCTAAGGTATTGATCTTTGAACGTTGCTGGTCAATTTTTTCCAATAGGGGAGCAATACGCTTTTTGGAAGAAATAACTTCCTGTCCATCAGCGGGTTGGCTGAGCCACTGTTTCCAGTCGGATAAAACTTTTGGAAAGCTGAACAGCAAGCTTAAATCTCGAAACTCATCTTTTAAGGTGCTGTCACCATCAATACGCATTTTTTTAATACTGCGGCGATTGGCAAAGACAAATACTTTAATTAAATCCATGAGGGTAGTGCGGATATCCAGATCGACTACTTTCTCGGGAGCTTTGCTGTCAAAGAGTATGCCTTGTTCAGTGAAAACAACATAAAAATCGAAATAAGGCAAATAGCTGTTGATTTTAATGGTGATTTTTTGGTCTATAAATTTTTTAGCCTGCAAGCCAACGACCCGATCATGTTTTAAGATGAAGGTAAAGATTGTTTCTAAAACAATCAGGGTCATTGTGAGCAACAAATGCGGTTGATTCTGACCTTGTTGCGATTCACTCATAAAACTTAATCCTTACCTGAAAGGAGCATCCTATGCTCGAAAATGTGTTTCAGGACTTATAACAAATATATTAATCTTGCTTTGTAGAACAGTTTAGCAAATCGATCAAGTATTTAATTTGCTATTATAGCTGTATTTTTTGAGTAATTATATTCAAGTTGTATAGAAAATAGGCTAGGAGATGGCGGGTATGGATAAATCAAAAACAGATCAAGAGATTGATCAACTAAAAAATGAAAATCCTGATAAAACAAAGAATAAATTACGTTCAGGCCGTAAGTCGGGTCTGGATTTTCGTAAATATACTCAACAAATATGGCTTGCGGGTTTGGGTGCTTTTTCACGTGCAGAAGAGGAAGGAAACAAACTCTTTGACTCTTTAGTCAAGGTGGGGGAGGAGCTGGAATCTAAGACCACTGAAATTGCCGATCAAACCGTAGAAAAAGTCTCAGAAAAAGCCAAAGAATCCGTCAATGATACCAAAGATAAGGTTGAAAAATTGCTCGACCATAGTGTCAATCATTCTTTAAACAGAATTGGTTTGGTCACGGTAAAAGATATTCAACATTTAGAAACTCTCATATTACAATTACATAACAAGGTCGATTGTCTTATTGAAGAAAATAAAATACTCAAGGCACAAATATTAAAAAAATGAAACTTTTTGGCTTTTTCTGCATTTTTCAACAATTTTTTTCGCAATTATTTTGTAGAAAAGCCTATTCAGAGTATTGCGTTTTGCCCCAAAGCATTGATATAAAGGTGTTATGGAATCCTTAGACCTTAAATAAACGATATTAAGAGGACGTAATCTTCATGAATAAATCAGAATTAATCGATGCAATTGCAGAGAAAGGGGGATTGTCTAAGACTGATGCAGGTAAAGCCTTAGATGCAACTATTGCTTCAATTACTGAAGCACTTAAATCTGGTGATACTGTTACACTTGTTGGTTTTGGTACATTTAACGTTAAAGAACGTGCGGCACGTACAGGTCGTAACCCGCAAACTGGTGCAGCTTTAGAAATTAAAGCAAGCAAAGTACCAAGCTTTAAAGCAGGTAAAGGTTTAAAAGATTCTGTAGCTTAATCTTTTTGAAAGCCTATCAACGCGCCCTATATGGCGCGTTTTTTATTAATAATGCCGATTTACAGTCTGAACGCATTCATTCAAAGCAGGTTTTCGGGTAAAATCGCCCACAAATAAAATATTGGAATACTTATGGAATCTTTTCGTAAAGTTATTAAAGGTTGGTTGGGCAAAGCTTTGCTCATTTTGTTTTTGACCCCTTTAGCACTTGTAGGTATTGAAGGATATTTTAGCGGTGGAAAATCTGAAGACACGGCAAAATTGGTCAATGGCCAGGAAATTTCTAAAAAAGAATTAGAATCGCTGAGCAAAACATTTAAAGAACAATACCTGGCTTATGCCAATGGCGACGAAACTTTACTGAATCAATCTTTTATCGAAAATAAGGCGATGGAGAGTCTGGTTGCTCGTACCTTGTTATTACAACAAGCGGAAGAGTTGGGTATTTCTTTGAGTGATGCACAAATTGAACAAATGATTGCCCAGCAACCGAGCTTTCAGGAAAGCGGTAAGTTTTCTGAAGCCTTATATTCAAATTATTTACGTTCAGTGGGTATGACCAGTCAGGCTCTGATTGCAAACTTGCGTAAAGACCATGCCTTAAAAATGGTGACGTCAACATTTATGGATTATGCATTGGTGAGCAAGCTGGATATTCAACAAATTGCCAATTTGCAAACTGAACAACGCACCTTGCATCTTGCCAGCATTAAACTGGATGAATACAAGAAAAATATCAAAGTCACACCTCAAGATATTGCTGCTTACTACAACAAGCATCAAAATGCATTTAAGCAGGTAGCCAGTGTGGACGTTGATTATGTTGTGCTCACACCAGCCAATGTTGCACCAGCGAATACTCAAGTAACAGATGCTGAATTGCAGCAAGCTTATAGTGCATTTGTTGATGCACAAAAGAAAAATGCTCAGCCATTGGTAAAACATATTTTAATTACCGTAGATACCCGTTCAGATGCTGAAGCGAAAAAATTGGCCACTGAAGTCGCTGCGAAAATTAAAGCAGGTATGTCTTTTGCCCAAGTAGCCGCACAGTATTCGGATGATACTGAATCGAAGACCAAGGGTGGTGTGGTAGAAGCTTATGCCAAAGGTGTGTTTGGTGATGCATTCGATCTAACGGTTGCTTCTTTAAAACCAGCCCAAGTTTCAGCGCCGGTTAAAACTCAGTATGGTTATCATTTAATTGAAACAGAAGCAGCTGCTGTGAAGTTGCCTTCATTTGAAACTGAAAAACCACGCCTGTTAGCAGAGTTGCAAAAGAACAAAACGGCGAATTCATTTTCAGATGCTGTAAATAGCCTGAATGAGTTGGTTGTAGGTAGCGATGCGCTGGATGTGGTGGCTCAGGAAGTTAAGGGTGTGACAGTTCAATCTGTGAAAGGTATGACCCTCTCTACACAGCATCCTATACTGAGTGATGCCAATGTCAAAGTTAAGCTGTTTAATGATGATGTGAAAAATGGTGATCGCAATGCTTCTAGCAGCATTCAAATGGCAAATGGTAATACCGTTTGGGTGAAAGTGCGTAACTATCATGCAGCTGGTGTTCAAACACTTGCAGAGGCAACACCTCATGTAAAAGCCAAACTGATTGAACAAAAAGCAGTTGATGCAGCTAAAGCGAAAATCCAGACAGCATTGAATAACTTCAAATCGCAACCGGCTGCTAGCGCTTTGGCACAAAGTCAGATTGCTTTTGAAAGTGCCGGTGTATTTATGCGTTCACAAGGCCTAAAACGTGAGATTGAACGTGCGGCATTCAGTGTTCCTACACCGAAAGCAGGCATGTGGTCGGTCACCACAGCTGCATTGCCTAATGAATTAGTGGTAGTGGCTGTGTCAAATGTGAACAAGACCACGTCGAATGCCTTAACCAATGGACAATTGGGTGAATTGTCCAAGCTGTATCAGCAGCTTCGTGGTCAGCAGGAACTGGATGATTACACGCAATATCTAAAATCACATGCGAAGATTAAGTAATCTTAAGTGAAATAAAAAAACCTGCATGAACGCAGGTTTTTTTATGGCTGAATTTAAAGTTATTCAGCACGGATTTTTAGTTCATAGCCTGAATATTTGCGGATATTAATGACACCGGTATCCAAGATTAGATATTGTCCTTTAATGCCTTGTAACTTGCCGCGAATAGTAGGAGTTTTGTCGAGATTATGTGATTTGATTTTTTCTGGATATTGTTCAACCGGATAAACAAACTCGCGTGGCAGCTCATCTTCCATGACTTCAATCGTTTCATTGAACTCGAGATTCTGATTAAATTCATCACGAATGGTCTGAATTTTCGGTGCAAATTCTTCCAGTAGCTGTTCACGTACCTCAATTAAATTGAGCGGTTCAGCTTCACCTTTGAGCAGTTTACGCCAATCGGTTTTGTCGGCCACCTGTGTTCCAAACATAATTTCCAGTTGGCCTGAGAGACGGCGCGAACCCACTTTCATAATGGGTAATGCCTGTGTTGCACCCTGATCCAGCCAGCGCGTTGGCATTTGTCCAAGACGGGTAATGCCGACTTTTAATGCGCTTGAATTGGCCAGATAAACAATATGGGGCTGGAAACAGACCTCTTGAGCAAAGCTGTCCTCACGGCAAGTCCCGAGGTTATAATGACAGGTTTCCGGTTTCATAATACACATGTCACAAGACGCTTTGGTTTTGAAACATTTAAAGCAATGACCCTGCGAAAAGGATTTGCTGGTTTTACTACCACAAGATACACAATAGATATTACCTGTCCATTCAATCTCAATTTCTTGGCCTAAATTGAATGGTAGATCAACTTCTGAACGATCTAGAATAAATTTATATTCAACATTTGCCTTGTGTGTATGTCGATCAGTTACACTAAGGTCCTTAAGACCTGCATGCATTTTATGGCAAATGCCTTGTAGTTCCATACAAAATACTCTCTTCAATAATAAGGATGCAGTTATGGCTGAACAAAATGTCATCACTTCAATGCTAGACGATTTATCCAACGAACAGCCTATCCAAACTGCATTATGTATTGGTCAAAATCTTGCGCAATACGACAATAATCAATCAATTCAATGGCACTATTTTAACGTAACTGAGTTTTTAAATCTGCCTTTTACCCGGCGATATGATCTGGGTTTTGTAGTGATGGATTCACAAGAGCTAGCGGTACTTTCTGGTGTGCAGAAGTCTCAGCTGTTAGTGAGATTGCGAGACCTGATGGCAAAACGAATTGTTGTGGTGAGCCGGTTGCAAGATGAAAGATTATTGCGCGCTTTGGGCTTTACCCAGCTCATTGATAAAACCCGTCATGACAGTGATTTTGCATTGTGGCAATTCAATATTTTAACGTATAAGCATGTGCCTGACTGGTTTAACTCCAAATTCTGGGCAAACCCTGAAAACTGGAATAAATTTCGCTGGTAATGTATGGACTTTTATCCTTGCAAATTTTAACAGCAGGAGGGAGGAGAGAGTCAGTCGTTATGAGTGAATTCTAATGATTTAATGTTCAATTTGACGCTAGGGTAAGGCAAGATTATTGTGAATTTTCCATGCTAAATAAATTATTGGATTTGGAAATTTTTTTAGCAATATAATGCGACTTTTTGAGGCGGATTAAAATAATCTGCGATTGGAATTCCAGTTCGCCAAATTCAGGCTCGACCTGGACATAATGTAACTGACCAAAACTGTCCCGTACCCGTGCTTGTGCGGAAAATCCCGGACGCGCATTGCCACTGGAAATGGTCGCCAAACGTCCCAGCAGACTGACCTGTTGTTTAGTAAGCGTTGGCTTGATGACCTGGTCAAGACAATGAATCATAAATACAGTGAAAAACACCGCAATGATCAGTGCCGGGATCATCAGATAATAAGCAGGCAAGAATGCCTTCTGCTGTGCAAATACACAAAGTTGCAGAAAATAGCCTGCGAAACTGAAGTTCATCAGTAAAAACACCACAATCAGTGTTTTGGAGAATTTGACATTGAGTAGAGGGGAGTCGGTAAGTTTCTTTGGATAAAGGGTTTTTAGAAACTCAGTCGGACGAATATTAAAGTAATAGCCAATGGTTTCTGCCATGCTGAGTAAAATTAAAGCCAGTAAACTTAAATGAAACGGGATTAAGTTATAGTTTTGTAGAAACTCTAGCATGGCAAATTCCATAAGTTTTATTCTTCTTTCAGGTAAATTCCACCATCAGAATGCACATTAATCTTTACTTTTTCAAGTGATTGCCCTAAGCAGGGACCAGAAATACATTCACCGGTTTCAACCAGAAACAGGGCTCCATGAGTGGAGCATTCAATATATTCCTGATCACGGTCTAAAAACTGGTTTTCCAGAAATTCAAGTTCGACCTGTAAGTGAGGGCAGAGATTCTGATAGGCATAGAATGAACCATCACGCTGAGTAATGAAAATCGTGTCACCATTTGGCGTTTCGTATGAACGTGCTTCACGTTCAGGAATCTCTTCCATCATGGCAATTTTAATCATTATGCACATTCCTTGTGGAAGTTATTTAATAATTCTGCATAACTTTCTACACTCAGGCGTGGTCCAAATTGTGAAACCACTTCACTTGAAATCAAGATTGATAATTCAGCAGCCACTTTAAGGTTTAAACCTGCATTGAGTGCATACAGAAACGCACCTGCAAAGGCATCACCGGCGCCATTGGCATCTACCGCGGTTACCTTGCGGCCGGGAACTTTCAGGATTTGCTCAGAATCGGAAATCAAAGCACCTTCAGCTGATAATGTAATGACAGTGTATTTGCTTTTTAATTGCAATTTAGCCAAAGCTGCTTCAATTGAATCAGTTTCCGTATACATTAAAGCTTCATGATAATTACAAAGCAATAAATCGACACCATCATCCAAAAGCTCATCCAGCCCTTGACGTGCATATTGCACCATTGCTGGATCAGAAAGGGTCAAAGCAATTTTTACCCCATGTGCTTTTGCAATTTTACGGGCTTGTTTAACCGCTTGTCTTGCAGTGTCGCTAGTGGACAAATAGCCTTCAATATACAGCCATTTTGCAGTTTTTAAGGGTTCAAAATCGATTTGTGCTTCACTCAGTTCAGCGGTAATACCAAGGTAAGTTTGCATGGTACGTTCAGAATCCGGACTCACCAGAACCATACAGGTTCCAGTCACACCTTCACTGACGGATTGTTCTGCAGTTTGAATGCCGGCATCATTTAAGCCTTTCAGGTAAATCTGACCAAGTTCGTCGTTACCTACGCGGCACGCATAAAAGGCTGTGCTGCCTAAAGCACTAAATGCAACGGTGGTATTTGCAGCAGATCCACCTGATGCTTGACCTTTGTATAGTTGTGTTTCTTTTAAATTATTATATAAATTTGCTTGCGTTTCACCATCAGTCAACTGCATAGTGCCTTTTTGCAAATTCTGTTGAATCAGGAAATCGTCAGAGACTTTAAATTCTTGGTCGATTAATGCATTACCAATTGCAAAAAGATCAACAGTTGTCATGTCTTTCATTCACATTTAAATTAAAACGTTAAGTTTACACCAATGCTCATGATTGCTGTAGATTGATGAATAAAATTCAATATAGAGTTAATTTATTCGTTCAAAATACTATATAGGACAGAATAAGGAAGGTTAGATGAAAATCACGATTGATAAAGCTGAGCAATTACCTGAACAAATCAAGGAATTAGCCAAGCAGGCACAGAAAGAAGGATTTCAGTTTGTTGATCGATTGATTGAAGAGTTCGAAAGTGGCAAGAACCGGTTTGATCAACCGGGTGAATTTCTGCTGTTGGGCTATGATGATGACAAGCTTGTGGCTTGTGGCGGTTTAAACCAGCAGTGGAATGAAAATGAAATTGATGCGCGTATTGGGCGGGTGCGTCGTTTTTATGTGTTGCCAAAATACCGCAAGCATGGTGTGGGCAAGCAACTGTTACAACAGCTGGAAAAAGAGGCGCGTGCCAACTTTTCAGCATTGTGCCTGAATACAGATACTAAAAATGCAGCGCATTTCTATCAAAAGCAAAACTATGTGTTTGTAGAAAATCATCCTAACTATAGTTATTTCAAATATTTGATCTAGTTTTTTATCTTTGCTTATGACACCGTTAAGTCCGTGTAGGTTTGATGGTGTCATAATGAAATTATTTTTTAAATGCTATTCATTATTCATATATCAGTCTAAATTGATAATTAAAAATTATTTCAACTTAATCTCTTGTTTGTTGCATTCATCGCTTTGTTTTCCACTATTTTTTGAATACCTGTCTGACCCTCATCTTGAATTCATTTTTGATAAAGTTACATTAAAAAATTCCGAAATCTGATTGAAATATTCCGTGATTTAAAATGGACCAAAATGCTTGGAATTTGGTAACTGTACAAATCCAAATAGTGCAATATTCAGGTATAATCAAAACCATCTTATAAATATTTAAATGTTGGAGATCACATGACTGTAGATGTCACTGAAACCATTTCTCAAACTGTTCATCCTGCGTTTCAGTTGATCCGTCAACACCATGTTGAAGCCCTAGATATTCGGGTGTCTGAATATAAGCATAAAGCCACGGGTGCTATACATTATCATCTGGCCAGTGATCTGGATGAAAATGTCTTTCTGGTGGCGTTTCGTACCCAGCCCATGGATTCAAAAGGTGAGGCGCATATTTTAGAACATACTGCGCTTTGTGGTTCGGAAAAATTTCCGGTCCGTGACCCATTCTTTCTGATGATTCGTCGTTCGCTCAATACCTTTATGAATGCGTTTACTTCAGCAGACTGGACCGCCTATCCTTTTGCCACGCAAAATAAAAAAGACTTCCAGAACCTGCTGGAAGTGTATCTGGATGCTGCTTTTGCTGCCAATTTAAACGAATTTGATTTTGCTCAGGAAGGTATTCGCATTGAGCTGGAAAATGGCGAACCGGTTTATAAAGGCGTGGTCTTTAATGAAATGAAAGGGGCAATGAGTTCTCCTTCAGATCAGCTTTATCATCAATTGGCGCATCATTTATTCCCGCATACTACCTATCATTACAATTCCGGTGGAGATCCTAAGAATATTCCGGATTTAACTTACCCAGAGTTGGTTGATTTCTATAAATCACATTATCATCCAAGTAATGCGGTGTTTATGACTTTTGGCAATGAATCGGCTTATTACTTGCAGGAACAATTTGAAACTTTAGCCTTGTCTAAATTTGAAAAAGGTCAAACCTTACATTCAACACCCGAAACCCGTTTAACCGCACCGCTTGAAGTCACCGAAAGTTATGCTGTAGATGCAGAAGACCTGAAGGATAAAACCTATCACGTAATTTCATGGCTGTTGCCGCAAGCCAGTGATATTAAATTACGCTTGGGGATGCGTCTGGTTGAAGGGATTTTGCTGGAAGATTCAGCTTCGCCATTACGTCATTATCTGGAAACCTGTGGTTATGCTCAGTCTACCGGTCCAATTATGGGTGTGGATGATTCCAACTTTGAAATGACCTTCTTCTGTGGCGTACAGGGTTCAAATCCTGAACATGCCCAGGAATTTAAAGACGGTGTGTTTAAGGTTCTTGAAGAAGTTGCTTCTAAACCGGTTGATGCCGAAATGGTGGATGCGATTTTGCATCAAATCGAATTACATCAGCGTGAAATCAATGGCGATGGAATGCCGTACGGTTTAAGCCTGATTTTAAATGGATTAAGCAGTGTGATTCATCACAGCGATCCGATTCAGGTCTGGGATGTAGACACGGCGATTGAACAGGTGAAAGAAGAACTCAAAGACCCAATGTGGTTGTCCAACCTGATTAAAGAATATCTGCTGGATAATCCGCATCGTGTACAGATGACTTTGCTGCCGGATGCAACCAAATCGGCAAGAGAAGCTGAAGCGGAAAAAGCGCGTCTGGCTGAAATTGGTGCCCAACTGACTGATGAGCAAAAAGCGGAAATCATCAAGCAAACCGAAGCTTTAAAAGTCCGTCAGGATACGCCGGATGATTTAAACCTGTTACCGAAAGTCGGCCTGGAAGATGTACCGGCAGATTTGCACATCGTACAAGGTCAATTGCGTGAAATTATTAGCAATAATTTAGACACGCCTTTGAATCTGTATCATGCCGGAACCAATGGCATTTACTATCAACAGGTGTTGGTAAAAATTCCTGATCAGGTGGTTCAGTCGCCATATTTCAATTTACTTTCAATTTTGCTGGGTGAAGTCGGTGCGGGTGAATACGACTATCTGGAACTGCAACAACTGCAAACTGCGGTGAGTGGTGGTGTGGGGATGGGCGCATCTCTACGTTCAAAATATGATGATAAAAACAAGATTAGCGCATGGCTTACGTTGACCACCAAATCATTGGTGAATAATTTTGAAGCCATCCGCCTGTTGAAACTGGCATTTGAACAACTGCGTTTTGATGAAAAGGACCGCATTATTGAATTATTGCAACAGCGTAAAACCCGTTGGAATTCACGTATTTCCGGTTCGGGTCATAGTTATGCCATGCAAATTGCCGGCCGTAACCACAGTGCTTTAGCACAACGTGACTATCAAAATACCGGTCTGGGTGCGCTGAACTGGTTAGGCGATTTGGTAAGTAAAATTGAAAGCGATGAAGCTGCTTATGATGCATTAATTGCGGAATTAAAAGCCATTCATCGTTTACTTTTACAGGCACCAAAGCAATTCTTGCTGGTGTGTGAAGAACATCAGTCCGATCGTTTGATTGAAGAAGTGCAAGACGTTTGGGACAAGTTAGCTGTTGATAAAAGTCCGGTAGAATTAACTCAAATCATCACAGAAAATAGCAATCATGACGAAGCCTGGCTGATTCAAGCCAATGTTCAATTCTGTGCTGCTGCTTATGCTGCAGTAGAGGTTTCTCATCCAGATGCTGCACCTCTCATGGTATTGGCTGCTTATTTGCGTAATGGCTTCTTGCATAGTGCAATTCGTGAAAAAGGCGGGGCGTACGGCGGTGGAGCAAGCTACGATGGCAATGCCTGTTCTTTCCGTTTCTATAGCTACCGCGATCCGCGCCTGGCAGAGACTTTTAAAGACTTTGATGCCAGTATCCAATGGTTGCTGAATAGCGAACACAAACCGCATCAACTGGAAGAAGCAATTTTGGGCTTAATTGCGAGCATGGATAAACCGGGTTCTCCTGCCGGGGAAGCCATTACTGCCTGCTATGCATTATTGCATGCACGTACACCTGCAGTGCGCAAGCAATTACGTGCACGTTTACTTGCTGTAACTCTTGATGATTTAAAACGGGTTGCAGAACAATATTTGGTTCAGCAAAAACCGGTGAAGGCTGTGGTTGCACCCGTAGCTAAGCGTGAAGCGCTGCTTGAACTTGGTTTTGATATTAAGCAAGTGAACTAAAGATATCATTTGAGGTAAAACCCTATGGCGTTCAAAACGCTTGAACGCACTACATTGCAACTGAGCATGATCATGCTCAGTTCTTTGTATGCGGCGAATATTCATGCACAAAAACCAGAATCTCTCATTACACCCGCAAGTCCGGAAGCATGCGTGGCATTAGAGTCCAATGCGGATCGTCTGACCTGTTATGACACTTTGTTCAAGGTGCCTGAAACAGAAAAAACTGCACTGGTGTCTGAACGTCAGGCAGCCAATCAAATTGCACCTGCACCGACTGAGCCAGAAACGATCAAAGAAAAAATCAGTCATGGGATGAGTAATGTCTTTGCAGTTGAGGGGCCAAAAATTGATCCCAATACGTCTTTGCTGGACAAGCGTTGGGAGCTGTCTTCTGAAAGTAAACTTGGAACCTGGAATATTCGTGCGCACCAACCGGTTTATCTGCTTCCAGGATTCTGGACTTCGGATAAAAACGAACGTCCTTTCAGTCCGAATGAAAATAACACGGTACAGGTGGGTGATGAGCAAAACCTGAAATCGATGGAAGCGAAATTCCAGTTGTCTTTAAAAACCAAAGCAGTTGAAAACCTGTTTGGTGATAATGGAGATATCTGGCTGGGTTATACCCAGTCATCACACTGGCAGGTTTATAATGCAGATGCCTCGCGTCCTTTCCGTGAAACCAACTATGAGCCTGAAGCCAGTCTGGTTTTTCGGACCAATTATGAAATTTTGGGCTTAAATGCACGTTTACTAGGCGTGACCTTTAACCATCAGTCCAATGGCCGTGCCGATCCTTTATCACGTAGCTGGAACCGTATTATTTTTAATGTCGGTTTAGAACGCGACAACTTTGCACTGATGTTGCGTCCCTGGTATCGCATTGAAGAAAATGCCAAAGATGATAACAACCCGGATATTAAAAACTATATCGGTCGGGGTGATTTAACCGCCTTCTACCGCAAGAATGATCATGAGTTTTCACTGATGCTACGTCACTCGCTAAAAGGTGGCGATGATGCGCACGGTGCTATGCAGTTTGACTGGGCATTTCCGATCAGCGGTAAATTGCGTGGCCATTTTCAATTGTTTGATGGCTATGGTGAAAGCCTGATTGATTATAACCATCGAGCCACTTATGTCGGTTTAGGTGTATCCTTAATGAATTGGTATTAAAATTTATATCCATGAATGATAAAAAACCACTCTGTATGAGTGGTTTTTTATTGAATCGGGTTTAACCAATTTGAATATCTGCCGGTGGATGTTTTAAACGGCTTTTTTTCGGGGTGGCAATCAGGTAGGCTAGAGTCAGTGGCCCCAAACGACCCGCAAACATCAGTAAGATTAATGCAAACAGACTTGCAGGCTGTAATTCACTGGTAATGCCACGTGATAATCCTACCGTACAGGTGGCAGAAACTGCTTCAAAGAGTAAATCCAGGAAGTTTTTGCTGGGCTCCAGAATAAGAAGCGTAAATAATCCTAAAAATATCAGTATGGCGGTAATGGAAACCACGGCTAAGGCTTTAAATGAGGTGGTTTTAGAAACTGAGTGATTGAATACGGTTAATTCTTCTGAGCGTCGTAAAAAAGTGATCACACTTAAGACCACAATAATAAAAGTACCCACCTTAATACCGCCAGCCGTACTGAGTGAACCGCCACCAATAAACATCAGGATCATGGTGACTAAGGTGGAAGCATCGGTCATGTTTGCCATCTCCAGGCTGTTAAAACCGGATGAGCGCGGAACTGTGGCATGGAACCAGGCATTTAGGGCTTGATCACCCAGGCTCATATTCGCCAGGGTTAGGGGATTGTTAGCTTCCAGTGCCCAAATTACGATAAAGGCAAACAGGTTTAAACCTGCAATGGTAGAGAGTATTAATTTGCTATTGGCACTTAATTTTTTCCAGCGACGAGTGCGCTGGATATCCATCAGCACGACAAAGCCAATTCCACCAATAATATAGAGCATACTAATGGTAAAGGTAATAAAGTAATGGCCTGCAAAACTCATCAAACTATTGGGAAATAGGGAAAAACCGCCGTTATTAAAAGCGGAAACGCTATAAAAAGCCGCGTAAAAAAAGGCGCGGGAAAACTCGTATTCTGGCATCCAGGCAATGGTTAAAATCAATGTGCCAATCGCCTCAAAAAACAGGGAATATAATAGCACTCCTTTAATGGTGAATGACACTTTAGCCAGGCTGGTTTGACCAATAGTTTCTTGTGCCATCATTTGCTGTTTGAGCCTGATATTGGAAGAAAGGCTCAGTGCAGCCAGTATGGCAAAGGTCATAAAACCCAGGCCGCCGCTTTGCAATAACAGCATAATGACGACCTTGCCAAAGGTGGTATAGGCGTCTCCGACATTGACCACAGACAGCCCGGTAATGGTCACGGCAGACGTTGAAGTAAACAGGGCATTGAGCCAGCTTAATTCACCATGATGTGAAATCGGGAGTTTGAGCAATAAAGTTCCGACAACGATAAAGCTCAAGAAACCCAGTGCCAGTAAACTGGGTGGGCTTAGATTGACCGTATTTGGATTTTTGTTTTGCGCTTGATTCATATTTTATTTAAACCGGGCAGACAGTTTTCTTAAGGGTTCAATTTCACCTTCCACGACTAAGATATCACCTTCTTGCATAATTAAATTAGGATCAATGCTATATGAAACCTCTTTGCCACGTTTGTGCAGAATCGTTTTAATTTCAGGAACATGACTCATAAGCTGATGAAAACGTTCGCCCTGCTGACTCTTTTTAATTTCAATTTTAACGATGAAATGATTGTCTTCTAAACCCATATAACGACTGACCATCGGGTAGCTTAATGACTGGGCAACCCGGTTACCCATATCTTCTTCAGGATGAATGATTTTATTCACGCCAAGATGAGTCAAAATCATGTGATGGGCTTGTGATTTGGCCTTAGCCCAAATTTTTTTAATACCCATATTTTTTAGATGCAAAACACATAAGATGCTGGCTTCTATATCTTCGCCAATAGCCACCACCACGGCTTCACAGTTTTGAATATTCAGTTCTTTGAGCACATGTTCATCTGTGGCATCAGCAATGACTGCATGAGTCAGCTGATCAGAAAAGGTTTCTACATATTTTTTATTGCTGTCTATACCAATCACATCATGGTTTAACATGGCTAATTTGGTTGCGACGGTTGCACCAAAACTACCCAAACCAATCACTGCAAACTGTGCCATGTGTTTTTAATCCTAATTCGTTTTCAATTTTTACATCATATTTCAACGACTATGATGCCACTAAATTTTAGAGTTTGCGTGTTAAACTTTAGCTTAAGTATTGAATAACGTCATTCAACTGAATTCTAAACAGGGAATGATTAGCTCAAAATTATAAAACAGCCCATGTGCAGCTTTTGATTGATGTGATTTGTCTAACTATTTTTTTTATGACGAGAGTTAAATGCAAAAAAATAGCCGGTATGAATACAGGCTATTTCAAGTCATGCTAAAAAATTATTTCAAGAATCGTTGATAACCCAAATTGTTGGTAATTTCAGCATATGGATAAGTGATATTTTCCAATGTTTCAATTAAACCATCTGGATTTTGCTTCGCGTCGCTTGCTTCTAAGCCAACCAGTACACGACCTTCCGCTGCGCCGTGGTTGCGGTAGTGGAACAGGGTAATGTTGTGGGTAGGCCCTAAACGTTCCAGGAAAGTCAGCAATGCGCCCGGACGTTCCGGGAACTCGACACGGAATAAACGCTCATTTTCAATGTCTGCATGACCACCGACCAAATAACGAATATGCAGTTTTGCAACTTCATCATCAGACAGGTCATCTACATCGTATTGAACTTTCAAGGTTTCATAAATGTCGTGACGTTCTTTTTCACCGCCTTTCAAGCTGATGCCGACAAAAACTTGTGCAGCACTTGCATCGCTGGCGCGGTAGTTGAATTCTGTGATATTACGGCCTTGCAGGGCACGGCAGAAATTCAGGAATGAACCTTTCTCTTCTGGAATGGTCACGGCAAAAATGGCTTCTTTGCGTTCACCGAGCTCTGTACGTTCGGCAATATAGCGCAGGCGGTCGAAGTTCATGTTGGCACCACAAACAATCGACACCATGTTTTTATTTTCTAAGCCATGTTCAGCGACATATTTCTTGATCCCGGCAAGTGCCATGGCACCGGAAGGTTCAACAATGCTGCGGCATTCGTCATAGGTATCTTTAATTGCTGCACAGATCTCGTCTGTGTTCACCAGTACAACATCTAGTTCAACAATTGGACCCGAGTTGTCTGATTTTTGCAGGCGAATTACATCAAACGGTTTTTCACCAATTTGTGCAACCGCAGTACCGTCAGCAAATAAGCCTACAGAGGGTAGAATTACACGTTCATTGGCTTCAAAAGCTGCTTTTAAACACGCAGATTCATCATATTCCACTGGAATGACTTTTACATGCGGTGCGACATCGCCCAAGTAAGCCGCAACACCGGCAATCAAACCGCCACCGCCAACAGCAACAAATACATATTCCACATCACGCCATTGACGTAAAATTTCATTGGCAATTGTGCCTTGACCGGCCATCACCAGTTCATCGTCATAAGGTGGAATAAAGGTCATGCCATCTTCGGTAGCACGTTGAATGGCATATTTGTTGGCAACATCGAAAGAATCGCCATACAAGACGACCTCTCCACCCAAACGTTTTACTGCCTGAACTTTAATGTCAGGCGTGGTTTTCGGCATGACAATAATGGCGCGAATTCCCAGTTTTTTACCAGATAGGGCCACACCTTGTGCATGGTTACCTGCTGAAGCCGTAATAACGCCACGTTCCAACTGAGATTTCGGTAATTGACTAATACGGTTATAAGCACCGCGTAGTTTAAAGGAAAAGACAGGTTGTAAATCTTCGCGTTTAAAGCGAATGTTGTTGTTTAGCTTTTCACTAATTCGTGGCGCTGCTTCGAGTGGAGTTTCGATTGCAACGTCATACACCGTTGCTTGTAATATTTGTCGAACCAAACGAGACAGCATGTTAATTTTCCATCTAACAGTTTAAAATAAGCCTTTATTGTAACAAACCCCCGTACATTTGGGCTGTTAAATCAGCAACAAATGTCAAAAAATAGTTGAGCCAAGTTATGAGTCTGTATGCTACCCAAGATGAAAAGAAACAAGCTGCTGCAAAAGCTGCTTTAAAACACTTGCCTAAAGGCGGGATTTTGGGGGTAGGTACAGGAAGTACTGTGAACTTCCTCATTGAATTATTGCCAGAATTGCAACTGGAGGCTGCAGTTGCCAGTTCTGAAGCGACTGCCCAGCGCCTGAAAAAATTAGGCATTGAAGTGGTTGATATGAACTCTGTAGGCGGTTTGGATGCCTATGTAGATGGTGCGGACGAAATTGACCGTCATATGCATATGATTAAAGGGGGCGGTGCTGCATTGACTCGTGAAAAAATCGTGGCATCGATTGCAAAGAAATTTGTCTGTATCGTTGATGATTCGAAATGGGTAGAGCAATTGGGTCGTGATTTCCCGCTCCCTGTAGAAGTCATTCCAATGGCGCGTTCTGCAGTAGCACGTAAAATTGTAAGCTTGGGTGGCGATCCGGTTTATCGTGAAGGTGTGGTGACAGATAACGGCAATGTGATTTTAGATGTGCATAATTTGAATATCTTAAATGCGCTGGAACTTGAAAAAACCATTAACAATATTCCGGGTGTGGTGTGTAACGGTATTTTTGCTTTGAATAAAGCGGATATTGCTGTAGTTGCAACAGACAACGGTATTGAAGAGCGTACTGCGGTTTAATTAAACTTTCTAGAAAAATCCCTCTAAGTCTCCCTTTAAGAAAGGGAGACTTTAAAGCCCCTCTTTGTAAAAAAGAGGGGCTTGGGGAGATTTTAAAAGAACAAAATGACCCTAAACGACCTACCCGAAATCAAAATTGTCCGTCATGCGCGAGCGAAACGTTTACGCTTGCGTGTCGATTCGGCTCAAATTCGTTTAACTGTACCGCTATTGTGCAGCAAACGAAAAATTCAAAACTTTCTTGATCAGGCTGAAGAATGGTTGCTGAAAACATGGCAACAACAAGCACAAAATATACAGCAGCAGATATTGCCAAATGAACTAAAGCTTTTTAATTTAGGTCAACCTTTACAGATTGCTTATCAAAGCCAAAAAAATTCTTTTATATATGATGAGCTCAGAAATCAACTTTTGATTAGTGATCGCCAGCCTGAACAATATTTAAAAAACTTTGTGATTGCTTATGCCAAGCATCATCTTCCGCTTTATTTGGAGCAGCTGAGTCAACAATGCCAACTGGATTTTGGTCAATGTGCCATTCGTCAACCGAAAACACGTTGGGGTAGCTGTTCAGCGAAACATGACATTATGTTGAATAGCGGCTTGGTTCTATTTCCTGAAAAGATTACTCGTTATGTCTGTGTGCATGAATTAGCACATACCAAGCATTTTGATCATAGTCCGCATTTTTGGGCAGAAGTACAAAAACATGATGCCAATTATCAGCAGCATCGGAAAGTTTTAAAAAGCAGTCCGATGCCGTGGTGGTGGAATGTATAAAAACTAAACTTTTAGCATTTATGCACCGTATTTGCTTTTAAATAAAAAGTTCCTTTTCATCTAATAATGATTGAATCCATAAGGATTTTTCATTTATATATTTAGGTTGCATGCAAAATTAAAATTATAAGAGAGAAATGATAATGATGAAGCTATTAGTATTATGCGGTGTTTTGATGCTGGCTTGTAGCGGTAATATAGTTCGTGCAGAGTATTACAGTGGAAAAAATGTACAAAGACAGAATCCAGAAATTTTTAGAGTAGATGATTTAGAAGAAAAGACACTTGAAATGCTGAAAGACGGATATGTACCCATATTTAAAGAAAAGTTCATTGATTATTCCTATAGCAGAAGCATGAGAGATATTCGAGAAAAAGCGTTGCTTCATGGCTCTCCCATTGCTGTTTTTAGCAGTGAATATCAAGGTAATAAGGTTATTTACGATACTCGGATGCGCGAGCCAGAGGCTGCAAGAATTTCAGGCAATGACAGAAATAAAAATGATGTGAATAATTTAAATAATATACCGGTAGGCACGATAGAAAGTAGGCCAGTCCGATATGCATCTTTAAATGATCAGTTTAGGGTAATTTATTTTTATAAATTTAATTCAATAACAGGTATTTACCCTGCTGATTTATCCGAAAGAGATAAAATTTATAACAGTATTCAATCAGGCGTCGTTGCTAAAGTGCTTAAGCGAGACTCTCCAGCAGAAAATGTTATAATGCCGCAAGATATAATTTTAAAAATGAATGACGAAAATATCAAAGATGTTAGCGCTTTTGTTGAAAGTTCAAATTATTTAAAAGGAAATACGGTAAAGTTTGAAATTCTGAGAAAAGGACAGAAAATACCATTAGAAATCAGTATGAAGTAGTATTTTTTGGCTAGCAAGCAGGCCGATTTTACCTTTACTATAATGTCGGCCTTATACTTTCTGAGAATATGTTTTCACTTAACTCGATAAAAACATCCGAATTGAAGTAATCTAAGCTAAAACAGTTCAGAAAACCAAAACTTCCTGTCATACTACGCAGTTACGAAATGGAAACTTTTGATTTGAGGTAGTGATCGTGATTACTGTTGGTATTGTCGGTGGTACAGGTTATACAGGCGTTGAATTGTTGCGTCTTTTACTACGACACCCAAATGTACAGGTTAATGTACTGACATCACGTACCGAAAAAGGTCGCCGTGTCGATGACATGTTCCCAAGCTTGCGCGGTCATACCGATCTCGAATATTCAGATTTAAACATTGATGAATTGAAAAAATGCGATGTGGTTTTCTTTGCAACCCCTCATGGTGTAGCCATGAAACATGCGGCAGAACTTGTGGCAGCCAATACTAAAGTCATCGACTTGGCAGCAGATTTCCGTTTGCAAGACTTGGAACAATTTGAAAAATGGTATGGTCTTGAACATGCCTGCCCAGATATTTTAAAAGATTCAGTTTACGGTTTGTCAGAACTGAATCGTGAAAAAATTAAACAAGCCAATGTAGTGGGTAACCCTGGGTGTTATCCAACTACAGTTCAGTTAGGCTTGGCACCATTATTTAAACAAACTGAAGCATTGGTGAAACCGGAAAGTATTATTATTGATGCAAAATCCGGCGTATCTGGTGCAGGTCGTAAAGCCAGCCTGGGCATGATCTATTCTGAAAATGCCGATAACTTTAAAGCTTATGGCGTGGCTGGACACCGTCACCATCCTGAAATTGTGGAAGCACTGGAAAATATTTCCGGTCAAAAAGATGTATTTAATCATATCGTCTTTGTTCCGCATTTAGTACCGATGATTCGTGGCATGCTCAGTACCATTTACGTGGATTTGACGGATGCTGGTGATGCAGCAGATCTGCAAGGTTTATATGAACAGTTCTATGCCAATGAACAGTTTGTAGATGTCATGCCAGCTAACAGCTCGCCTGAAACCCGTTCGGTGCGTGGTGCAAACCAGCTTCGAATTGCCTTGTATAAACCACAGCCGAAAAAGCTGATTGTGCTCTCCGTACAAGACAATCTGGTTAAAGGTGCGGCAGGACAGGCGGTGCAAAATATGAACCTGATGTTTGGCTTTGCTGAAAATGCGGGTCTTGCTGGTATTGGTTTATTACCATAAAAAACGTTTTTCAGCTTCACACACATTTGGATTTGGATTTAAATGTGTGTTTTGAATGAATCAAAATAAGAGATGACGATGCCGAATTCTGAATCAAATACTCCGTCACAACTGTCTTTCCTCAGTAAAAAGCCTTTTTTAAAGGGTAATTTACCCTTGGGAATTAGTGCTGCCATTCTTGTTCTGGGAAGTGGTTTACTGGGCTATTCGGTTGGGCATCGGCAAGGTTTGACTGTAGTCGGCTATGAAGCGGATGCAGAACAACTGGTTGAAGTGGTGCAAAAGCAAAAAGCCAGCCTGGAAACATTGAATAAAAATTTGAATTTGGCGGTACAGGAACGTGACGTTGCGGTCAGTAATTCAAATGATTTGTTTGCTGCTTTGAATCAGGCTCGTGAAGATAAGGCCCAGTCCGAAGGTTTGGCTGCAATCTACCGGGAAGTGTTACGTCAGCGTGGTGGTTTAAGTCTGACCATACAAAATATCGGCATTAAACCTTTACCTGAAAATGCCTATGAATATCAGCTTGATCTAGTTCAAGTGAGTCCAAATAGACGCGGTATTTCAGGAACTGTAGAATTGCGTTTGATTCAAGGCACTGAAGTTTTAGTGGTCCCGATGGAAGACAAAAACTTTAACTTTGAAGATTATGAGCGTTTAACCGGACGCTGGACCATGCCTAAAGGCTTTACGCCGCAATTCATTGAAGTGCGTTTAAGCGGTGCAACTAGTACACCAGTGATTAAACGTTTTAGCTGGGGCCGTGGCAAACCTATAGAGAGTCAATCTGCGTTTATTTCTGAAATTCCTCAAGCAGAAGCAAATGCGCAATAAATGTGAATTAAAAATCCTATGCGAATGAATAAGCGTCAAAATTGTTTAAACACCATCAAAAGTTCTTTTCATCAATCAGGATATGTCGACTGGCATATTAGTCCACGCTTAGGTAATGACTCGCAGGATGACGCTGAAGGGACTGAAGGGGACATTGCTGTACAAACTGCTCCCCCAGAGTTAAAACGTCCACCTTTGTATGCTGTGGTTTTAATGAACGACGATTACACCCCGATGGATTTTGTAATTGAAATTTTACAACAATACTTTGCTTTGAATCTTGACCAAGCGACCCAAGTAATGCTAACTGTACATTATGAAGGGAGAGGTGTTGCAGGCGTTTATCCACGAGACATTGCGGAAACGAAAGCGAACCAAGTCAATAATTATGCTCGGTCTCAAGGTCATCCATTACTTTGTCAGATTGAGCCAAAAGATTAAGGGGATTACATGCTCAGTCGTCAATTAGAAGTATCTTTACGTTTGGCTGTAAGCATGGCTCGTCAAAAGAGACATGAGTTTCTCACGGTTGAACATTTATTGTTGGCTTTACTTGATAATGACTCTGCGGTAAATGCGCTTAAAGCGTGTGGTGCGGATATTATCGTTCTTCGTAAGGAACTGGAAGAATATGTTGAGCAACACACCCCTAAATTAAGCGAACATAGTGATCAGGCACCACATCCGACGGAAAGCTTTGATCGTATTCTGCAACGTGCGATTTTCCATGTGCAATCAAGTGGTGGAGATCGAACTGTTGAAGGTGCAGACATTCTTGTTGCGATGTATTCTGAACGTGATTCTTTTGCGGTTTACTTGCTTAAACGTCATCAAATTAATCGTTTAACATTAACTCAATATTTATCGCATGGTACACGTAAAGAAGACGTACAGGCTGAAGAGGAAGTGGAAGAGCTGGATGGAGAAACATCGAGTTCTTCAAATGCAGGCCCACTCGATCTATATACCACTAACTTGAATGCAGAAGCGCAAAAAGGTAAAACCGATCCTTTGATCGGGCGTGAAAAAGAAATTGAACGTGCAGCACAGATTTTATGTCGTCGCCGTAAAAACAATCCTTTGCTGGTTGGTGATCCAGGGGTTGGTAAAACCTCGATTGCAGAAGGACTGGCTTGGCTGATTGTTAATGGTAAAGCACCGAAGCCATTAGCCCATGCAGAAATATATAGTCTGGATATTGGAGCTCTGGTTGCTGGAACCAAGTACCGTGGTGACTTTGAAAAACGCTTGAAACAACTCTTGAATGCGTTGAAAAAGAAACCAGAAGCTGTGTTATTTATTGATGAAATTCACATGATTATTGGGGCTGGTTCAAGCATGGGTAGTACCATGGATGCATCAAACTTAATCAAACCGGCTTTATCGAATGGTTCGTTACGTTGTATCGGTTCAACCACGTTCCAAGAGTATCGCCAAGTTTTTGAAAAAGATCATGCCTTGTCACGTCGTTTTCAGAAAATTGATGTCAATGAACCTTCAATTTCTGAAACCATTGATATTTTACGTGGCTTGAAATCGAAGTTTGAAGATTTTCATCATGTCAAATATGACGATAAGGCATTGGTTTCAGCGGTAGAGCTATCCGCCAAGTTTATTAATGACCGTTTCTTGCCAGATAAAGCCATTGATGTAATTGATGAGGCGGGTGCTCAGCGCCGTTTGAAAGCCGAGCAAGACGATACGTTAATCACGGTTGAAAATATCGAAGATATCATCTCTAAGATTGCCCGTATTCCACCGAAAACAGTATCGAAAGATGATAAAACGGTGCTTTCAAATCTGGAGCGTGATCTTAAACGTGTGGTCTTTGGTCAGGATGAAGCCATTGAAGCACTTGGTTCTGCAATTAAATTGTCTCGTGCTGGCTTGAAATCACCGGAGAAACCTGTGGGTAGCTTTGTTTTTGCAGGCCCAACCGGGGTAGGTAAAACCGAAGTCACCAAACAGTTGGCAAAATTACTGGGTGTGGAACTGGTCCGTTTCGATATGTCGGAATACATGGAACGTCATGCAGTTTCACGTTTAATTGGTGCACCTCCGGGTTATGTAGGTTTTGATCAGGGCGGTTTGCTCACCGATGCCATTCATAAAAATCCACATTGCGTATTGCTGTTGGATGAAATTGAAAAAGCGCATCCTGATGTGTTTAATTTATTATTGCAGATTATGGATCATGGCTCGTTAACAGATAATAATGGTCGCAAGTCAGATTTCCGTAATGTGATTCTGGTTCTCACTACGAATATCGGTGCAGAAAGTATTTCACGCGTCAGCATTGGTTTTAGAGAGCAAGACAATAGTAATGACAATCAGGAAGCAATGAAACGCGCATTTTCTCCAGAATTCCGTAACCGTCTGGATGGTGTGATTCAATTCAAAGCATTGCCAACGACAATTATTGAAAATGTCGTGGATAAATTCCTGACTGAACTTCAGGCGCAGTTGGATGATAAAAAAGTCATTCTTGAAGTGGATCAAAGTGCACGTGAATGGATGGCCGAAAATGGCTATGATCGTTTGATGGGTGCTCGTCCAATGCAGCGTCTGATTCAGGAACACCTGAAAAAACCGCTTGCCGAGATGATTCTCTTTGGTGAATTGGCAGAACATGGCGGCAATGTTGCAGTTTCAGTGAAGAAAGAGAATGGCAAAGCAGTAGGTCTTAAACTGGAAGTGTTTGAAGATCAGACTGCAGAACCTGCGTAATTAAAAATCAGTCATAAATAAACCCGTGTTCGCACGGGTTTTTTATTTGCTTCAATCTAAATTTTTTGTGTTTGACCTCAATTATAATTTTTAAAATCTTTAGAAAAATGAAATCGGATGTGACCTTTAATTTATGGATATTCAAATTACCAAAGTTTTAAACACGGTCTTTTTATTTCTTGTCACTGCTGTGATGGAAATTCTGGGGTGTTATTTTCCCTATCTTATTTTAAATCAGGGAAAAACTCAGTGGTTTTGGATTCCAGCGGTCCTGGCATTGGCTGCATTCGTCTGGTTACTCACTCTACATCCTGCTGCATCGGGACGAATTTACGCAGCCTATGGCGGAATTTATATTTTTACCGCACTGATGTGGTTAAGATTTGTTGATCAGGTGGCATTAAGTCGCTGGGATTTACTGGGCGGAATTGTAGTGATGATTGGGGCAATCATTATTATTTTACAACCACAAGGTTTGATACGTTAGTTAGCCTAACGTATCAGACGGCTTTTTAAAAAGAACATTCACTGTTCTTAATCTTAAAGTCATAGTTTTTACTTTCGGATGACAGCTTTAATTCAACATGATAGGGATTTACACGTTGAAATTCATTTTCAAACAACAAGTTGCAGTTCTGTAAAATATTTTTTCTCAGCAGTTTTTTGACTTCCTTGTCACCAACATCTTGGGCAAACTGGGTAAAATCAGGCGTGGTGATAATGCCTTCAATTTTTACCCCATTCGCGCCCATTTGGTATTTTTCCATCAGCATGTTTTGATCGATCTGGAAAGGTAATGTGCGCGAATCTTCATCACTGATGACATCTAAAATCTCATTCAGCGCTTTATGGTCTTTAATTTTATAAGATGAATCCAGAATTTGCTTTTTAACAAAATATTGATCGAGTTCGGTGGCTTTGGCGTGTGCGGTATTAAATATAAGAAAAGTGCTTAAATATAAAAATATTGTTTTAAATGGCATGATCATCATCACTGAGAATACTTATGATTTAAATTAAACAATTTATAGGCATAAAAAAAGCACCCGAAGGTACTTTTTTAGAAAACTTGAGGCTGAAAATTTAATCTTTCTTTAAATTTTCATTAATTAAGAATTCAACCAGTGCTTTTTGTGCATGCAGGCGGTTTTCAGCTTCATCCCAAACCACAGCATTTTTGTGATCAAGCATGTTTTCTGAGATTTCTTCGCCACGGTGAGCTGGCAAGCAGTGCATGAATAAGCAATCTGGGTGAGCAAGATTCATTAAACGTTCATTGACCTGATAATCAGCAAAGGCTTGTTCACGGATTTTTTGCTCTTCTTCCTGTCCCATGCTTGCCCAGACATCAGTCACAATCAGATCGGCATTTACCGCAGCATCTTCAGCTGAATCGACAAGTTCGACGCAATGAGCAAACTCAGTCAGAAATTTTTCTTGTGGTTCATAGCCTTTAGGTGCAGCAATTTTTAATTTAAAGCCCCACATGTGTGCAGCTTCAATATAAGAGTTGCACATATTGTTGCCATCACCAATCCAGGCAACGGTTTTACCTTCAATTGAACCACGGTGTTCCAGGTAAGTTTGCATGTCAGCCAATAGTTGGCAAGGGTGGTGATCATCTGTTAATGCATTGATTACAGGTACTTTTGAATAAGAAGCAAAACGCTCAACGATATCATGGCCGAAAGTACGGATCATTACGATATCCAGCATGCTTGATATTACGCGTGCTGAATCTTCAACTGGCTCACCGCGACCAAGTTGGGAGTCACGTGAAGAAAGAAAGATTGCGCTACCACCGAATTGACTCATGCCAGCTTCAAACGAAACACGTGTACGAGTACTCGATTTTTCAAAAATCATACCCATGACTTTACCAACGAAAGGTTGGAAAACTTCATTGTTATGCTGCTTACGCTTGAGTTCGATCCCGCGTTGCAAAATTTGGTTAAGTTCTAAAGTCGATAAATCACGTAAAGTTAGAAAGTGACGGAGAGCCATCATTTACTCCACAATAACCGCTGAAAATAAATTATCAGTAATTAGTTGTTGGTTGGTTAAGAAAAAAATACGGAATCGGCTAATATACTATATGCGAGACAAATTGCAAAAAATCTAACGGGGTTGATGGCCTTCCAGGAAGCGATCTACACAATAAGTAATGTAATTGATGGTTTCTTGATCATTTTCACGGATTGGCACACCCATAAGTACGCACCATTCAATATTGCGGATAATGCCAAAATACAGTTGAGCAGAATAAATCGGTTGTTTACAGTGAATAATCCCGATTTCATCGGCTTTGGTTAGCGCATTGGCTATGGCGATTTGAATATGCTTTGGACCCTGTTCGTGAATGTAAAGAGCAAGCTGTGGGCTGCGCTGTGTCTGTTCAATAATTAAACGAAGGAAGGCTACATTTTCTGGAAGCATTAAGTGTTGCTTAACATTTATCAGGGTCTGGATTAAATAGACACGAAGATCATCTTTACCGTGTTCAAAAGGGATGCAGATATCTTTAAAAAATTGTTCCCGACGATAATCACAAATTGCTTTGAATAAGCCTTCTTTATTGCCAAAGTATTTATAGATTGAAGCCTTAGATCCGCCTGCGTGTTGCACAATATCATCCAGTGATACGGCATCGTAACCACGTTCTAAAAACAGGTCGGTTGCACTGACTAATAATGCCACACATCGCTCATGACCACGCTTGGTTGGTGGTATATCTTTACCTAAAGGAGCTAAATGGGCGATTTTATGCATATTGGATAAAAAACTAACAATTAAATAGGAGGGAGATTGTTATTATAACAAATATATGTACAGCGTGCTGTGTAGAAGTGTACTCGCGTACGGCATGATTTGAACTGAAAAAGTCATTTTTCAGAAAATAGCTCAAATTTAGCTTATTTAGCGTACAAAAAAGCTGTGTTTATCAAAAATAAATAATATCTAATATCACGAAAATTTATTGTGCAATAAATTTGAGAATTATTTGACTAAAGTTATAGAGTAAAAATTCTAAAGAGTCATGGCCAAACAGGGGTTTATGGATATACTCAAACTTCGATAAATAAAGTGAAACTGTGGAAAGGAAGATGACACAACAAATGTCTGCAGGCTTAAGATTTAGACAAGCACTGGAAGTTGAAAAGCCATTACAAATTATCGGCACAGTGAATGCCTATGCAGCCATGATGGCGAAAGAAGTGGGTTATAAAGCCATTTATGTATCGGGCGCAGGAGTTGCCAACTATTCTTACGGATTGCCTGACTTGGGTATGACCAGTTTGGACAATGTTCTGGAAGATGTACGTCGTATCACTGAGCGTGTCGATACGCCTTTACTTGTAGATATTGATACGGGATGGGGCGGAGCATTTAATATCGCCCGTACTGTTAAACAGATGATTGCAGCTGGTGCTGCAGCCGTTCATATTGAAGATCAGGTTGCACAAAAGCGTTGTGGTCACCGTCCAAACAAGGAAATTGTGACCCAGCAGGAAATGGTTGACCGTATTAAAGCAGCGGTGGATGCCAAGACTGATTCAAACTTTGTGGTGATGGCGCGTACCGATGCCTTGCAAAAAGAAGGTTTACAAGCGGTGATTGACCGTGCATGTGCATGTGTTGAAGCTGGTGCGGATGCGATCTTTGCTGAAGCGATGACTGACATTACCATGTATCGTACAGTGTGTGATGCTGTAGGTGTGCCTGTATTGGCAAATATTACCGAATTTGGTGATACGCCTTATTACACCGTAGACGAGTTGGGTGAACAAGGTATTCGTATGGTGCTTTATCCGCTTTCTGCGACACGTGCAATGCAGAAAGCTGCATTGGAAGTGATGCGTTCTATCCGTGAAAACGGTACGCAAGTGAATGTATTGGACAAGATGCAACAGCGTAAAGAACTTTACGAGTTTCTTGATTATCATACGTTTGAGAACACTTTAGATAAATTGTTTAAATAAATTTTTTAAATAAATAATTCAAAATGGAGAATTAAAAATGGCTGAAGGAAAAGTACTGACAGGTGCAGGATTACGTGGACAGGTTGCAGGTAAAACCGCACTTTCTACTGT
This sequence comes from Acinetobacter sp. SA01, assembly GCF_011319235.1. Classification (NCBI taxonomy): domain Bacteria; kingdom Pseudomonadati; phylum Pseudomonadota; class Gammaproteobacteria; order Moraxellales; family Moraxellaceae; genus Acinetobacter; species Acinetobacter sp. SA01. Next base: position 210,845 of record NZ_WXXM01000002.1, read on the forward strand.
TGGTAAGAGTGGCGCAGGCTTAACCTATCGTGGTTATGATGTGCAGGATCTGGCGGAAAATTGCCAATTTGAAGAAGTGGCTTATCTTATCTTCTTTGGTGAATTGCCAACGACTGAACAGCTTGCGGCTTATAAGGCCAAATTGAAATCTTTACGTCAGCTTCCACAAGCGTTGAAAGAAGTGTTGGAACGCATTCCGGCAGATTCGCATCCGATGGATGTGATGCGTACCGGTGTGTCCATGCTGGGTAACTTGGAAACTGAAAAATCTTTTGATGAGCAGCAAGATGTTGCCGACCGTATTTTGGCGACTTTACCTGCAATCATCTGCTATTGGTATCGTTATAGCCATGATGGTGTGCGCATTGAAGAAAATACTGATGATGATTCAATCGGTGCACAATTCCTGCATTTACTGCGTGGTGAAAAACCGAATGAGTTGCATGAACAGGTAATGAATGTATCGTTGATTCTTTATGCAGAGCATGAATTCAACGCATCTACATTTACTGCGCGTGTGTGTGCATCTACCTTGTCTGATATGCACTCTTGTATTACTGGTGCTATTGGTTCACTTCGTGGTCCATTACACGGTGGTGCCAACGAAGCAGCGATGGAAATGATTGAAAACTGGACTTCTGCAGAAGAAGCTGAACGCGAAATGCTGGGCAAGCTGGAGCGTAAAGAAAAGATCATGGGCTTTGGTCATGCCATCTATAAAGACAATGACCCGCGTAATGGCATCATCAAGATCTGGTCTGAGCGTTTAGCTCAAGATGTCGGTGATACCGTGCTTTATCCGGTATCAGTACGCTGTGAAGAGGTGATGTGGCGCGAGAAGAAATTGTTCTGTAATGCAGACTTCTTCCATGCATCTGCTTATCACTTCATGGGAATTGCAACCAAACTGTTCACGCCAATCTTTGTGATGAGCCGTGTAACAGGCTGGGCAGCACATGTAATGGAACAGCGTGCAGACAACCGTATTATCCGTCCAAGTGCGGATTATACCGGCCCTGAACTGCGTAAAGTGGTTCCAATTGCAGAGCGTACTGCAGCTTAAGATAAAAGCATGAATAAAGCCTCTTCGGAGGCTTTATTTTTTTGCAGTCAGTAAAACCGGATCTTCAATGGTGTAACCTGTTTCAAAAGGAATGCCTAGGTACTTAACCACCGCTAGAATTTTCTGTTGCCGGGGAATCTTATAAGCTTGGGATATGCTTAATCCGTGGCGATAATCGATTGCCTGATGGATCTGGCTTTTCAAGTTTTTACTGCTGAGTTGGTATGTATAAGTATATTTCGGAATATATTCTTTCGGGTCATACCAAGACTTTTCTTTAGAGGTAATTTTCTTTAACACCTGAATCTTGATGCTTGATTTAGGTAGTGGTGCAAGAGGGTTAAGCCGCTTTTTAATTTTTACTATTTCCTTATCGAACTGCCGACTATCTTGGTCATAATCAATTTTCTTGGTTTTAGGATTAATATATAGCGAATTCACCTGAATCAGCTTTGCCGGTTGTTGGGTGTTTTTAAATTGATAATAATAAAGTTGCGGTAGGCGACCACGACCATCAAGATACTGTCTCAGTACATAAACTTTTTGTTCTTTGCCTTCATATCCCAAAACTTCGATATTTTGAGGGCCACCTACGGTTGCAAAACAGGTGCAGGGCAGTAGTATCAGACTAAATGTGAAAGTTTTACTGTTAAACACCCTTAAACTCCCTGAATGAGTTGGGTGACTTCATCTGCAATATATTGAGTTAAAACATCCAGGCGTTTTAATGCTGTACCCTCAATAAAATATTGAAAATTATGTATTTTATTTAAATATAAAATTGAGGTGAAAAATGTGCCTTCAGGTTTATTTTCTGTTGCACTACCACCCGGTTTCAGTAAACCGGTACAGGCCACCACAAAATCCGCATGGGTAAATAACTTTTTGCCCTGTATCGCCATCGCTTCTGTAACTTCAGCAGACTCGGCAGTATATTTTTCTATAAGCTTGGCATCAATATGCAGGATATTGATCTTGATTGAGGGATCATAACTGACTAGCCCACCCAGTAAAATCTCTGCGCCACTGTTTTTGCAAATAGAAAACTGACTGGAAAGATAGCCAGAACTGGCACTTTCAATGAAAGCAATTTTTAACTGATGTGTTTCGAGCAAATCACAACATTGTTTTAGCATGGGTTTGTGTCTCAAAATCAATACTATTCGTTCAAATTTTTTTATCTTGGGTAGACTTCACTCAAAAATATGGTGAAAGACAAAAAAATCAGTTTTTCATTTTTCGGTTCGTGTTTTTTAAATCGATGTTCTTTGTGCTTAACTTTATCTCGATTGTTTTTAAATAAAAAGTTTATTTAGAATCTATAAATTATTTTCGATCTCTGGTAAACAAACCACAATAAAAAACCCGTCATAAAGACGGGTCTTTGAAACTGACTGAATTTATTGATCCAACGCAGGTGTTGCAGCAGCAATTGCCGCAGCTACGGCATCATCTTCAGACTGAGCTTCATTATTTGATTTGGCGGGGGCTTCTGAAGCTGGTTTTGGTTGAGCTTTGGGTGCTTCAGCTTGAGCAGTTTCAGTTGTAGTCTGTTGAGGAGCTTCACGCACTTCACGACGAATGACTGTAGTTGTATTTGGCGTTTCTTCACGTTCAACTTCTACCTGGGCTGGAGCTTGAGCGTTGTTATCTTCCATAGCTTCCAAAGGTACAGCTTCTGCAGGCTGATTTACTTGTTCCGTTGTTTCAACCTGTTCTTGCTCATCTTCTTTTGGAGTTTCTTTTTTTACACATGCTGTTAAAAGTAAACTTGCTGCAATAGCACCACAAAGTAAAAGTTTGTTATTCATAATCGCACAAAATAAAGCATTAATTGGATGTTGCCATTATAACAGCAAATATGAATATAAAAATCCTATCAGCTTACCCTAATTTTTTATCGGAAATGCTGATAGAATAACCAATTGTTTATTGTTCTATGAATTGATGCGGAATGACTTTGCTTTATTGGTACAGAGTAAAGTAAAATCGCACAACATTGTAGGCCAATTTAGGCTCCATTGTACGAGAAACTTAATGACCCATTTTATTTTCGTTACTGGTGGTGTTGTATCATCACTAGGTAAAGGTATTTCAGCTGCATCTGTGGCTGCGCTTTTAGAAGCCCGTGGTTTAAAAGTGACCATGGTCAAAATGGATCCATACATTAATGTCGATCCAGGAACGATGAGTCCGTTCCAACACGGTGAAGTTTTTGTCACAGAGGATGGTGCTGAAACTGACTTAGACTTGGGTTATTACGAACGTTTCTTACGTCGTGCGAAAATGACCAAACTGAACAACTTCACATCAGGTCGTGTTTATCAGGATGTTTTAAATAAAGAACGCCGTGGTGACTATCTGGGGGGTACTGTTCAGGTTATTCCACATATTACTGATAATATTAAAGAACGTGTTCTTCGCGCTGGCGAAGGCTATGACGTCGCAATTGTGGAAATTGGCGGAACAGTAGGTGACATCGAATCTCTCCCGTTCATGGAATCTGTACGTCAGTTAATGGTAGAGCTTGGTCATAAACGTACCATGTTGATGCACTTGACTTTACTTCCATATATCAAGTCAGCAGCAGAACTGAAAACCAAACCGACTCAGCACTCTGTGAAAGAGTTGTTATCGATTGGTATTCAACCAGATATTTTAATCTGCCGTACTGAGCATGATGTTGATGCAGACACAACCCGCAAAATTGCACTATTCACTAACGTGGAGGCGCGTGCGGTTGTGGTCTGTAAAGATGCACGTACTATTTATCAAATCCCGCGTACTTTCTATGAACAGGATGTTGACGATTTAATTTGTGAACGTTTTGGTTATAACGACCTGCCTGAAGCGGATCTTTCAGACTGGGACAATGTCGTAGAAGCCTTATTAAACCCTGAATACACAGTTCGTGTTGCCATGGTGGGTAAATATGTTGAGCTTCCAGATGCATATAAATCTGTAAACGAAGCACTTCTTCATGCGGGCATTAAAAACCGCGTTAAAGTCCAAATTGACTATGTCAATGCTGAAGATCTTGAAAGCCAAGATGTGAATGAAGCGCTTAAAGATGCGGATGCCATTCTGGTTCCGGGCGGTTTTGGTGAGCGTGGCACTGAAGGCAAAATGCTGGCAATCAAATATGCACGTGAAAACGGTGTGCCATTCCTGGGTATCTGTTTAGGTATGCAGTTGGCAGTGATCGAATACGCACGTAACGTAGCGGGTATCACGGATGCATCTTCCACAGAATTCAACCGTTCAACCAAATCACCTTTAATTGGTCTGATTACTGAATGGCTGGATGAGCGTGGTGAAGTTCAACAGCGTTCTGTTGACTCTGACTTGGGCGGAACCATGCGTCTAGGTGCACAAAAATCTGAACTGGTTGCGGGCACGAAGACTGCAGAAGTTTATGGTTCTACAGAAATTATTGAACGTCACCGTCACCGTTACGAAATGAACAACCGTTTCATTCCTGTCCTAGAAGAGAAAGGTCTGAAGATTTCAGGTTATTCACCAGTACAACATTTGGTAGAAACAGTTGAAATTCCTCAACATCCTTGGTTTATTGCTGTACAATTCCACCCGGAATTTACAAGTTCACCACGTGATGGGCATCCATTATTTGCCAGCTTTATTGATGCTGCGAAAAAACAGTACCAAAAAACCAAATAATGGCTGGGCAAGACTAAACTAGGAAAGTTTAAATGTCGCACTTAAAACCACAAGAAATTGTACGTTTAGGCGATATACAAATGGCAAATCACTTGCCATTTGTATTATTCGGCGGAATGAATGTACTTGAGTCAAAAGACCTTGCTTTTGAAATTGCAGAAACTTATGTTGATATCTGCAAACGTCTGGAAATTCCTTACGTATTTAAAGCAAGTTTTGATAAAGCCAACCGTTCAAGCTTGAACTCTTTCCGTGGCCCAGGCTTGGAAAAAGGGATCGAGTGGTTAGCAGACATTAAAAAACACTTCAATGTACCCATCATTACTGATGTACATGAACCTTATCAGGCTGCACCTGTTGCTGAAGTTGCGGATATTATCCAGCTTCCAGCATTCTTGAGCCGTCAGACTGATCTGGTTGAAGCCATGGCAAAAACCGATGCCATCATCAACATCAAAAAAGCACAATTCCTTGCGCCACACGAAATGCGCCATATTTTGCATAAGTGTCTGGAAGCCGGAAATGACAAGCTGATTCTTTGTGAACGTGGTTCAGCATTTGGCTATAACAACCTGGTTGTAGACATGCTGGGCTTCGACATCATGAAAGAAATGAATGTGCCTGTATTCTTTGATGTCACCCACGCGCTGCAAACTCCAGGTGGGCGTGCAGATTCTGCGGGTGGTCGCCGTGCGCAAATTACCACTTTGGCTCGTGCTGGTATGGCCACTGGTCTGGCTGGTTTATTCCTTGAAGCTCATCCAGATCCTGAACATGCTAAATGTGATGGTCCTTGCGCACTTCGTATGTCGCAACTGGAGCCATTCTTGGCGCAGCTGAAAGAATTGGATACCTTGGTTAAAGGTTTCAAAAAGTTAGATACACACTAAATCATATACACCTTGATGCCTTCTAAAGCATCGCGTTATTCATCAACTGAGGAATTGTTCATGAGTCAAATCGTTGACATTCGTGCACGTGAAATTTTGGACTCTCGTGGTAACCCAACCATCGAAGCAGACGTAATCTTGGCATCTGGCGTAGTTGGCCGTGCATGTGCACCATCTGGTGCTTCAACTGGTTCTCGTGAAGCTTTAGAACTTCGTGACGGCGATAAAGCGCGTTACTTGGGTAAAGGCGTTAAAACTGCAGTTAACAACGTTAACACAGTAATTCGTGACGCATTGTTGGGTAAATCAGTCTTTGAACAAAAAGATATTGATAACACAATGATCGCGCTTGACGGTACAGAAAACAAAGAAAAACTAGGTGCGAACGCAACTCTAGCGGTATCTTTGGCTGCTGCACGTGCTGCTGCTGACGAAAAGAAAATTCCTCTTTTCCAATACATCGCAGACCTTCGTAACAACAGCATTTTAACTATGCCTGTTCCAATGATGAACATCCTTAATGGTGGTTCGCACGCAGACAACAACGTTGACATTCAAGAGTTTATGATTGAGCCAGTGGGCTTTACTTCATTCTCTGAAGCGTTACGTGCGGGTGCTGAAATCTTCCATTCTTTAAAATCAGTTTTAAAGAAACAAGGTTTGAATACTGCGGTGGGTGATGAAGGTGGTTTTGCACCAAACTTACGTTCAAATGAAGAAGCGATTACTGTAATCCTTTCTGCGATTGAGCAAACGGGTTATAAAGCGGGTTCTGACATTATGCTTGCACTTGATTGTGCATCTTCAGAATTCTACAAAGATGGTCAGTACATTCTTGCTGGCGAAGGCAACAAAGCATTCACAAGCAACCAGTTCTCTGACTACCTTGCGGGTCTTGTAAACCAATACCCAATCATCTCGATTGAAGATGGTCTGGATGAGTCTGACTGGGAAGGCTGGTCTTACCTGACTTCTATCCTTGGCGACAAGATCCAGTTGGTAGGCGACGATTTATTCGTAACCAATCCAAAAATCCTTCAACGCGGTATCAACGAGAAAGTTGCTAACTCTATCTTGATCAAATACAACCAGATCGGTACCTTGACTGAAACTCTAGATGCTATCTATCTTGCGAAAGCAAATGGTTACTCTACAGTAATTTCTCACCGTTCAGGCGAAACTGAAGATTCGACTATTGCTGATCTTGCAGTAGGTACAGCAGCGGGTCAAATCAAGACAGGTTCACTTTGCCGTTCTGACCGTGTAGCAAAATATAACCAATTACTTCGTATCGAAGAATTGACTAAAGCTGCATATCGCGGTAAAGCTGAGTTCAAAGGTTTGAACTAAGCACATATCATGCTATCTCTATTCAATGTATTTGACTCCAAAGTGAGTAAAGCATTATTGGGCCTTGCGATCATTTTGATCGCAGGGTTTCAGTACTTATTCTGGTTTGGTGAAGGTGGTTACCATGACCATCAAAAACTGGCTGAAAAAATTCAACAACAAACAGAATTAAATACGGAACTTAAAGAACGTAACCGAGTTCTCGCTGCTGAAGTTTATGACTTGAAAAATGGTATTGAAGCCATTGAAGAGCATGCGCGTTTAGACTTGGGCTTGATCAAGCCGCATGAAACTTTTGTACAAATGAGTACTATTAGTACAAACTATAAGCCTATTTATATTGATCCAAATGCCAAAGCAGATTTAAGAACCAATGAAAATGAAACTGGAGCACCCGTAGAAAGTGCACCATAAAATTTGGGCAGTTATTCCTGCTGCTGGTTCCGGAAGTCGTTTTTCTAAAACTGAACTTAAACAATATCAACAGATTCAAGATCTAACCGTACTTGAGCATACCGTTGCACGTCTGAATCAGTTGCCTCTGGCAGGTTATGTTCTTGCTATTGGGGCACAGGATGATGTTGCAAAAACCTTAGCTTTATCCAATCCTGAAAAGACTCATTTTTGTCCTGGTGGCGCAGAACGGGTCAATTCTGTTCTGAATGCCTTAAGCTATATTGAAGCATTTGCAAATGAAGAGGATTGGGTATTGGTACATGATGCCGCACGTCCTTGTGTGACCCAAGACTGTTTGCAGAGTTTAGTGAATACGGCTATTCAGGAAAATTGCAGTGCGATTTTGGCGATTCCTGTACGTGACACCTTAAAATATGTTGCACAGGCAAATACAATTGCCAAGACAGTTAGTCGCGACCATTTATGGCAAGCTCAGACACCTCAAATCTCAAGATTAGGTATCTTAAAATATGCCATTGAAAAAGCATTGCAGGATGGTATGACCATTACCGATGAAGGCAGTGCTCTGGAATATGTGGGCGAACCAGTAAAAGTGGTACAGGGTCGATCAGATAATATTAAAATTACCTATGCCGATGATCTGGAGTTGGCACGTTTAATCTTAGCCTCTCAGCAAGCAGTTTAAAGTCTACAAGATAAAAATGCAGAAATTATGGGACTTAATGATGTTATTTAAACACTTTAAACTTATAATTTGCGCTGTCTCTAGCTTGTTCAAATATTTCAAATGATACCATCCCCCCAGTATCGTTTTTTACGTCACTCTTTACGTGATGGTAGAAGCATTAAACATGACTCATCCAGATGGGCCAAATTACACTTGGATCCATGGCTGCTTTCTTTTTTGGTATTGAATTCAATATTGGGATTGATGGTGGTCTATAGCGCAACCCTGCAAGATAGCAGTATGGTGATTCGTCAGGCGACCAGTTTTGGTGTCGGTTTTATCCTCATGTTTTTATGTGCTCAGGTTCCGCCAAAAGTTTATCAGGCGGTCAGTCCATATTTTTATATGCTGGGCATGGTGCTACTGGTGCTGGTTCTGGTGATTGGTGATACGCGTTTGGGGGCAAAGCGCTGGCTGACCGTTCCGGGCATTGGCAGTATGCAGCCCAGTGAAATCATGAAATTTGCCATGCCGCTGATGATGGCATGGTATTTTTCACGTCGTGTATTTCCACCTACGTTTTTGCAGATCGTGACTGGACTCATCCTGATGATGATTCCGTTTGTACTGGTGGCACTACAACCAGATTTGAACATTGGTCTGATTATTCCCGGTGTTTTTGTCTTGTTTCTGTGTGGCATGTCTTGGCGTTTGATTCTGGGAGCTCTGACGGCTTTGGCTGTTGCAGCACCGGTTTTATGGATGTTTGTACTGCAAACCTATCAAAAGAAACGTATCTTGACCTTATTTGATCCTGAGTCCGATGCATTGGGTGCTGGCTGGAACATCATCCAGTCTAAAATTGCCATCGGTTCGGGTGGTTTAACCGGTAAAGGTTATTTGACCGGTACTCAGTCGCATTTGGGTTACTTGCCTGAACATCATACCGACTTCATTATGTCGGCCTATGCTGAAGAATATGGCTTTGTCGGGGTATTTTTATTATTTAGTCTGTTTGCTGCAATTATTATTCGTTGCTTGATGATTGGCTTGAACAGTTTTCATAATTTTGGACGCTTATATGCGGGTGCTATCGGACTGACGTTCTTTTTCTTTGTATTTTTAAACTCGGGAATGGCGAGCGGAATTTTACCTGTAACTGGAGATCCTCTGCCACTGATGAGTTATGGTGGCTCGGCAGTAATTTCGTTACTGGCGAGTATGGGGATTGTGATGTCGATCCATACCCATCGTTGATGTTGATATTAATACTGAAAAGCTAGATTTGATCTGGCTTTTTTGTTTTTGGGGAATATACATGGATTTATTTGAACAATCAATGACGATGGTTAATGAATTAAATCAAGAATTATCGCAGTCTGAATTTGTAGATGGCGGGCTACGTCTAGATTTAGTATATCAGTGTTGTGACATATCGATTGAACATGGATTAGCGGTTAAAACATTATTAGAAACTGAACTGTTTATATCGGCTCTTGCGTTGTTTCGTACATAATTTGAATCTTTAGTGCGTGCTTATTGGATATTATTTGTAGCAACGGATGAGCAAGTGTGTGAGTTGGGCGTGCTGGATTCAATAGAGCAGCTTACTTTAAAGGAACATAAAAGTATTAGCCGTTTTACTGCAACGCCGATGATTGAAGCTTTGAAGGAAATTCAGGAAATCAAGCATATTGTCGCTCAACTCGAAGAGTTCAAGTTATTCTCTTTGGATTATCTTAATTCAATTGTACATAGTGGGAAGCAAACATTTTTGCGTCACACCTTTGGTTTGGGTGATGAACACAAAAAATTGATTATTAAGCAATCTAACAATTTAACAATGATGAGTGCACAGATTTATTTAAAACATACTTTGCCTGATCGTCAAAATCTTATTCAGATTTTTCTTCAAAAGTATCGTGAATGTTTTATGTTGCCTGAGGATATATCGAAAGAAGAGCGGGAAAAGATTTTAGCGCGTTATAAGTAGATGTAAAAAAGCCCACAAATCTGGGCTTTTTAGAACGTTTAAAGAATTAGGTGAGGAACCAGGTGTAATAACCCCAGATCATCAATGGCCATGCGATATATGGACTAAATAGCCATTTCCACAGCCAAAACTTAGGCAGAAATCCTACGCCGTAAATAAATCCACCTGAAATGCCAATCATGATCATCATCAAGGCTCTATGATTATAGTGACCATTGGCATCGAGCATGAGGGCTGGGTGAATTAGCAACACCGTAGCAAGAGGCAATGCCATCAAAAATGAAATGGCCATTACAAATTTATTTGGCTTGCTTCCTTCTGCTGTCATTGCGATCTCTGTCATGTTTTATTCCTCATCCAAATCTTGATGATGTTCGATATAAAGGGCACTTAATACGCCTGCAAAGCACGCCATTAAAATCCCGAGAATCCATGCGAAATACCACATAATTTTATCTCCTAAAACACAGCCTTAGTACAGGCTGTGTGAATTCTCTTGAATATGTTTTTTGGTAATTACGCCCCACATCTTATAGTAACACCAAGTGGTGTAACTCAAAATAATTGGAACAAAAATACAGGCAGCAACAGTCATTACAGTTAGTGTGTTTTTACTTGATACGGCATCCCACATGGTCAAGCTGGCAACAGGGTTGATGCTTGAAGGCATAAGGAATGGGAACAATGCAAAACCAGCTGTTAAAATTGCCCCAATTACCATCAGCGATGTGCCCAGGAAGCTTAATCCGGCTTTGGCTTTCGCAGCAGCGGCAATTACAATCAGGCTTCCCAAGATTGCCATGATCGGTGCAATCATAGTGATTGGGTAAGTCGAGTAGTTATTCATCCAGCCATGGTTGCCATTGGTAATGACTTCTTTGGCAAGAGGGTTTGCAACCCCATTGGTATCAAATGGTTGAGCTAAAGTATAACCTTCAATGTTACCGAAGTATAACCATGCTCCAGCGCCCAGGAAGCAAACCAAGAATACTACACCCATCAATTGAGTTGCTTTGGCAGAACGTGCATGTAAGTCGCCATCGGTACGAAGCATCAACCACGCACCACCATGCGCACTCAGCATAGATAAGCTGACAATACCACAAACCAGGGCAAATGGGTTGAGCAGGGCAAAGAAGCTACCAGTATAAGTTGAACGTACGGTTTCATCTAAAGTAAACGGCACACCCAGGAACATATTACCGAAGGCAACACCGAAGACTAAAGCAGGAACTGCACCACCAACAGCCAAACCCCAGTCCCAAGAGTTACGCCATTTTTTGTTCTCAAGTTTAGAGCGGTAGTCAAAACCTACAGGTCTTAAGAACAGGGCAAACAGCACCAGTAATAGTGCCCAGTACATGCCGGAGAATGCGGTTGCATAAACCATTGGCCATGCAGCAAACAGTGCACCACCAGCTGTAATGAACCAAACCTGATTACCGTCCCAGTGCGGGGCAATGGTATTAATTGCCGCACGACGCTCTTCATCGTTTTTGCCCACGAATGGCATGATTGCCATAGAGCCCATATCGAAGCCATCGGTGAGGGCAAAGCCAATCAGTAGTACACCTACCAAAACCCACCAGATTATTTTGAGTAATTCATATTCGATCATGATTGAGCCTCCGCAGCAGCATGGTTTTGATCAGCGCCTTTTTCAAAATGGTATTTACCAGTATGTAAAGAACTTGGACCTAAGCGAGCGAATTTGATCATCAAGTACATTTCGATAATTAGAAGTACTGTATAGAACGCTGCAAGTGCCAGGATTGAACCCCAAATATCACCAGTGCTTAAGCTTGAAGCAGAGAGATGTGTAGGTAGAACCTCACCAATTGTCCATGGTTGACGACCACCTTCAGCTACATACCAGCCAGTTTGTGTAGCAATCCATGGTAATGGTAAGCCGTACAGCGCAAATTTAAGTAACCAAGGTTTGCTTTCTGCATTACGTTTAGCGACTGCAAAAGTTGCAAGGACAAACAGAAGCAGCATCAAGAAACCAGAAGCGACCATGGCACGGAACGAGAAGAACAGGGCAGTTACGTTAGGAACTGTATCTTTGGTTGCTGCTTTGATTTGCTCTTCAGAAGCATCTACTACATTTGGTGTGTATTTTTTAAGAAGTAAGCCATAGCCCAAGTCTTTCTGATTTTCTTTGAACGAAGCCATCAGCGCTGGTGAGCGGTCGCCTGCACGAAGTTTTTCAAGTTCGGCATATGCAGTCATACCATTACGGATACGAAGCTCATGTTGAACCATCAGGTCTTTCAGGCCAGTCACTTCTTTATCAAGAGAACGTGTTGCAATGATACCCATCACATATGGAATTTTGATGGCGTAGTCAGTGCGTTGTTCTTCCCGATTTGGAATACCAAACAATGTAAATGGAGCAGGTGCTGGGTGAGTTTCCCATTCTGCTTCAATTGCAGCCAATTTGGTTTTTTGTACATCGCCCAGTTCATAACCTGATTCATCACCCAGTAAAATAACTGAGAATGTAGAGGCTAAACCAAAGATTGCCGCAATAGCGAAAGAACGGCGTGCAAAAGGTAAATCACGTTTTTTCAGCATGTAGAAACTGGAAATCGCTAAAACGAAAACGGCACCAGTGACATAACCTGAAGATACTGTATGGACAAATTTAACCTGAGCCACCGGGTTGAAAATCAGTGCGCCGAAGTCAACCAGCTCCATACGCATGGTTTCAAAGTTGAACTCTGCGCCCACAGGGTTTTGCATCCAGCCATTGGCGACTAAAATCCAAAGTGCCGACATGTTGGAACCCAGTGCAACCAGCCAGGTCACGCCTAAATGCTGAACTTTGGAAAGCCGGTCCCAGCCGAAGAAGAATAGACCAATAAAAGTCGATTCCAAGAAAAATGCCATTAATCCTTCAATAGCGAGTGGCGCACCAAAAATGTCACCGACATAATGCGAATAGTACGCCCAGTTTGTACCAAACTGGAACTCCATGGTTAAACCTGTGGTAACACCTAAGGCAAAGTTAATACCAAAAAGTTTTCCCCAGAATTTGGTCATGTCCTTATAAATTTCTTTACCGGAAATCACATAGGTGGTTTCCATAATGGCAAGAATAAAAGCCAGACCAAGTGTAAGAGGTACAAATATAAAGTGATACAACGCGGTCATTGCAAATTGGAACCGCGAAAGATCGACCACGCTTTCAGAAATCATCAACGTGTCTCCTTGATTTGGGAAGGGCTGCCAGCAATATGCTCGGCAACTTGAGTGTCAAAATTTTGAGGAATAGTAGGGGCATCGAACCAGATGTGTTTAATCGTCAGTAGGAGAGCAACCTTGATTATTAATATGATTGCGATCTCTCGAACTAAACGTTGATTGTAATCTTTCGGTATTAAGCTCATACAAATAAGCCTATTTTTTTAAACTTGATCTATATTATTAAACAAAAAATAACTAAAAATAAATAGATGAAACAATTAAAATAAAAATATATTATATTTGTTTTTTAAAACAATAATTTATGTTAAGGTTGTGATAAAAAATATACTGATTTTTTGCGATTATTAAGTTGACTAAAACACTGCGTATTTAATTTTTAATTCTGACTAAAATACTTATATATACTTTTAACTCCAACTAAAACACTTGTATCTTTTTAGGGGATATAAATAATTAATTGATAATTATTCTTGTTTAAAATTCCATTTAATATGTTTTATATAAATCCAATTAAACACCGTGACTTAAAATGCAAGAGGAATGAGAGAAGAAGTTAAAATTCTTGCCTCAAAAAAAAGACCACAGGAATGTGGTCTTTTTAATAGCTTTCTAAGTAAATGAAGAGGGCTTAGAAGTTATATTCCATACCCAGGCCGAATACAGTCATAGTGTCATCTTTACCAACACCAGTTTCCCAATCACGTTCTTGTGAAGCAACTACACCATACATACGAGCTTGTTTGTTGAAGTTATAGTCTACACCAAGACCATACTGGTCGATTGTGCGGTCTTTTACGCCAGTAGCAGTTGTTTCAGCAGTGATATATTCAGCTTTAACAGTCCATGGAGTGTCTGCAAATTTGTAAGCTGCAGTAATACCCATTGCTTGTTCTTCTAGAGAAGCTGCTTCAGGTTTTAAGTTCTTAGTTGGATTTGAGCCTTTTTCTACTGTAGCTGCTAGAACTGTAGCTGACGGAGAGTCAGAAAGTTCAGCTTGTTGCCATAAAGCACCTAAAGTTAAACCTGGTAGACCAGCAGCTTTAAAGTTATAAGAACCAGTTACACGCACAGCATCAGATTCAACATCTTTTAAGCCATAAGCGTTATAGTCACCCTGTACACCCATATTAGCTGCAACAGCTAGAGCAAGACCAAGGTCTTTATTGTCATAGCTTAAAGAAGTTGAAACTGCATCACCAAAGCTATCACGTTTTTCTGTTGTATATTGAGAAGCAGTGTTTTCACCCTGTTGCGCCATAATGCTAAATTGAACGCCACCAAGTAATTTCTTGTCAGTTTCAAAACCTATTACGTTTTTAAGACGCTCTTCACCATGCAATACTTTAGTCATATCAAGACGAGTATGGTCGTTGAAAATGTCTTGTGCACTACCTGCAGAGGTTTTGAAGTAAGAGTCATATTGACCAGCTTTTAGTGTACCGATACCAGCCCATTTTACACCTAGGAAGCGGTTACGCGCGCTCCAGTCAGTGTCTGAACCTTCACCATCAGTAGAAACCGCCCATTCTGCTTGGTAAACAGCAGACAGGTTATCAGTTAATTTTTCTTCGCCTTTAACACCAAGACGTGAAGCATGCGAGCTTACTTCAGAAATATCGTTACCTTTGAAATCGTAGTTATCAACTTGGTCGATAGACACGTTCAGTTTACCATATAAAGTTGGTGCCGCTTGTGCTGCGCTTACACCCATTGCCGCAACAGCAGCTGCTAGAAGCAATTTTTTCATCAAGATTTCTCCAAAACACTTTTTAAAATGGCATTCGCCTTGCCTTCTTTTTAGTTTGCTTGTGTACAAAAAATTACAAAAGCTCACCAACTTGCTAAGCAGTATCTGCAAACTTTGTGACAGTGAAGTGAAAGCTATATGACAGTTTTATTACGAAGAGGATTAAAAAAATAATATATTTTATTATTTTTCAATAATTTAAATTTTTATTAAAATCTGTGAGATGAGTTGATTCAATCTCAAATATAAAAAAATGGAGCTTTCGCTCCATTTTTTACAAATTAAAATTCGAGTGAATTTTAAAGTTCAGCTTTAATCTTTTCAGCCAGTGCTTTAATTTTTTCCTGATCACCCATATGTAATGCATGTTTTCCAAGCTCATGCACTGAACTTGGAATGAGGTGAAAATGTACATGTGGAACAGTTTGACCAGCAGATGCACCTGAAAGTTGCATCAGTACAATACCTTGAACATCAAGTGCTATTTTCATTGCCTGGGCAATTCTTTGCACAATCTGAATGGTATAGGCAGCGGCATCAGGTGGCAGATCGAGTAAGGTAATTGCAGGTGTTTTCGGGATGACCAACGTATGACCTTCTGCCTGGGGCATAATGTCCATAAAAGCCAGAACCTGTTCGTCCTCATACACTTTTATTGCAGGAAGTTCATTACGGATAATTCGTGCAAAAATATTTTGATCATCGTAAAGCATGTCTAGTCCTTGAAAGTGATTGGGTACTGTAATTATTTACAGTTCAATTCTTTCTGACGATCTTTGATGGCGTCAAGTCGTTGTTGCTCTTTTTCTGAAAATTTTGGCTTGGTTGTATAACAATTGTCATTGCCGAACTTGGCCTTGGCTTCCGGGTCTTTAAAGCAAAAACCTTTAGAGGCATAAATGACATCATGGTCATTTTTTAATTGTTGGCACTCTTGCTCTGCTGTCGCTGCAAAAGCAGTTGCCCCAAAGAAAGTTGTAAAACTAGCCAAAACTGCAACACTAAGCTTGGTCATGAGGGTTTCCTCTGTGAGAATATTGTGTAGAGCACTTCTACACAATATTAGGTTTATTTATTATTATTCAATGGCGAGTAATTACTCAAGTGTAATTTTATTCCAAGATTCGTACATTTTCACAGCACTAGAAAAGTCACTGTCTTTTTCTGCTAAATTACTGGCTGCCTGAATCAGACTTTGAGTCAAGGCAATTACCGGTGCTGACAGTTTGGCATCACGAACCAGATCAAGTGCAATTCCGGTATCTTTTGCCAATAATGGCAGAGCAAAAGTCAGCGGGAAGGCACGATTTAAAATACGTTGTGGCAACACCATTTCCGTTACGCCACTTTTACCGCTTGACGCATTAATGCAGTCTAAAGCTTCATGCAGATTTACCCCATGCGCTTTTAAGGTGGTGAAACCTTCGGCCACTGAACAGAGATTGACGGCTAATAGCATATTGTTCACTGCTTTGACTGCGAAACCTGCACCTGATTCACCAACATGTTTAATCAGTTTGCCGAAGGCTTGAATTGCAGGAAGGGCTTTTTCAAAAGCAGCAGCTTCACCACCAATCATTACGGTTAATGTGCCATTTTCCGCACCAATGGTTTGCCCGCTCACCGGTGCATCCAGAAAATCCACATTCGATATTTTTAATTGTTGGCTGAGCTTTTTTGCCGATTCGGGAACACCACTGGTGCAATCGACCCATACCGCACCCGATTTAATCT
This sequence comes from Acinetobacter sp. SA01, assembly GCF_011319235.1. Taxonomy (NCBI): domain Bacteria; kingdom Pseudomonadati; phylum Pseudomonadota; class Gammaproteobacteria; order Moraxellales; family Moraxellaceae; genus Acinetobacter; species Acinetobacter sp. SA01. The sequence goes on from NZ_WXXM01000002.1 coordinate 227,594, forward strand.
GAACCGTTGCAATAAGATCTTCAACTTCCTTGCTCGTTGGCAGGCAAGAAAAAATGATATCGGCCTGAACCGCTTGCTCAAGTTCTACAGCTTGGGTGCCATATTCAGTTGCATGCTGTTTGGCTTTTTCGAAATTACGGTTCCATACATAGACCGTATCAAAATGTTGAGGTAAATGTGCTGCCATACGGTAACCCATTGCGCCTAAGCCGATAAATGCAACTGACTGAATCATGATGTTTCCTTTATATTTTGCTCGATCTCTGTTTTAGCCAGGTGGTCATGAAAGGCCAGAACTCGTTGGCACTGGACTGGCTAGACATGAGTCCCAAATGACCACCCGGGATAAGAGTAAACGTGACATCCTGACTATTTGTCAATTCAATTAAAGGTTTAACGGCCTCTTTGGAAACAATCCGATCGCTACGACCCGCGCCTACCAGTAAAGAGCAGGCTATATGTTTTAATTCGATATGCTTATCCTGTAATCTGATAACACCGTTTTTGAGCGGATTTTGTAGCCAGACATTAAAAATCATGTCCTGATTGATACCGCCTGGATAGTCAATCATCTGGTTCAGGAAATTACCCATGGTGGCGTGTTCATATAAGGCTTGCAGGTTATCGAGGTTTGCTAGAAGCTGTTTCTGGCTTTGTATCCATCCCACAGGATCAATCATTTTAAAACCGAGTGAATTTAGTATGCCTGGACTATGAATCAGATGCTTGGGTACCGTTCCTGAGTAAATTTTGTTTTGCAGGGTTTTGTTTTTGGCAATCAGTTGATTGGCCTTTTGAAAAAGTTTGCCGGTACGGCCTGATGCATGACTGTCCACCGGACTGCCCAATACAATTAAATTTTTAACATGGTTCGGTTTTTGCAATGCGCAATACAACATGACAAATACACCGGCCATACTCCAGCCATGCAGTGAAATTTCATCACTATGCGAGTGAGTTCGGATCTGGTCTATACAATGCGGAATGGCATCATCAATAAATGACATGAAATTGAGGAAACGATCTCGATAGCTATATCGACCCCATTCGATTAAATAGACATCAAAGCCACTATGTTGAAAGTGTTTTACCAATGAACGGTAGGGATACAGGTCGTAAATGGCCATGTTGATTGCAAGGGGAGCAACAAAAACCAGGGGTTCTTTATATTGCTTATCTAATGAGGCGTAATAGCGCACTCGGGTCTGTTTGTACTCTGCAATGACTTCATAGGGAGTGGCTTGCGATAAAACCAGTGATTTTGAGTTAAATAAAGTCTTTGACAGGTTTTTGAGTTTGCTTTTATGTTTGGCAATTTTATTTTTAACTTGAATCATTGCTGGGGATGCTGACATATGGGGGATTGATCGAAGTGTAGGCGATATTTATGCATTATACCTTGACCTTAAATGCCATAGACGCTCAAAATGTTGGCAATTATTAGCAATACAGTCCAGGACTGGGTAATACAAATGAGCCAACAAGACGACATTGAATACCAATTAGATACCTTAGCCATTCGTACAGGTCATACACGCAGTTTTGAAGGCGAGCATGGTGAGCCGATTTTTCTCACTTCATCATTCGTCTATGAAAATGCAGCAGAAGCCGCAGCTAAGTTTTCTGGTCAGGAACCTGGCAACATTTATTCGCGCTTTACCAATCCGACAGTTGCGATGTTTGAAAAGCGCCTTGCCGCATTAGATGGTGCGGAACGTGCTGTTGCAACCAGTACTGGCATGGCGGCCATCATGGCTGTGGCTATGTCTTATTTGAAACTGGGCGATCACGTCATCTGTTCACGTGCGGTGTTTGGTTCAACGGTTTCTCTTTTTGAAAAATACGTGGCTAAATTTGGTATAGCAGTCGATTTTGTTGATTTAACCGATCTTGATGCGTGGAAAAATGCAATCAAGCCTGAAACCAAATTACTGTTTGTTGAATCTCCGTCCAATCCACTGGCTGAAATTGCCGATATTCAGGCCTTGGCGGATCTGGCTCATGCCAATTGTGCATTACTGGCGATTGATAACAGCTTCTGTACGCCAGTATTGCAACAGCCAATTAAATTAGGGGCTGACCTGGTTGTCTATTCAGCAACCAAATATCTGGATGGTCAAGGTCGCGCATTGGGTGGTGCTGTGGTAGGTAATCACAAATTGCTTGAAGAAGTATTTGGTTATGTTCGCACCACTGGCCCGTCAATGAGCCCATTTAATGCCTGGGTTTTCTTAAAAGGTCTGGAAACTCTGCGTTTACGTATGCGTGAACATTCAGCAAATGCACAAAAACTGGCTGAATTCTTAAATCAGCACGACAAAGTAGAAAAAGTGTATTACGCTGGTTTGCCTTCACATATCGGTCATGAGCTTGCAGCCAAACAGCAAAGCGGTTTCGGCGGTATTGTGTCCTTTGAAGTCAAAGGTGGGCGTGACGGGGCTTGGAAAGTTATCGACAATACCCAGTTTATTTCCATTACCGGTAACCTGGGCGATGTGAAATCAACTATTACTCATCCAGCAACTACCACTCACGGTAAGCTTTCACCAGAAGCCAAAGAAGCTGCAGGGATTCGTGAAGGATTAATCCGTGTATCTGTTGGTTTGGAAGATATTGATGATATTATTCGCGACATTAGTCGTGGTTTAGATTTAATTTAATTTTTTATCTTATTTTTAAGTTTTGTGTTCGGAGTATTTTATGAACATTAACATGTTGATGCAGCAAGCACAGCGCATGCAAAAAGATATGGAAGCCAATGTTAAAAAGGCCAAAGAGCAGCTTGCGCAAACTGAAGTTCATGCTGAAGCAGGCGGCGGTCTGGTAAAAGTCACCATGACTTGCCGTAACGTGGTAAAACGTATCGAAATCAGCCCTGAATTGCTGCAAGACGATGCTGACATGATTGAAGACTTAATCGCGGCTGCAATGAATGATGCTGCACGTCAGGCTGAAGCGATTTCTGAGGAAAAAATGAAAGCGGCAAATTCTGGTATGGGCTTGCCACCAGGTCTTTCAGGTTTATTCTAAGGAATACGTCCAGTGTTTAGTGATCGATTTGATCAACTGGTTCAAGCCTTACGGATTTTGCCAAGTGTTGGGCCGAAATCGGCTCAGCGCATGGCATTACACCTGATCATGAAAAACAGGGAAGGTGCAGTCGGGCTGGCACATGCTTTAAATGAAGCAGCTACCTATATTCAGGAATGTAGTGTTTGTCATTCGCTCACTGAAAATGAAGTCTGCGATATCTGTCTTTCGCATGAACGTGATGATCAGCTGCTCTGTGTGGTGGAATCACCAGCAGATGTGATGGCGATTGAACAAAGTGGCAGTTTTCGGGGTAAATACCATGTGCTGGGTGGACATTTGTCTCCACTGGACGGAATTGGGCCGGAAGAAATCGGGATTCCCTATCTGATTCAGCGCCTGAGTCAGGGCACGGTTTCAGAAGTTATATTGGCAACCAATGCTACTGTAGAAGGTCAGGCGACAGCACATTATCTGGTTGAAGCAACCAAGCATTTACCGATTCAAATGACTCGGATTGCTCAAGGTGTTCCTCAAGGGGGAGAACTTGAATATGTGGATAGTCATACTTTAAGTCAGGCGGTGCATAATCGTATGCGTATGAAATAAGTACCCAGGTGCTTATTTCATTATTTTTGACAAGAATAAGAACTGGGTGGCATTTACGAGAAAAATAGTCTTAAACTTATACAAAAAAAATATAAAAAAATGTTGATTTTTTATTTAAATATTAAAATATGGTGAATATATACGCTAGATGTAGATTTTGTTATATCTAAATGTTATATATCGGTTAATATACTTTTCAAGAGAATCTGCTTTTAGACTCGGTAATATGTTTCAGTTCATTCATCAACAAAAAGATTTAGAAGATATTCTGCACTTGATGGGGCAGACATCCATTTATGGATTGGATACCGAATTCATCAAGGTGGATACTCTTTGGCCTAAACTCGGTGTATTTCAAATTAATGTTGCGGATCGGGTTTTTTTACTTGATGGCACAAGTTTAGACCTGTCGGCATTCTGGAAAAAATTGTTTCAGGCCCAGCAGAATATTTTCCATGCCTGCAGTGAAGATATTGATTTAATTTATCATTACTCACAGCAAAAAAGCCTAAGCAATGTTTTTGATACCCAGATTGGCATGTCTTTTTTAGGTCATGGGCTACAGGTAAGCTATCAAAATGCGTTAAAGCACATGCTGGATGTGGACATTGATAAAGACCAGACCCGATCTGACTGGTTGGCGCGTCCGTTAAGCTCTGAGCAACTCACCTATGCGGCGAATGACGTACTATATCTGATGAATCTATCGAATAAGATCCAGCAGGAATTAGGCGATAAGCACTTACTGGATTTTGCCCTGGAAGATTGCCGTCATCTGACCCATGAAATTGGTCAGGAAACACCTCTAGAGTTGCTTTATCACGATATTGGAAACTACCGGCATTCACGCCGTCAATTGATGCAGTTGCAACAACTGGCTGTGTGGCGCGAACAGATGGTCAAAGCCTTGAATTATCCTCGCAGCTTTATTCTGAAAAATTCCACCCTGATTGATCTGGTGGAAAAAAATCCGCGTAATCATTTCCAGTTGTCTAGTATTAAAGATATTCGTCAAAATATTGTGCGTGAGTATGGTAAAACCATTCTGGACCTACTTAAGTTTTTGCCTGAACAGGCAGAATGGCCACTGCGTATGGCACGTCCAATTCGTCACTCATCCAAAGAAATTGGTGAAAGAGTGGAGAATGTCATTCAGGCCGTGGTGCAGGAAACTACGGTACCTAAAGAAGTATTGATGCGTAAAAAATGGCTCAATGCACTATATCAGCATGTGGTATTTCATAATGATGAACAGGATTTGCCCGCTTATCTGCTTGGTTGGCGCTATGATGTTCTGACCAAGCCACTGATTGATGTGTTACATGCAGATGAAAGTTATCTGTCTACGCAAATGAAAGTGATGGATTAATTTTTAACCATTTTGTTCAAAGAATTAACATTTACACACAATCACGACTGATGCGTTAATAATCACTAATGTATCGGTCTTTTTTTTAATGTATGCTTTGTGCTGAGTTTTATGAGTCCTGTTTCAACTATGCACTGTTCAATTTTTAAATCTAGCAAAAAAGACGAAATGTATCTTTACATCGCCCGTTCAGAAACTTCTGAGAATGAAGCTGAGGCAGTAAATCCGCTGGAAATCTTGCCAGAAGCGATGCGTGTTGCATTTGGTCGTGCAACTTTTGTTATGGATTTGGAGTTAACCGAAAGCCGTAAACTGGCGCGTGTCAATGTATTACATGTGATTGACTCTATTGAAACCAAAGGTTTCTTTATTCAAGTCCCTCCAGAAGGATTAATCAATCCGAATGCGGTTGCACCCGAAGGGCTGCGTGGCGCTTAAAGGCTAATCAGGAGTTGTAACGATGAATAGTTTTTTTTCACTACTAGATTCAATTCCTGAAGATAGCATTGCCGTCACGGTATATCTGCTAGGAAGCGTAATTATTCTTTGGGCCTGGTATGTTATTGCAAAACGTTTGCCTAAGCCGCTAGGTGGAATGACATGGCTCATCGGCTTTGCCATTTTACTCACGCCGACAGTTTCTGAAGGAAATAATGCTGCTATCGCTCCGGCTTTTTTTGGATTGCTATTTGGTCTTTTAACCAAAGAAAAAGCTTTGGTCTGGACCAATGCTTCTCTCATTCTCTTTGTGATCGGGCTTGGCCTGATCATTGGCGCTTTATGGTCAAAATATATGGCCAACAAAGCAAAGTTTGTCGCAAACAACAATAGTTCACCGCTTTAAATAAAACAATAAGGTTAAATCATGTCTGTGGATACTCAACAATTTCTTGGTACAGATCAGTACATTGCGACTGATAGTTTAAAACTTGCCGTTAAAGCAGCACGTAGCTTGCAAAAGCCGCTTTTGGTTAAAGGTGAGCCGGGAACAGGTAAAACCCTGCTTGCCGAACAAGTCGCAGAAAGCTTGGGACTGAAGCTACTCACTTGGCACATCAAGTCGACCACAAAAGCACAGCAAGGCCTGTATGAATACGATGCTGTATCGCGTTTGCGTGATAGCCAGTTAGGTGATGACCGTGTTTATGACATTAAAAACTACATCAAGCCTGGAAAATTGTGGGAAGCCTTCACCAGTGAACAACGCTGTGTCTTGTTGATTGATGAAATTGATAAAGCAGACATTGAGTTTCCGAATGACTTATTGCATGAACTCGACAAAATGTCATTTTTTGTTTATGAAACAGGGGAAACCATCACGGCGACACAGCGTCCAATCGTGATTATTACTTCAAATAATGAAAAAGAACTGCCAGATGCGTTCTTACGCCGCTGTTTTTTCCATTATATTGAATTCCCTGATGAAGCGACCATGCGTGAAATTATTGACGTGCATTTCCCGCAAGTGTCTGCAGCTTTGGTGAATGAAGCTTTACAAGTATTCTTCAAGCTTCGCCATATTCCGGGCTTAAAAAAACCACCATCCACTTCTGAGCTGATTGACTGGTTAAGCCTGCTGATGGCTGATGATATGCCTGAAGATATTTTACGCAAGCATGATAAATCCAAAGCGATTCCACCCTTGTATGGTGCCCTGATTAAAAACGAGCAAGATGTGCAGTTGCTTGAACGTTTAGCCTTTATGTCGCGTCGCTAAGGGAGAAACACGCATGTTTGTGCGATTGTTTTATACCTTACGCAAATACGGTGTGCCAGTATCAACCCGTGAACTGATTGATCTGAATGAAGCTGTAGCTTCAGGCTTGGTGTTTGCCAATCAGGAAGAGTTCTATGGACTCGCCAAAACGGTTATGGTTAAAGATGAGCGTTTCTTTGACAAGTTTGATCGAGCCATGAAAGATTACTTTGATGGCATCTCCACTTTTGATCTGGATGATTTGCTTAATCAGGTGCATAAGTTACCAAAAGACTGGTTTGATCTGGAACTTCTGGAAAAGCATCTCACGCCTGAGCAGCGGGAAGAATTGAAAAAAGCTGGCTCACTGGAAGAGCTGATGAAGATGCTGGAAGAGCGTCTTCGTGAGCAGCATAAGAAGCATCAAGGCGGTAACAAGATGATTGGTACCGGTGGCACCTCACCCTTTGGGGCGTATGGTGATCATCCTGAAGGTGTGCGTATTGGTGGGCCGGGACGTAAACGTTCTGCGGTTAAGGTTTGGGAACAGCGTAAATACCAAAACCTGGATGATGAACAGATTTTAGGTACACGGCAAATGCAAATGGCACTCCGCCGTTTACGCAAGTTTGCCCGTCAAGGCGCAGCTGAAGAACTGGATATTAACAGCACGATTCGTGAAACCGCCAAGCAAGGTATTTTAGATGTACAGCTGGTTCCGGAACGTCGCAACCGTATTAAAGTGCTGATGTTGTTCGATGTTGGTGGGTCGATGGACTCGTATATCGCTGAATGTGAAAAACTGTTCAGTGCGGCCAAAACCGAATTTAAAACTTTAGAATATTTTTATTTTCATAACTGTTTGTATGATTATGTCTGGAAAGACAATATCCGCCGTTCTAATACCCGCATGAATACCTGGGATTTATTCAATACTTATGGGCGCGACTATCGGGTAATTGTGGTAGGGGATGCCAGTATGGCACCTTATGAGCTGAACTCAGTGGGTGGTTCTGTTGAATATATGAATGATGAAGCAGGTAATGTCTGGTTACAGCGTTTACGTCAACATTTTGAAAAGACGGCCTGGCTTAATCCAGAACAAGACAGTTATTGGCATTACACCCATACCATTGGTCAGATCAAACAAATCTTTGAAGATCATATGTATCCCATGACCTTAAAGGGTGTGGAAGACATGACAAAATATTTGGCTCGTTAAACGTATTGAAATTAAATGCGTTCTTTTTAAATGAAGGAATTGAAAATGGATCATCAAATTAATGGCATCCCATTACCCAATGAAGAAGGTTTCTTTGGACAATACGGTGGTCAGTTTATTCCGCCTCATTTAAAAGAAGCGATGGATGAAATTAATGTCGCGTATGAGCAAATTCGCCATACTGCAGAATTCCAGAATGAACTAGCTGATTTATTTGCCAACTATGTGGGTCGTCCAAGTCCGCTGTTTCATGCCAAACGTTTGTCTGACCAATTGGGTGGAGCGCAAATTTACCTGAAACGTGAAGATTTAAATCACACCGGTGCACATAAGATTAATCATTGCCTAGGCGAAGCTTTGCTTGCCAAGTACATGGGTAAGAAAAAAGTCATTGCTGAAACGGGTGCAGGCCAGCATGGTGTGGCACTTGCAACTGCATGTGCCTTAGTCGGTATTCCATGTGAAATTCATATGGGGCAAGTGGATATTGAAAAAGAACATCCGAACGTGGTGAAGATGAAGATCTTGGGTGCCAACCTGATTTCTGTTACCCGTGGTACGGCAACATTAAAAGATGCAGTAGACAGCGCGTTTGAAGAATATCTCAAAGACCCGAAAAACTTTATTTATGCGATTGGTTCAGTGGTTGGTCCACATCCATTCCCGAAAATGGTGCGTGACTTTCAGGCAATTATTGGTGATGAAATTAAAGTTCAGACTAATGACCGTTTTGGTTCAAACCCGGATTATATCGTAGCTTGTGTTGGTGGTGGTTCAAATGCCATGGGTGCCTTTTCTGCATTTTTAAACGATGCCGATGTAAAACTAGTAGGTGTAGAACCTGCGGGCCATGGTCTGGATACCACGATGCACTCAGCTACCCTGACTTTGGGTAAACCAAGCCAGCTTCACGGAATGGCATGTTATGTCCTTGAAGATGAACAGGGTGAGCCTTTGCCGGTACATTCGATTGCTTCAGGTCTGGATTATCCGGGCGTAGGTCCACAGCACAGCTTGTTGAAAGACTTGGGCCGTGTGGAATATACCTCAGCAACAGATCAGGAATGTCTGGATGCTTTTATGACACTTTCACGTGTAGAGGGAATTGTTCCTGCACTTGAAAGTTCTCATGCAGTCGCCTGGGCTTTGCGTGAAGCACCAAAAATGGCGAAAGATGTGAAAATTGTCGTGAATGTTTCGGGTCGTGGCGATAAAGACTCGGATTATGTGGCGGAAAAATTAGGCTTGAACTAATTATAAAATCTCCCTCTTACATCATATGTGCTCATTTTTTTAAAGAAGGTTTCTTTTTCCATCTTTATAAGAAGATAGCTAAAGTCTCTCTTTATGAAAGGGAGCTTTAAAGGGATTAAAAAAACCTCTCATTTCGAGAGGTTTTTTAATGTGCTTTAAATCTTAACTGGCGATATATTGCTGCAATTGATCGATTAATTTGCGCTGATCTTCCATTACGGCTTTGACCAAATCACCAATCGAGATTAACCCTACCAGTTTTGAATTTTCAACTACAGGAAGATGACGTAAATGGCGATCAGTCATTAAACTTAAACAGTCTTCAACACTGGTGGATTTAGTCACGGTCAGTACTTTAGCAGTCATGATTTCACCGACTGTCGTTTCTTTAGAGGTCCGTTCCATCAACGTCACTTTACGCATGTAATCACGTTCAGAAAGAATACCGACCACTTTCTCTTGATCAGTCACGACCAGTGCACCAATGCCTTTATCTGCCATAAGCGAAATTGCTTCAAGTACCGTTGATTCTGGATCAATCGTAAAAATGGTTTTATCAATTTTATCGTGAATAACTTGTGCAACATTAGTCATTTATTATCATCCTTTTTGTTCCTTATTTGACATTAAACTTAGCGCGAAATCAGAAAAATGCAAATACTTTTCAGGTCATTAATAAAAATTTACATTTCTCTGAATTTCACTTTTAATATTTGCCGCAAACCCTCAAGCAGATTGTAAAGATTCAGCAAAAAAGAAATGCCGCATCTGTTGTGTGGTCAATTTAAATTTTTGGCTAGATGAATTACAAAGTGCGGGGGTAACATTTAAACGAGTGAGTGTTGGTAACAGCAAGTCCTGAAAATCAGCTGAGGTAATCTTACGTGGTGTATAATTTGGCCAATGACGTTCGGCATATTTTTGTGCCTGTAGACCGTTTAGCCAAAAGGGAAAAATAAAATCTTCATGGTCAGACATCATGGCCCAACCCTGCTGATGATATAAACCCCACAGTACACCACAATACATCATAGATTTTAAAATCGTGATCTTAAAAAATAAGTCTTTAGGAATAGGCTGTAATGAATTAATTTGATTCATACCCGAATACATGTAGTGAATTCAGCATTTATTGTAAGGAATGAAGATGAAAGTTCAGTGTAAGCTTTGAGAAACTATGTAAATAAATATGTATTTAAAAACAGAAAGCATTAAAAAACGCCACCTTGGTGACGTTTGATTAGGCTTGCATCGTGGCCAGTTTCTGCCAATATTGTGCTTTGAGTGAGTCGCGTTCTACCCGGAAACCTTGATAATAAAGTTCTGCTAAAAATAAGGCAGCTTTACCATGTCCGGCACGAGCCACTTCTTCCAGTTTTTGAACTGCATCTGCAAAATTCATTTGAGACTGAATGGTATTGACTGCATCTGCATATGCATGTTCTAGGTCTTGATGAGAGAGTTGTTGAATCATAGTAAACTCCTTATTGTAATTATGATTGCTAGATAGACTAATAAGTTTCTCTTGAAACTAATTTAACTAGGTATTGTTAAATTAATATTACATCGAATCTAAATTGTCAAACAATATCTATGGGCTATATTATTAAATTCAAGGTTACATGATTAAACAATATACAAAATGATTTTTGCTTAGTATGTTAATGAGAGTTTGAAAATATAAGGAGAATAATATGACAAAAACATTAGATGGTTTTACATTCGATTTGCCTCCTACTGCAGATCAAATCATTGAACTTGCACATCAGCATCGTAAAAATTTAGACGAAGCCATTTTCCATCAGGAAATTCACTTGGGTAATTATTGTTTGGCACAGCGTAAAAGAGTTTATGATTTTACTCGCCAGCTTGATATACAGCAACGTGAGGATTTTTATAGTATCTATAATGGTGAGTTGCTGCGCATAGCGGACGATGATGAACTGCATCCCGTGCATGCTGAAAGAGGAGTGGGGGCTTTTGCAATTCTAGTGGTATTAGTGATTATCGCACTGGTGCTTTACTTTGCAGTAATCCGGAATGTCATTGTCTAATCGCTGAATTGATTTGCTTGATTTCTGTGGTAAATATGGCGAAATTGAGCAAATCTGCTTGTGCTTCTTTATTCTGCATCCTACACTACCTTGAATTCGAGGTAGGTTATGCATAGCGCTGTACAAAAAATTGTTCAATTAAAATCTCAAATAAAGCTGGAAGATATTTATAACGGATTTGTCGTTACAATCATTGCCATTATTCTGATTCTTGCTTTCATTGCCTTGCATCGTCCCATTACTGTTAAACAATTTGAAAATGTAGTGCAACTTTCAGCTCAAGCCAATTATCCGGCGACCCAAGAAATGGCTCTGCTCTTGATACAGCAACCTCAGATTCCTTATGCACAATATTTCAAATTGATGCAGGCGCATCATCTGGAGATGACACAGGCTCATCAGTTACCTCCTTTACAGGCGGAGCAATAATTGTTTTAGGGATTGGCTCAACCGAAGGCGTGTTTGAGTGAACTTGGGGACTTAAATCTTGTTTAAGTATTGTCTCCAGCGCGGCTTTGTCTAATTTATCATTGACCACAATAATAGTGAGGCGTTCAGGGTGCAGATGTTTTTGAAGGGCATTCTGAACATCTTGCACGGTAATTTTTTCTAATAATTGGGGATAATTGCTCAGGTAGTCAGCGGGCTGATTGTAAAATCCTAGCGAACCTAACTGTGCATTGATACTGGCATTACTACTATAATTATTCGGAAAAGCGCGTAACATGCCGGCCTTGGTTTCTTCCAGCTGTTTTGGGTTAATAGGTTGGCTGACAAAATTGATCAAGGCTTGATGAGCAACCTGTATGCTGTCGAGCAACTGGTCTTGTCGGGTTGAATAACTAAAACTGAACATTCCTGGCGCCTGACTAAATGAAAATGAACTATAAGCCCCATAGGTAAAACCGCGCTTAATCCGTAGTTCTTTCATTAAGATAGAATTAAAACCACTTCCGCCAAACATCTGGTTGGCCACTTCCAGGGCGAGTCGATCCGGATCAAAACGTGTAGGGCCCAGTTGTCCCATCATGACATGCGCCTGACTGGAGTTAAACTTGATTTGGCGAATATCAAAACCTGATTTATCGATGGGTTGAGCCAGTGGTTTGGCTTTTTTACCTTGTTTTAAATTGCCAGCAATGCGTTCAGAAAGTTGCTGTGCCTGTTTGGGACTGAGTTGACCGGTAATGGCAATGTTCAGATTCTGAGCCACTAGAAATTGATTGCTAAATTGTTGTAATTGTTCTTGTGTGATTTTGCTAATACTGCGCTGAGTCCCGGTAATGGGTTCGGCATAGGCATGTTTTCCATATAAAGCACGGTAAAATAAAATACTCATCATGCGGCCAGGGCTTTCCTGAATCTGTTTCTGGCCGACTTGAGTATTGCTTAATACCAGATCGATACTGGGTTTTTTAAAGGTGGAATGGTTGAGTACTCCCAGCAGCATGGCTATAGCCGGTTCAAGGTTTTTAGGCTCAGACAATACCCGTAATTTTACAATAAACATGTCCCGATACGCCTGAGCACTAAATCGTGCCCCTACATTTTCAAAAATATGGGCAATTTCATTGGCCGTATATTTTTCTGTTCCTTCATCAATCAGTTTTGCTGCCATATTAGCAATACCAAATAAACCTGGTGCGATTTCTTCATCCCGGGCCGAGCCAGCATTAAAGGTCAGTTGAATATCGACCATGGGTAGGTCTTGCGATTCCACAAATAGCGTACGAACATTATATTTGTTTTTGAGATCATGCACATAAGGGGCATGAAATTGATTTTGTGGATTGCTGATTTTTAAACTTTGTAGCAGTGGAATGGATTTCAGCTGTGTCAGATTGTCATCGGGAAGGGTATTTAAATCAATTTCAGCACTTGCTGCTTGAACCCAGATCATCATAGAAACAAAGATAAGGCAAGAATGCAGCTTGAACATGGCAAATTCCACTATTGGGTTTTATTTTCAGGAAAAAGGTATAAGGTACTCAAATTGTCACTGCTGAAATAAATATTCGCCACGCGGTGTATATCTTGCGGGGTGACAGTTTCAAAATGTTTGGGCAGTTCATCCATTAAGCGAAAACTTAAACCGTTAATCTCTAGATTGCCGATCATCTGGGCTTGTCCGGCAATGTCATCCTGACTATAGACTAAATTGGAGACATATTTAGCTGTCACTCGCTTGATTTCTGTGGGTTTGACCAGCTCCGTTTTGAGCAGCTCAATTTCAGCTTGAATGGCTTGTTCTGCCTCTGGCAAACTCAATCCGTCTGTAGGCAAGGCTGAAATACTCAATAAGCTATCTCCGCGGCTATAAGGATCATAAGACACACTGACCGAGGTTAATATTTTTTTGTCCCTAACCAGACGATCTTGTAGTCGTGAAGAAATTCCACTGTCCAAGATGTTCTTGATGATGGTTAAGGCATAAGCATCTTGCGGATTTTGGGCTGTAGCCAGTGAGCGCACGTTCCAGGCCATAAGCAGGTTTGCTACTTTTACTGGAAAATTCAATTCCATATGGCGATAACCGATATGGTCAAATTCTAATACGTCATTGCGTGGCGGGGTTTTTCTGACAGGGATATCGGCAAAATACTTTTGTACTTGCAGCAAGGTTTGTTCAGTGTCGACATCACCGACAATCACAAGGAGAGCATTATTGGGGCTATACCAGTCACGATACCATTTTTTGATATCTTCAAGTCGAATGTTTTGCAGATTTTTCATGTGGCCAATCACCGGTTGGCGATAATGGCTGGTTGGATAGGTGATCCATTTAAAACGTTCGAAAGCTAGGGATCGGGGATTGTCATCTGTGCGTAGGCGCCGTTCTTCCATTACCACTTTAATTTCAGGATCAAAATCCTGCTGACGTAATAACAGGTTGCTCATCCTGTCTGCTTCAAGTTCTAAAGCCAGTGGGAAATAGGTTTTAGGGTAGAGCTGGTAATAATTGGTGTAATTGGTAAAAGTTGAAGCATTGATGCGCCCACCATACATACGGCTTAAGCGGGTAAATTCATCATCGGGAACTTTTTGCGTACCTTTAAACATCATATGTTCCAGTACATGCGAAATGCCTAATAAGTTCCCCGATTCATCACTGCTGCCTACCCGGTACCAGATTTGCGTCATGACCATAGGAGAACGGTGATCTTCCCGAATAATTACTTTTAAACCGTTTTTGAGTGTAGTTTCAAAGGTCGTAGGTGTCAGTTTACTGCGAGTGTCTGCATGTACCCAGCCACTTTGAAGCATCAATAAAGCCAATGTGAGCGTTAAAACTGGATTTTTAAAAAAAGACGGCTTTAAAAAAAGTGGGTAGCTGCTTTCGAGCACAAGATTTACCCCCAGTCATAAATTATATTTATGATCATTTTTCAGAAACTTTTGCTTGAAAGCAAAGGTTAAGTTGTTGGTTTTTGGTGTGTTCAGTGTCTATTGGAAAACGCAGGACAAAACTATGCTAGAATCCTTGTTTTTTAACGCTATGCTTTTCAAGGATTCGGCATGCAACAGCAATCTAATGGGCAAAATAAATTTTTGATTGATGCTGATATCGGGGATGACGATGTCACTTTACCGAATTTACCTGCGGTAAATATCCCTATTGTTGAAACTCAAAATAAACAAGCTACTGTTTCTGCGCCTGTAGCCACAGAAACCGAGCAAACAGAAATAGAGCAAGGCGCTACGTCTAAAGGTGGCTTTTTTAGCCGCATGAAAGAAGGCTTGACCAAAACCCGTAAAAACCTTGCCGATGGTATGGTCAACATTCTCATTGGTGGTAAAGAAATCGATGATGAATTGCTGGAAGAAGTGGAAGAGCAATTACTGGTTGCAGATATTGGTGTAGATGCAACCAAAACCATTATTGCCAATTTAACTGAACGTACTGCACGTGGTGATCTGATTTATTCACATTCGCTTTATAAAGCGTTGCAAGAAGAATTGGTGGCATTGCTTGCTCCGCGTGTTAAGCCTTTACATATTGATCCAAATAAAAAACCATTTGTGATTTTGGTGGTAGGGGTTAATGGCGTGGGTAAAACCACTACGATTGGTAAGTTGGCAAAACGTTTGCAAGGCGAAGGCAAAAAAGTCATGCTGGCTGCGGGCGATACCTTCCGTGCTGCAGCAACAGAACAATTACAAATTTGGGGCGAACGCAACAATATTTCAGTGGTTGCACAGGGTCATGGTGCAGACAGTGCATCCGTCATTTTTGATGCTTTTGAAAGTGCACGTGCCAAAGGCGTGGATGTGCTGATTGCTGATACTGCGGGTCGTTTGCATAACAAAGGTCATTTAATGCAAGAGTTGACCAAAGTAAAACGTGTGATGCAAAAAATTGATGCGACAGCACCGCATGAGATTATGCTGGTGGTGGATGCGGGTACTGGTCAAAATGCAATTAATCAGGTTGAAATGTTTGATGAAGCTGTTGGCTTGACAGGGCTCACTATTACCAAGCTCGATGGCACGGCTAAAGGCGGGGTGCTATTTAATATCGCCAGCCGTACCCATGTACCTATTCGCTTTATTGGTGTGGGTGAGAAAATTGATGATCTACGTCCATTTTCGGCAAAATCATTTGTTGCAGCATTATTCGAAACTGAAAAGTAAAATGCGTGATATTTCACACAAACTCCGCTAAATGCGGAGTTTGTTGTTTTAGTGATAATTGTTTGATTTAAAAAACAACATTCAAAAATCCCAGATCCAAAGCTCAGCCTTATAAAACCGTTAGAATATGAAAAAATCTTAAAAGCTTTAGCATTCTTATTGGGGAGTACTGTTGTGGCATTATTAGAGAAAATTGGTCATGTCCTTACCACAGATATCACCAAAGAATTGAAATTTAAAAAAAGAGCTGTTGAAGAGGTGAATGAATTAACATTTGTTGATCAATTAAAAAAACGTCGCAGTATTTATGTTCTAGGAAGAAAGGTTCATTTTAGCCAGGCCTATTTGGCAGAGTTGATTCAAGAGGCTGTGCGAAGCTGTCCATCTGCATTAAATTGTCAAAGTTCTAGAATTGTGGTGTTGTTTGGTGATTCCCATAAGCAATTTTGGGAAATTGTTAAAGAAGTACAACGTAAACTAGTCGCCGTACATGTATTCGCCGGTACAGCAATGAAAATAGATCAATGCATGGCAGGGTATGGAACGGTATTGTTCTATGAAGATCAGAACATTATTCAAAAATTGCAAAAGAAAATTCCTTTTAATGCTGATGATTTTCCAATCTGGTCAGAACAGACATCGGGTATGGCGCAATATGCAGTATGGACAGCCTTGGCTGATTCAGGCATCGGTGCCTGTCTGCAGCATTATAATCCGAGTATAGATACGGCAGTTGCGGAACATTTTCACATTAATGAATCTTGGTTGCTGCGAGCACAGCTGGTTTTTGGTTCCATTGAACAAGAAGCAGAGATTAAACAAGAACCTCAAAATGCTGAACGATTTAGAATTCTGAATTAATCTGATCGTGATATCAATAAAGCATTTTTTATAGGTGCTTTATTGTTTTATATCGGTTGAAAATCAACTATAAAACTATTCTATAAATAAAACACAATGTCACTTTTTTAATTGCGGAATACTTCTAAAATTAACATAAGATCAATATATTCTAATTACGGTTATTAAAATTCCAAGAAGGTGAGCCATGTCATTTTTAGCCCATATGAAACAACGCCGTACTATTTATGCAATTGGTCAAAACGTTCCGATCGCAGCTGATCAAATCGAAGAGATTATTAAAGAGGCAGTACGAAATAGCCCTTCGGCTTTCAATTCACAAACTTCACGTATCGTGACTCTATATGGAGAATCACATGCGAAATTCTGGAGTATCGTACGTGAAACATTACGTAAAATTGTGCCAGAAGATTCATTTGCAAGTACTAATGCAAAAATTAACAGTTTTGCAGCCGGTTATGGCACGGTACTGTTTTTTGAAGATCAGGATGCGGTAAAATCTCTCCAAGAACAATTCCCCTTATATGCTGAGCATTTTCCAGCATGGTCAGAGCATTCGACTGGCATTGCACAGTTTGCTGTATGGGCATCATTGGCAGAACAGCATATTGGTGCTTCCTTGCAGCATTACAATCCCGTGATTGATGATGAAGTGGCAGCCACCTTCGATATTCCAAAAAACTGGAAATTACGTGCCGAATTGGTGTTTGGTTCAATTGAAGTACCAGCGGGAGAAAAAACATTTCTTGATGATAGTATCCGTTTCAAAAGATTTGACTGATCAATGTTTTACTTAAGTCAAGTTAAGAGAGTGCTGAAACGGCACTCTTTTTATTGATAAAGTGATGATAGATAAATCAATTAAGCTGCAAAGCTTATCTCAACAAAGTCTTGAAAATACAGCTGTATTAAAAATAGCTTTGTCATAAAATTGTCATTTGTTAATTGCATAGTGCAATTTATTTTTAATATTCAAAGAAGAGATAGTGGGATGAGCCTAAAATTAACTTTTGCTGCAGCTGCATTGATGGTAAGTAGTGCGGCATTTTCAGCCGTTACTATTTCAGCACCAGAAGAAATTAAAATTCTAGCGGTGAATGATCAGGAAGTTAATACGGGATTATTTCGTGCCAAGAACAATCAATACAAAGTTGATGCAGGTATTAGCAATATTAGTATGCGTTACACTCAGTATTTTGAACATTTGAATGGTGAACACGATATTGTGAAATCATCTGTAGTGACTGTCCGCACGCCCATTTTGCAAGATGGTGAAGAATATCGACTGGATCTGATTAATGCACCGGCAAATTTTGAAGCTGCAAAAAAATATGCTGAACAACCTGTGGTGGCATTGTTTGATAAAAATAATCAGATGCTGGTGCAGCAAGTAGGTGCAAACACAGAACAAAAACCATGGTTAGGACAAGGTATATTTTCAAAAACTACAGATTTGACTCAAAAGAAAACAGCTTTGCAGAATCAGCCAGCACCTATATATACACAAGCAGCAGTGCAATCAAAAATGGTGGCAGCTACTTCTAGTGAGTCGTTAACTTCAGGAGTAACTGCTGATCAGCAACTGATTCAATTATGGCAAAAAGCAAATAAAGCAGAACGTCAGAAGTTTATGTCATGGCTAGCAGAGCATTCCAATTAATAAATCTCAATAAAACCAGCCTAAAGCTGGTTTTATTATTTTGAGAAGGACGAATAAAAATTAAAATGGTAAAAATTATCTAAAAAATGAATGTTGCAATGTGTAAAAAACACTCAAAATAGTCTTTAAATATGCTAAAAATACCTTCTTGGGTTAAAAAACAAACACTCGAATGTAAAATTAGAGAAAATTCTATAATAGGGGTTGTGTTGATTTAAAAACTCTATAGAATACGCTGCATCCCGACGCGATACAGCAAGCGAACTTAGCTGAATAGGTTAAGTTGTTAAATGTTTATTGCGTTATATTTTCTACTGATGAGGTAGGGAATAGATCATTAAGAGATTATGAAGAACAACTTGTGTGGATTTTTACTGGTTGATTGATCGAAATTATTTTCATTGATTGATGGTAGAAATTAC